>JAZSII010000105.1:0-5970 GCA_045533725.1 Acetatifactor sp. | reverse complement strand
GAAAATTTGAAAAAGTATCGTATGATGAAAAATTATACACAAGAGGATGTTGCAGATTTTTTGGGTATTACACCGCAAAGTGTGTCGAAGTGGGAACGGGGAGAATCTAAAGGAGGCAACGCCCCTTTTTGGCGGGTCATTCAACTGAAGCCACTCATTTGCTTCGCCCTAAGGATTACTCGTGAGTTAAACATAAACGGTGACTTCTAAACTTACTCCAGTGTAGAGTACACTTGTGAGATTTGACGATTCTATTCATATTTCTATCCAGTATTCTCCGTCCTGCGAATAATGAACTGCAACGTTATTATCATTCACATAAGAAGCAACGTTTCTGCCGTATGGTTCAGAAACCACGATTTCCTCCCTGCCGGTAACAGGACTATGAAAAGACACAACGACACGATAAACCACATTGCGTCCCATTACACAGAATACAGAGTTCTCCTTGAATTCCTTGCCGAAAAAATAAGGAATCCGTCTGATTTCACAGACTTTTCCTGTCACATACGGACAAGATAGCATATACTGCATATGAGAAACCTTAGCTTTGTTTTTTCTGTTCATTGTGAAATCAGAGACCACACACATCAGTGCTAATACGGCAGCTCCGATACACAAGTATTTTATATCGGAAAAAGAAGCTCCGTTACTGACAAACATCAATGAGAGAAGGGCTGTTCCCACAGCTATAAAGATTGCAAGGAATAGAGCCATATATTTTTTTTTATAATCAATCGGATATATTTTATCCATAGCGCTCCTTTCCGCATATATTCAACGCCTCATCGCAATAATCTGAAGCGGCAGCTCAGATTTTCAGTAAATCTTACAAATGTTGCCGCAACATTATAAAAACGATATTAGATTACTCTGCGTTTTCTCTTTGAAACACGCAATACTGTTAAACGATACACCATTTTTGGCGGGTCATTCAACCACTATATTTAGTGCAAAATTTTAGAATCTGCCCAAATAGATAATAAGCCTGTTACAAGACATATTATAACATAATATGACTGTTTGTTCCAACTTCTTTTTCCTGATAATCCGCTTCACCTGTCACCATGTATATATTATTATATTGCTTCTCTGTCAAACGTAAAAGTCTTACTGTTCCGGTTTTAGGTGCATATTCTTCTATAATGTTTTTCGGATGCGTTCCTATTTTGCACTATCCGTATATACACTTCCGGTGCAATTCGCAAATAACCATCTTTATGTAAGAACTTTCTAAGTCTTGTATACTCTGTCTTAGTTCCCCGTTTCTCTGTTGGACTAAAAGCCGAGGTAGATGGGCTGTTTACAAAGCTGTATGAGGACTGGTCTTTGGGAAAAATAACCGAATACAACTTTACCATGCTTTCGGAACGGTTTCAGACAGAGTAACAGGAACTGGAAACAATAACCTTAACTATGGGAATCCTATCCGGATATTACCTTTTTGCCTGCATTGGCAAATATTTATGAAACAAGCATTAATCTGCTTATTGGCATGGATACCATTCGGGCAGAGGAAACCATCTACAATATCCACAAAACAGCTGTATCAAAGAGAGCAGGGAAGTGATTCAGCCGCTGATACAGCAAGGATTAAGTGAGGAGCAGATTGATAGGAATATCAAAGGGATTCTTCTTGGTGATGGGGAAGGGACTGAGTAGGGTCCAAGATAATTCAAGCACCACTTGAAAATAGTGGAGGACATTCAAGTAGAGAATGCTGTAAATATCGAATGGTAGGACTATAATATAAGTGTAGACAATTAAAACGTAAGGAAAGGGTTGTGCAAGCCGAAAGGAGAGTACAAGGTCTATGGAAAAGAAGTTTTATTGTGAAGTTTACCAAAAAGATGTTACATGCTGGGAATGTGAGGAATTATTAAAGGGAGAGCGGAGTGAAGACTTGGTTAATGATGCGTTGCCTTATATCCCAATAGAGGCGGATGTGTCTAAAGAGATAGCGGAGTGTAGAAAGTGCAAAAGATATCAGGCATATAGGGAAGGAGAGAGTATAAAAGAAATTGGAGAACCTACAGAGGGCAGATTGACCAGAGCTATAGAATTCGCTACTCGGAAGCATGCCGGGCAGAGACGAAAGGGAAGTGACCTTCCATATATTATGCATCCCTTGGAAACGATGGGAATTTTACAGGCTATGGATGCTGACTGTTCTTTGTTAATGGCAGGGGTGTTACATGATGTGGTGGAGGATACGGATACAACCATTGAAATGATAATGGAAACCTTTGGTGAGGAAGTCGCTGAATTGGTAGAAAGACATAGTGAAGATAAGTCGAAGACGTGGGATGAGCGAAAGGAAAAAGCGATTGATGATACTGCCAAAGGTTCCGCACGATTTAAGATGCTGATAATTGCAGATAAGGTTTCTAATCTTCGCTCGCTGTATAAGGATTATCAAAAATTGGGAGAAAAGGTGTGGGAACGCTTTAATGCTTCAAAAGAAAAAACAGGCACAATATTATAGCAGAATGATAGATGCCTTGGAAGATATGCAATATAATACTAAGACATCTAAGGTATACTGGGAAATGGTAGGGCTCTTTAAAGATATTTTTGTTAAGTTTTATTACAGTTATTTTTGGGATGAAATCTATCAGATATGTGTAGATGGTGAAAATTATTGTTTAGATTCAGGTACGCCCAAATGGAATGAGTTAACCTACAGATTACCTAATGATGTGGTAGAAATTGACAGAAGGGAGGCGGAATGGATTGAGGACAGGTGGGCGGAAAGGTTTTATAATCAAGTCACAAGTGATTTGCAGGACGGTGAATATGAACTGTATTCTTCCCCTAACAGGCAGTTGACAATAACTCTTCGAGATAGGAAGTTGGCCCTTTGTGGTTGCGATACAGGTAAGGAATGTGAGCTTATAAACGGAAGGGATTCTTACGAATTTGTATATGAATTAGGGGAAGAATCGGCTTATAAATTATTTACCGTATTAAGAATGCAATACGTGCAATGGTGTACAATTGATGAAATATTGAAAAAAGAATTTGGATGTGAGGATGGTTCAATGCGGTTTGAGGAATATTGTAAGGCGGAGAATATCGAGTACTGCTTTTGGTCATTCTAAATTGCATAAGAGAGAGGGTACTCTAACTGTCAAGATGACTTTGGAGTACCCTCGCTTTGCACTTATTTCATGACGCTCATCCAACAGCCCTCAGCACCAATACCATCCATAGGAGGAATGAGAATTTCTTGCTCAATGAGTGCTTCCACAACAGAATCCAGCACAGGCATATTGGCAAGTTTATTAGCTAACTTCCATTCTCCTAATAGGTATGTTGGAATGCTTTTCTTGATTAGAGCGGCAAGCTTTGCAGCAACAATTTGACATTCATTTTCAAAGGCGTTGTGTAGCTTACCGGTAATATTAAAAAGTTGTCTATGGTTCTCTGTTCCATGTACCAAAATCTTTGTATAGAGCATATCGTCTTCACGATACAGATATCCGCATTCAATAGCCTTTGCGGCATGTTCCTTCTCTGTTTCCGGCAGAGTAGAAATAGCTAGTCCGTCTATTGCACGAATGGCCAATTGAATCTGGGGATCGTTAGAAATATTATGTCCGCAGTGGAAGTGGTTTTTAATACGTGTGATATATATGTTATCCATGCTGACTAATGAGTAACCACATACATTTTGAGCTACAATTCCGTCCCAACCGCCGCCATAAGCTTTACCGTTATCTACATAGCCGAATATGCTGAATGGGCGGTTGGTCTGTTCGTACTCTGCAAAATATTTTTCGGCAAGGATATCCTCAACTCTTTCAGAAAAAGCTTGAGACATGGGGAATATCTGTTGCCAAAGAATCAAGTTCCAGTCCACCATCTTGTTTAAATAGGGGAAGGCCAGATATTCATCTTTGTATTTTGCAATGTGGTCGGATATGATGGTACATATCTGAGGCAATTGTTCTGTGTATAAGGCATGCGCTTCTTCAATGATTTCTTTATCAAGCAGAATAAAATTGATGGCGTATTTGCCGTTGGTCATCCGGCGAAGGAATCCGTATTCTCCGTTTTTGCCTTGGGTCAGGAACTCGAGTTCTTCTTCTACATAAAGAGTAGGGACATTTAATTCCTCGGCAATTTCAGCAGCGCTCATAGGTTTTTTGTGACAAAGCCAAATGATATGATTGGAAAACATTCTGGTACCAAGTTCGCGTGGATCGCCCCATTCCGGATTGCCGGTTCCCCAAATAATATAATCTACTTTGTCCAGTGCTAAAGGTTTATTATAGATTTCTGTCATTTTTTCTACCTCGCTTTTGATTTTTTGTCTGGCTGAAAATAATCTTTGACGAATAGCTACCTCGCTGGCATTTTGCCGCTTGGCTATTTCTGCAATGGATAAACCGTCTAAGTAGTACATAATCATGACTTCGCGATAAGCTTTGGTAAGAAATGCGATACGGCGATAAACAGAAGAAAGTAATTCGTTGCTATTATCATCTTGATTATCGTCCGCCACATATTGCAAAACTTCGTCTGCATTACCTTCATAGAACTTATCAGCATATTTTCTTCTGCCCTTGGAAAAGTCTGCATATACATTTCGGGCAACTTTCCAAATGAAAGGATATATGCTTGTGATTTCTCCATCGGTCCCGGATGCCTTTACCAAAGCAAAGATGATATCTGAGCACAGCTCTCCTGCTTCATAGCTATCTTTTGTTCTTGCATAACAAAATCCAAACAGTTTATCCATAAGGCTTTCATCAAAATATTTCACCAATTCATGTTTTTTCATAATAATTCTCCAAGCGCTTGATCAATGCTTTCACCCATATAGTCGGTACAGAATATCATTTGTTAGGTGACTTATCTTATTGTATCACAAAAAAATAATTGCGGCTTGAGTGACTTATCCATTTGCAGGTGGTACAATGAATTATAGAGAAGAATTAACCATGGTCATACAAAGGAGGCAGGAATGTATGAAAATTTTAGTGTTAGGCGGAACCAGATATTTCGGGATATCCATGGTTTGGGAATTAATCAGGCAAGGACATGAAGTCACAATAGCTACAAGGCAGAGGGTAGAAGATAATTTTGCAGATGCAGTGAAAAGAATACAAGTGGAGCGAACGGATGCGGCACAAATGAAACAGGCTTTCCGAGGGATGTATTTTGATGTTGTATACGACAAAATTGCGTATTGCTCCAATGAAATCAAGTCTGCAATGGAGGCGATAGATTGTGGCAAATATATTTGCATGTCCAGTACCGCCGTTTATGAACCGAAAACCATAAATACCAAGGAAGAAGATTTTGATGCTATGGGCAAGGAACTGGTATGGTGTGAGCGTATGGACTTTCCGTATGATGAGGTAAAGCGGCAGGCGGAATGTGCGCTTTGGCAGAAGTATAGTGACAAAAATTGGATTGCAGTCAGATATCCTTTTGTGATTGGAGAGGACGATTACACGGAACGCCTTCGGTTTTATGTGGAGCATGTGAAAAAATCCATTCCCATGCACATAGACAATTTGGATGTCCAAATGGGTTTCATAGGCTCTGAGGAAGCAGGAAAATTCATGGCGTTTTTGGCGGACAAGGATTTCAAAGGAGCCATTAACGGAGCTTCCCATGGAACCATTTCCTTAAAGGAAATACTTGGCTATGTGGAGCAGAAAACCGGCAAAAAGGCAATCCTTGATACTAAAGGAGATGCAGCACCTTATAACGGAGAACCTGAATACAGTATCAACACTGATAAGGCAGAAAAGTTGGGATTCCGGTTTTCGAATCTGAAGGATTGGATATATGAGTTGATTGATGGGTATATAGATATTGAATAGACTGAAATACCAGTCATATCCCCTTTACATGCTTCATAAACTGTAAAAAAGCATGTTGAGGGGATTTCTTTTGAAAGATTATATTGAAGAGCGGGCGATTAGTATTGCCAACTATATCATTGACTGCAATGCC
>JAZSII010000156.1:0-2240 GCA_045533725.1 Acetatifactor sp. | reverse complement strand
TGGATACCGTAAGCCTTGGCGGGAATGGATTTGGCAAGTACAATTCCGTGGCGCTTTTGGGTATCCCCGCCTACTATAGAGGGAATGGTGCGAATATCAATGTTTGAACCTTTTTTTAGTTCTTCTAATGCAGACCAGCTTAAAAATGCTGAATTTACATCAATATGAAAGAAAATGCTCATAAATTCCCTCCTTTCTGATTAATTTCATTGTACTCCAACAAGTGGGACTTTACAATTGAAAAAAATATGATAGAATGAAACTGTTACAAAATTGTTACAGATTAGATTAAGACGGATTGAAAATAAATGAAGATTACAAAGTACGCAAAAGGTTTAAAGCTTACATATATTTATGCGGTTCTCTTGGTGCTTTTCGTGGGAATGTTAATACTTGCCGATGTGGAAAAGTATGCCCCGGATGTGGTGATTCATGAAACTGTATATCATATGTTTATAAATGGTGAAGAAGTAGGTGTTGTGGCGGACGTGGAAGAAGCGCAGCGCTGGTTGGTTGAAACCAGAAAATATGTTGCTTCTAAAAGCTCGGAATTGGTTTTCATGGACTTCACCACAGAATTTAAAAGTGAAGTAGTTACCTTCGGAGTTCTCGATGATGAGAAACTGGTAAAAGACAGAATGGCAGTTGCGCTTCAAAACAGCATGATTGAGACCATGCATCGTTCCTACACGGTTAAGGTGAATGAATACATGGCAAATCTTTCCAGCACCGATGAGGTGAAAAGGCTGTTAGAGGCTGCCATTGATAAATATGATACGGAAAATTCCTTTGATATTGAATTGGTACAGGATAATTCCCGTGAATTAAATGTATTGATTGCGCAGGTAGTGGAAAATATAGTAGAGGAAGAGGAAACGGAGCAGAAGGTATTTATCAATGCCGGTATCAGTGAGCAACTTGAGGAAATGTTTGCTGAATATGAGCCGGAAACGGAGAAGGACTTTGAAGACTATGAATTAGGACTGTCTGAGATTGGCTTTTCTGAGGATATAGAGATTGTAGAGGCTTATTTGTCTAGAAACCAGATGAAGTCATTGGATGAAGCAATTCAGGAATTGACACAGGAGCAGGAACAGCAGCAGATTTACGAGGTTCAGCGCGGTGATACCTTGTCGGAAATTGCACTTACCGTAAATATTCCCATGGATGAAATTGTGGCAATGAATGATAGCTTGGAAAGTGTAAATTCTACATTGCAGATTGGTCAGGAATTGATTATTACCGTTCCGGAACCGGAATTGTCCATTGTTCATCATCAGGTGAATTACTATGAAGAAATCTATGATGCGGAAATAATATATGTAGATAATGACGATTGGTATACCACCCAGACGGTTGTTTTGCAGCAACCGTCAGCAGGATTCAGAAAAGTAATTGCAGATGAAACCTACGTGAATGATACCCAGGTGGGACGAGATATTTTAAAAGAAGAAGTGGTTATGGAAGCTGTTCCAAAGATTGTAGAGCGTGGAACCAAGATTCCGCCCAGCTATATTAAGCCTTTGTCCGGCGGACGATCTTCTTCACCTTTCGGTCCCAGAACAGCACCTACGGCAGGTGCAAGTACCTACCATAAGGGACACGACTGGGCAACACCTGTCGGAACTCCTATTGTAGCTTCCTGCGGTGGTACGGTTGCAAAGGCCGGCTGGGGTAGCGGTTATGGTTATGTTGTTTACATTAATCATCCGGATGGACGTCAGACAAGATATGCACATTTGAGTAAGGTTTTGGTTAAGGTTGGACAAACTGTAACACAGGGTGAAAAGATAGCACTTAGTGGTAATACCGGTATTACCAGCGGACCTCATTTGCATTTTGAGATGCTGATAAACGGTAAGCAGGTTAACCCCTTAAATTACCTGGATTAACACTATATTTAGTGCAAACATGCGTTCAGTTTACAAGTTCATGTAGATGTGTTATAATTCTTCCAAAGATTGTTTTTTGACAACAGGATAATTATGTAAATTTATAGATAGATGTAGAGGTAACAAAATGGAACAGTACGCAATCAGAGGCGGTAATCCATTAGTAGGAGAAGTAGAAATAGGAGGGGCTAAGAATGCTGCGCTTCCTATTCTTGCTGCGGCCGTTATGACGGATGAAACCGTATATATAGACAATGTGCCGGATGTACGTGACATTATCGTACTTTTGAAGGCAATGCAAAATATTGGTGTCATGGTGGAAAGGAATGAACGTCACAGTGTAAAGAT
>JAZSII010000012.1:0-4114 GCA_045533725.1 Acetatifactor sp. | reverse complement strand
ACAGGGGGAGAAAAAAGTGTGAAAAACCCCCTTGACTCTCAACCATACTTTAAGTTTAAGATATGCATATAAGGTACCTTAAAAAAATGAAGGAGGAGACATCAATGAAAATTGGAGAATTTGCCAAGGCGTGCAATGTGCCGGTTTCTGTTTTGCGCTATTATGACAGCTATGGTTTGCTAAAGCCGGTTTATATTGACCTTTTCACAGGGTATAGGTATTATTCGGAAAGCCAGATTGCGGTGTGTGAGCGAATTAATGAATTGAAAGCAGCAGAGTTTTCTCTTGCTCAAATCAAGAAAATAATAGCGGGCAATCTGTCGGAAAATGAATTGAATGCCGTATTTGAAGAAAAGAAAGAACAGATTAGGGAAGTTCTGGGTAGGATTGATGAGCTCCGCGAGAAAATATCAGGAGGTACTTTTATGAAAACTACAAGTGTTGAATTAATGCATGAAGACGTGCATTTACCCTTTGAAAATGATGACAGGGTAATAGGTAAATGGGAAATCCTTGGCGAATACAACAGTCGCAGGGAATTTGACCTAAACAAAAAGCTTCCCGGTGTCAGAGTTGGAAGTACAAAACGCGAGATTTATTTTCTTCCTCAGGGAGAATGGTACTGGTGCTATTCATGGACAAAGGGAAAATTATTGATTGACTGTGGCGATTGTTCTTATGTCAATGAGTATGAGATTGAAAAACAATCAGATGGACTTTATATGTTTGTTCAGCTTAAGTCTTATGACTATCTGCAAAGTAACAGGACGACACTTTTGGTGCTCCGCCAGCTTGACAATCGACACTATAGCGCATTTGAATTGAGTCGCAAGGATAACATGGATATGCCTTTTGTAAACGATGACAGGATTGTGGGTAAGTGGGAAGCAGTAAGCTTTGTACAAAGAAAAGAAGACTTCACACCGGAAGTGATAAGAGAAAATTTTGTTCCCTATTTTAAGGAAGTAGAGTTTCTTCCCAATGGAGAATGCGTCAGTGTTTATGGTGAGGAAATCATTAGCGGAAGAGCAAAGCAGGAATGGACCAAGGGATATTTGTTGCGCAAATGGAACAGCACAGCCTGTGCCTATGAAATCAAGATTATTGACGGGATGGAATATCTCTTTATAGAATGGAAAAGCGGAGATTATCGTTGGGGTGGATATGAAACAGATTATTACGTTTTTATCCGTCTCGGGTAGAGAGCTTTGTGGTAGAGGCGTATAGGTAGCCTTATTTTCCGGTTTATATATGTCGCGCTTCAGAAGAGGGGATGATTTTTGGCATATATGGATGTTGAAAAAATAGCCAAAATGCTACTTTCCCCTCTTCATTTTGCCGAAAACCTGCCGATATACAATGTACAAATATTCAAGGCCGAATAATATTTAGTACTTATTTGAATTCGTCACCAAGGAGGGTATGGACAGAAAGCAGGAGGCTTTCGGGAAGTATCTTCCTTTTTGTTTTGCATAAATCAGGGAAGGGCAGGTAAAGCAGTGACGCATGGAAAGGGGTAATATTGCGTATTGATTCCAGTGTAGTAGGAATGGAATCCGCCCGAAGATATACATCTTCGTCAGTGCAATACAGTCGTTTTGTGCTGAAAAATTATCAAGGAGGAAAGACAGAGAGTAACACATCTCTATTAGGAGGTGACGTTGGCTCACAGGAGCCGGAGACAAAAGAGGAACCGACAACTAACGAAATGTCAAAGGATGCTATTATCAGTTTGCGGGACAGAGTGGAAAGCATGCGTAGCCGCAAGGTCTATTTTCGCTCGTCCACGGATGATACCATGGCTCAGTTTCGTCATTATACAACACGTTATATTTTCATGCTCTTGTTTGGCAGGGAGAAGACCAACGAGTTTTTAGGCGAGGAAGAGCACTTTGCCGGAGCGTCCGGGTCGAATGCCGGAAATGCAACACAGGATGCCGGTACTGCGTCACAGAATATTAACACGGCAACTTTGGAGTTTTTGCCTATGAAGCAGGTGTCTTTGACCAGAGAAACTGCCTTTTATGAGAAAGAAAGCGTAGCCTTTGCGTCGAAGGGCAAGGTAACTACTGCGGACGGCAGGGAAGTATCTTTTAACGTAGAAGTGGGTATGAGCCGTGAATTTATGCAGTATTATAGGGAAGAGTATGATATTGCGCAGTTTCAGCGGGTATGTGATCCGCTGGTTATCAATCTGCAAAATGACATGGCAACCTTAAGTGACCAGAAATTTTTGTTTGATATTGATGCAGACGGCGAACAGGATGAAATCTCCATGCTTGGTGCAGGTAGTGGATATCTGGCGTTGGATAAAAATGACGATGGTGTCATTAATGACGGCGGCGAATTATTCGGACCCAAGTCAGGCAATGGTTTCGCGGATTTGGCAGAGTATGATGAGGACGGGGATGGCTGGATTGATGAGGACGATGATGTTTGGTCCAAGTTGAAGGTCTGGTGCAAGGATGAAACGGGCAAGGATGTTTTACTTTCCTTGCGTGAGTCCGGTGTGGGCGCCATTTGTCTGCAAAATCAAGCCACAGACTTTACTCTTAACAATGCAGAAAATGTCAGTCAGGGCTATTTAAGAAGCACCGGAATTTTCTTATACGAGAACGGTAATGTAGGAACGGTCCAGCATCTGGATTTGGTGCAGTAGAATTATAAAGAAAAGTGAGACACCGAGGGAGATTAGTAGAATCTTTCTCGGTGTTTTTTGTGCCCCCAATTTTATATAAAAACGCCAAATATATAAAACTTTTTTGAAACTTGAAGGAACTACATAGTAGAAACAATAAAATACTAAAAATGCAAAAAGGAGAAAAAGCCTATGAAAAAACATTTATTGAAAGCGTTAACATTTATTTCTGTGACAGCAATGTTGCTATCCGGTTGCGGCAATGAACAGTCGTCCGATAACATCTCCGATATCCCGGATATTGCAACGGAAGCTCCGGAGGCGACACCTGTGCCTACTGAAGTCCCAACGGTCATTCCGGAGGTAACAGAAGCACCAACTTCCAAACCGACGGAGGCTCCCGCTCCGGAAGCGACCGAAGCCCCAAGTCCGGAGCCGACAGAGGCACCTCTTCCGGAAGACAGAGCATGGATTGATGATATTTACAATATGTTCGTGAAAAATGATATAGACGGATTGCAGAAGATGCTTATCGACCCGGAATTGGCAGAGAGGGCAGCTCCTTATGAATATGTAGGGTGGAGTTATTTTGAAAATGAGAAGGCGTATCGTTTGGTGACCACAGATGGTAAAGTTATTGGTCTTATTCTTTATGAAGAAAATGGATATTTTTCAAATTCAGTTTTTTATTGCGAAGATGAATCTCGGGATTATGGGTTTATTACCATAGAAACAGGGGATAAAATATTCCATACCTATAAGAGTACTGCAAATGGTGAAATCATATATGAATGGTACGATGGTAAGCTGGAATATTACTCAGATGGTACGGTAGTTGACCCGGAAACTTACGGTGGATATCTTCTGGTTTGGCAGATGTAAATAGTATTTATTCATAAAGCTATAATACAAGAAAGAACATTGTAAAGTACATATTTTGCATTGTTCTTTCTTGTATTATTGTAGTATAATAAATTTGTTATTTATATTTTTAGCGGAGGGTTACAAAATGGAAAAGAGAAAAATGGAGAAACTGGGAGTAGAAACATCTTTGTTAGGATTTGGATGTATGCGTTTTCCCACAAATGCAGAGGGTAAGATTGACCGTGAATTGGCGGAAGCAATGATGGACAAGGCCATTGCGGCAGGTGTGAATTATATTGACACCGCATATCCTTATCATGGCGGTGAAAGTGAACTTTTCGTGGGTGAAGTGTTGAAGAAGTATGACAGAGATTCTTTCTATCTGGCAACCAAGCTTCCTCTTTGGGCAGTACATTCTTTGGAGGATGTGGACAAGTTGTTTAATGAACAGCTGGGCAAGTTGCAGACGGATTATGTGGATTTTTATCTGATGCATGCCATGAATGGCAGCAGGTGGCGCGAGATGCTGGAAATGGGCGTAGTGAAGCGTTTGGAAGAGTTAAAGGAAGAGGGTAAGATTCGCAATTTGGGCTTCTCTTTCCATGACAGCTA
>JAZSII010000025.1:0-4458 GCA_045533725.1 Acetatifactor sp. | reverse complement strand
GTGGATGCAGTTTTAATCGGGGAAGCAATGATGCGTGCAGAGGATAAAAAAGAGAAGCTGAAAGAATTGAGAGGCTGCCTATGACCAAGATAAAGCTTTGTGGATTAAAAAGAGTGTGCGATATAGAATGGGCAAATGAACTGCAGCCGGATTTTGTAGGTTTTGTGTTTGCAAAGGAAAGCAGGCGGTATGTGGCACCGAAGGAGGCTGTTATTTTAAAGTCATTGCTTTTGCCATCTGTTCAGGCTGTGGGAGTATTTGTAAATGCAGACATAGAGGTGATTGCTGCTATAGCAGAGATGGGCATCATTGATGTTGTACAGCTTCATGGAAGCGAAGATGCAGTATATCTGGAAAAACTTCGAAAGAGAATACAGCTTCCCATTATTCAGGCATTTCGGATAAAGACAGCAGAAGATGTGCAAAGAGCAGAAAAAAGTATCGCCGATATGGTACTTTTGGATGCCGGGGCAGGCTGTGGAGAAGTTTTTGACTGGAATCTGTTGAGTGAAATGAACAGACCTTATTTTCTGGCAGGCGGTTTGACATCACAGAATGTAGCAGATGCCATAGATAGTCTGCATCCCTATGGTGTGGATGCCAGTTCTTCACTGGAAACAGGTGGAGGAAAGGATGAAGAAAAAATGACAGCTTTTGTAAAGGCTGTACGAGGAAAGGATGATAAAAATGACAGATAAAAAAGGACGCTTCGGAGTTCACGGAGGACAATATATCCCGGAAACCTTAATGAACGCAGTGATAGAATTAGAAGAAGCATATAACCGGTATAAAGAGGATGCAGAGTTTAACCGGGAACTGCAGGAACTATTAAATGAATATGCAGGCAGACCGTCAGGATTGTATTTTGCAAAGAAGCTGACAAGAGAGCTTGGTGGTGCAAAAATTTACTTAAAGCGTGAGGATTTGAACCATACCGGCTCCCACAAAATTAATAATGTCTTAGGGCAGGCGCTCCTTGCAAAGAAAATGGGGAAGACCAGACTGATAGCAGAAACGGGAGCCGGTCAGCATGGTGTGGCAACTGCCACCGCCGCGGCATTTCTTGATATGGAATGTGTGGTATTTATGGGGGAAGAGGATACCAAAAGACAGGCATTAAATGTGTACCGCATGAAGCTTTTGGGGGCAGAGGTGATTCCCGTTACCAGCGGAACCGCTACCTTAAAGGATGCGGTTTCTGAGGCAATGAGGGAATGGACTTCACGGATTGAGGATACTCATTATTGTCTCGGCTCGGTCATGGGACCGCATCCTTTTCCAACCATAGTGCGTGATTTTCAGGCAGTGATTTCCAGAGAAATCAAGGAGCAGATACTGCAAAAGGAGGGAAGACTTCCGGATGCGGTGATTGCCTGTGTAGGCGGTGGTTCCAACGCAATTGGCAGCTTTTATCATTTCATAGAGGATAAAGAGGTACGACTCATTGGCTGTGAAGCAGCAGGCAGAGGAATCGATACCTTTGAAACAGCAGCCACCATCAATACGGGGAGACTTGGCATTTTCCATGGAATGAAGTCCTATTTCTGCCAGGATAAATACGGGCAGATAGCGCCGGTATATTCCATCTCCGCAGGACTGGACTATCCAGGCATTGGACCGGAGCATGCAAATCTCCACGATATGGGAAGGGCAGAATATGTACCTGTAACGGATGAAGAGGCGGTGGAAGCCTTTGAGTTCTTGTCAAGAACTGAGGGTATTATTCCGGCAATTGAGTCTGCCCATGCAGTGGCCTATGCCATGAAGCTGGCACCAACATTGGATAAGGATAAAATCATCGTAATTACCATTTCCGGCAGAGGCGATAAGGACTGTGCAGCCATTGCCAGATACAGAGGGGAGGATATTTATGAATAAGACAGGAGCGCAGCGAATCAAAGAAGCATTTTTGAACGGTAAGGCATTCATCCCATTTCTGACCTGCGGAGATCCTGACCTTGAAACTACGGGGAAACTTGTAAAGGCAGCAGTAGAAAACGGAGCGGATATCATAGAGCTTGGAATTCCTTTTTCAGACCCCACAGCAGAGGGGCCGGTCATTCAGGGAGCAAACTTAAGAGCGTTGCAGGGAGGTGTGACAACGGATGAGATATTTGAATTTGTGCGGGAATTGAGAAAAGAGGTAACTGTTCCACTTGTGTTTATGACCTATGCGAATGTAGTGTTTTCCTATGGGGCAGAGGAATTTATCAGTACCTGTCAGGAGATAGGAATTGACGGAATGATTCTGCCGGATTTACCATTTGAGGAAAAAGAGGAGTTTGCACCGATTTGTAAAAAGTATGGTGTTGCCTTGATTTCTATGATCGCTCCCACATCTGATAAAAGAATTGCCATGATTGCAAGGGAGGCGGAAGGATTTTTGTATCTTGTATCAAGTCTTGGCGTGACAGGAACCAGAAGTGAGATTACAACGGACCTAGCATCCATAGTCAAAGTTGTGCGGGAAAATACGGATGTTCCGTGTGCTATTGGGTTTGGAATCTCGACTCCTGAGCAGGCGGAAAAGATGGCAAAGATTGCAGATGGCGTAATCGTAGGTTCAGCCATTATAAAACGCATTGCAGAGTATGGTAAGGATTCTGTAAAATATGTGGGGGAATTTGTTAGAAGTATGAAAAGAACCTGAATCCGTGAAACTCATTATGTCACACTCCTTGTTTTCTCTTGAAAATCAAAGGATGAATGCGTTTTTATTAGCCTGTTTCATTTTCACCCATTGGGTGAAAAAAATGTAAAAATTTGTTCGCTTTTTATTTGTTTCCCATGCCTCATGTAGTAAAATATTGTTATAAACTTTACGAGGTGAATGACAATGCAAAAGCTGATTATTGAATTTTCTGATGAACGCCTGATTACCCCAAGTGGTCTGTCACTTGTCGGTCAGATGCTTGGCAAAAGCGATTTTATAAAAAAATGCAACAACATGAAGATTGATGGCAAACGTTCACAGAGCCAGATTAAAAATGGCGATATCCTTCTTTCCTACATCGGTCTGCTTTGTCAAGGAAAAACCTCTTACGAGGATATCCGTGAAATGTCGGCTGACCCTGAGTATTATAAGCTTGCACTTGGGATTACAAGAACCATTCCATCTGCTGAAACATTACGTCAGAGAATGGATGATATTGGTTCTTCCCTCAGAGAAGAAATCCTGAATGCCAATGCTGAAATGTTCAACACTTATAACGTTAAGCCAACATGCCTTAAAACCGGCATGGTTCCTGTTGACCTTGATGTCACACCTATGGACAATTCAAAAACTCACAAGGAAGGGGTTTCATATACTTATAAAGGTTTTGTAGGCTACGCTCCAATGATGGCATACATTGGAACCGAAGGTTTTCTCGTGAATACGGAGCTTCGTGAAGGAAGCCAGCACAGCCAGTGCAATACTCCGGAATTTTTGCGTCAGACTTTAAAATACAGCCACCGGCTTACTGATAAGCAACTGCTCATTCGCATGGATTCCGGAAATGATGCTGCTGAAAATCTTGGTATTCTCATCGAGGATGGCTCATGGTTTATTGTAAAAAGAAACCTTCGCCGTGGGGAATCCAAACAGGAGTGGCTTGATAAAGTAAAGGAATGCTGCAAGGATGTCCGTCATCCACGTGATGGAAAAACAGTATATGTTGGTTCATCCTGGAAAGATGTCGATTACAAAGATTCTGAAGGTAATAACAAGACTATTACAATGAGAATCGTGTATGAAGTAATCGAGCGTACAACTGACAGGGATGGTCAGTTTTTAATGATACCGGATATCGAATGCAATACCATATGGACAAACCTTGGCTGGAGCGATGACGATATCATAAAGGGATATCATGCACATGGTGAATGCGAGCAGTATCACAGTGAAATCAAGACAGATATGGACGTTGAGAGACTTCCGTCAGGAAAGTTCGATACAAATGAACTGGTACTTGAATTAACTGTGCTGGCATACAACATTCTAAGGCTCATAGGGCAGGAAACACTTAAAAGTAAACGTGCACCCAAAAGCAAACACCCCGTAAAACGCCGTAGAATCAGAACTGTTATAAATAATCTGATTCAGATAGCCGGACATGTAACAACACATGGGCGGCGTGTAGTTCTGGCATTAGGTCGAAGTAATATATGGCGTCAGGCTTTTATGGAAGTTTATAAGCGCTTTGCTCTGGCATAAAAGGTAGCTACAACATACATAGCTTTATTTCCTGACCACTTTTTTAGGTTCAAAAGCTATATGGATAATAAATTAGGCAACTGGCAGGAATATAATTCCTAAAAGACGAGTTTTTTCATAAATCGTTGCTCGGAATGAAATCCCTGCTTATTAAAAAATCTGAATTTCACGGATTCAGGTAAGTATTAAATTTAATAGTTGGCAATAGACAGCTTGAAATATCAGTGATTATAAGACACTAAAAAATGCAGACCGCTGTCCAT
>JAZSII010000078.1:0-14670 GCA_045533725.1 Acetatifactor sp. | reverse complement strand
CTAAAAAACATACTAAATTCTTGCATCCATTGCATCAGGATCCTGTGCGAACTGAATTGCCATATCTCTGTCAATACGACCATCCACATACAACTGAACAATCGCATCATCCATGGTAATCATACCAATCTTACGATTAGTCTGAATAATAGAAGGAATCTGATGTGATTTACCTTCACGAATCAGGTTACGAATAGCGTGATTTGCATGCATTACCTCAAATGCTGCAACTCGACCGTTTCCATCTGCTGTCATAATCAGCTGCTGTGAAATAACTGCTTCCAATACGTTTGCAAGCTGAACACGAATCTGTTGCTGCTGATGAGGCGGGAATACGTCAATTACACGGTCTACGGTACTTGCTGCACCGATGGTATGTAAGGTTGACAATACCAAGTGTCCAGTTTCTGCTGCGGTAATCGCAATACTGATGGTTTCAAAGTCACGCATTTCTCCGATAAGAATAACATCAGGGTCTTCACGGAGTGCAGCACGAAGTGCATTCGAATAATTATCTGAATCCAAACCAATTTCACGCTGGTTAACCATGGATAATTTGTGCTGATGCAAATACTCGATAGGGTCTTCCAAGGTAATAATGTGTGCATCTCTACAGGTATTAATCTTGTCAATTACAGCAGCCAAAGTTGTGGATTTACCACTACCTGTAGGTCCTGTAACCAATACGAGACCACGCTTACGCTGATACAAATCAACGATGGACTTAGGAATACCCAACGCTTCAGGAGAAGGAATCTCGGTTCCTACCAAACGGAATGCCATAGCAATAGAACCACGCTGTTTAAAAGCATTCAAACGATAACGTCCAACATTAGGTAAGGAGAACGACATATCGTATTCTCCACGTTCTTCAAAACGTTCACGCTGTGTTTCTGTCATAATAGAAATTAAAATATCCAAAGTATCTGCGGGAAGCAATTTCGGATAATCCATGGTAATCAGATTACCATAAACACGCATCTTAGGCGGTATTCCTACTGTTAAATGTACGTCGGACGCTCCTGCATCCTTTGCTACTTTGAGTATATCCTCTATGTTTGGCATAATATATATCCTCCTCTTTTAAAATCCTGCCATTTTTAATGTATCATTATCAATAATGCACCTGTTATCCAGGCTTTTTAATACATCAACAATCCTTAAATCCGAATAATCAGCCAGCGCCAAATCTATTATACTATTATCTCTAAAACTTAACAACACCGGTCTGAGAATGTTTCTACTGTTTTCTTTTAAAACAAGTGCCTTTTCTCCACTGTTTAGGACAATACTGACTCCCGGAGCCAGAATATGTATTACCTGTGTCAAAGCATGTACCACTTCCGGGTCATAAATCTCAGGCTTGTCCATCATTTCTTTAAGCGCACGAACCTCTGAGTCTGAATTATTAGCATCTAACTGCATGGCGGTAATTTCGTCAAACCGATTTGCAACTAATAAAATCTTAGCCCCCATAACCATTTTAACCGTAATCGTTCTTCCGGCTTCATACTCTCTTTGCACTCTTGCCGCCTGATTACATATTCTTCGAATAAAAATACCATCCAAAAAAGCACCTTCAATCAGAGAACCCGCTGCAAATTGGGCATCCCATAATCTGTCGGGATGTATATTCATATTCTCTCCTGCCATACTGTAGACATCTAACTTACCGATATCATGCACCAAAGCCGCATAAACAGTATTCAGTTGTTCTTGCAACGGCACATTCAGCACATGGGAAATCATGGTACATAATATGGCTACATTTAACGAATGTTTATATACAAAATCATCTCTGCTTCTTAAGTTCTGATAAAAATATATCTTTTTATCCAGATGACCATACTGCTTTATAATCATACCGGCTAAGCTTTGCATTTTGTGTACCCGGGAGGTCTGGCGTATCTTCTCTAATTCCTCTTCAATCTGAAAAACCATCATAGTCTGAAAGCTTTCAAACGCTATGTCCTCTTCAGATATAGGTGGTAACGGTTCGGCCGGATCCAGAATATATACACCAAGCAAACCGAAGTTATTCACACTGTTAATTCCTTGCTGTGTAAGTCTGGAATCTCTGTCAAAAAGCAAAACACCTTGCTTACTATATATCGGCTTAGCCAAACGCATGCCTATTTTCAAGTCCTCTTTCTTAACAAACTGCATGTATATTCCCCCTAATACCATGTATATTATACATTAATATAGTGTTTTTGACAACATAATTCATTCATATTCAAATCTGTTTTTTAACTTATTTAGTGCTTTTTTTTCTATTCTGCTCACATAACTCCTTGATATGGAATATTTTTCACCTATTTCACTTTGCGTAAACTGTTTACCCCCGGCTAATCCGTATCGCATGGATAATATCTCAAGCTCTCTTTTTGTTAATACCTCCTTCATAATACCTGAAAGTTTTCGAATTCGTTCTTCCTTTTCCAGTTCATCCACAATATCATATTGCTGCTGTTCAATAATATCCAGCAGATGTATTTCATTTCCTTCCTTGTCCTGTCCTATTGGCTCAAACAACGAAACCTCTCTTGCTGTTTTTTTCTTTCCTCTAAGCATCATCAGAAGTTCATTGTCTATACATTTACAGGCATAGGTTGCCAAACGACCCTTGTTCACATCAAAGGAATCTATTGCCTTAATCAAACCGATACAGCCTATTGAAATTAAATCCTCCAATTCCTCTCCTGAATTTTGATATTTTTTTGAAATATGCGCAATTAAACGCATATTTCTTTCGATTAATATATCCTTCGCTTTTTGGGCTTCCTGTTTATCTTCACTTTTGACCATATGCAGATAATAAGCTTCCTCTCCTGCGGTTAAAGGTTTTTGAAAACTTTTCAAAACGAAACCTCCGTAGGATTTCTCTTAAACTTATTCTATGTAACTAGGACAGTTACAGTGCTTTATATTTTAAAAAAGACCAGGCTCCAAAAAATCTGACATCACATAATTGCTTACATCCAATCCTTTTTGAGTAAGACGTAAGAAGCGTTCCTTACCCTCTTCGTACCAGATTAACAGACCATTCTGCAAATGCTTTTGAATCACCTCTCCATACACATTTTCAAGCGAAACCCCAAAAGTTTTCTCAAACACGGCAGCAGAAACCCCTTTTATCATCCGCAACCCCAAAAACATGGTTTCTTCCATCTCTTCACTTCTACTAAGTTCCTGTATATTTATATATGAATCACATGGTTTCGCTTCATATGCCACCATATCCGATGTATTGGAAAATCGCTTATTTCCGACTTTGGAAGCAGCACCAATACCAAAGCCCAAATAATCCACGCGCTCCCAATAACCGATATTATGACGACATTCACAGCCCTCTCTTGCATAATTAGAGATTTCGTATCTTACATAACCATATTGCTTCAAAAACGCTTCCGTATATTTATACATAAGGCGTTCCGTATCTTCATCAGGTAAGTTTAAACCCTGTGTTTCCTTCTCAGCATACAAGGGTGTCCCTTCTTCCAAAATCAGGCTGTAAACCGAAATATGCTCCGGAGCAGGTGATAATTGAACAACACTTTCCAATGACTCTTGAAAAGACTCAAAGGTTTGTCCCGGCAATGCACTCATAAGATCTACATTCACATTCTCAAACCCGGCTTCACGCACCATCCTGTAACAACTTTCGAATGCTTTATAATCATGTATTCTCCCTATTCTTTTCAGCTCTGTATCACTAGTCGACTGCAAACCGATACTGAGTCGATTAATACCTGCCGCTCTATATACCTTCAATGATTCCTCAGTTATCGTTCCCGGATTTACCTCCATGGAAATCTCAGCATTTCCGGATATTTTGTAATTTGCATACAAAAGTTCCATAATCTCGGTAATCCATTCCGGTTTTACAGTACTTGGGGTACCTCCTCCCACAAATACGCTTGTTATCTCACACTCTCCATATTCCGGGCTCCTGCCCCGGATTTCCCGACACAAAGCCTGCATATATAAATTCTGTGCCTCCTCATCAGCAGGTGCAGATAAAAAATCACAATATTTACATTTTTGCACACAAAACGGTATATGTATATAAATCTCCAATTTTAATTCTCCCATTTAGTATAAAAGAGAGCCTGTTACGACTCTCTCTTACACTTTATTTCTTTTCATCCAGTTTCAAAACACTCATAAACGCCTTCTGAGGAATCTCTACATTACCTACCTGACGCATACGCTTTTTACCCTCTTTTTGTTTCTCTAAAAGCTTCTTTTTACGGGTAATATCACCACCGTAGCACTTTGCAAGTACATCCTTACGCATAGCCTTAACGGTTTCTCTTGCAATAATTTTGCCACCTACGGCAGCCTGTATGGGTATTTCAAACAAATGTCTCGGAATCTCCTCTTTTAATTTTTCACACATCTTACGACCGCGCTCATAAGCCGAATCAGCATGTACAATAAAGGAAAGGGCATCCACTTCCTCCTTATTAATGAGAATATCCAGCTTTACAAGCTTAGACTCTTCATAACCCTTAATATCGTAGTCAAAAGAGGCATAGCCTCTGGAACGTGATTTCAAAGCGTCAAAGAAATCATAAATAATCTCATTCAACGGGAGCTCGTACTTAATAAGTGCACGATTTTCCATGTATTCCATACCCAGGTATCGTCCTCTGCGTTCCTGACATAGTTCCATTATTGAACCGATAAATTCCTGTGTTACCATAATCTCCGCACTGACAATAGGCTCTTCCATATGTTCTATTTCTGCGGGGTCCGGTAAATTAGAGGGATTGGTAAGCTCAATCATTTCGCCGTTAGTTTTAAATACTTTATAAATAACTCCCGGTGCGGTAGTGACCAAATCCAGATTATATTCTCTTTCCAGACGTTCCTGAATAATCTCCAAATGAAGGAGACCAAGAAAACCACATCTAAAGCCAAACCCCAATGCAATAGAGGTTTCCGGCTCATAATTCAAAGAAGCATCATTTAACTGTAATTTTTCCAAAGCATCCCGTAAATCAGGGTATTTGGCACCGTCTGCCGGATACATACCGCAATATACCATGGAATTAACCTTTTTATATCCGGGCAATGGCTCTGCGCAAGGATTTTTATCATCTGTAACAGTATCTCCGACAGCGGTATCTCGTACATTCTTAATGGATGCCGTAATGTATCCTACCATGCCGGCTGACAATTCCTCACAGGGAATGAACTGACCTGCGCCAAAATACCCCACTTCTACCACTTCCTGCCTGGCACCGGTTGCCATCATACGAATGGTAGTCCCTTTCTTTACCGTACCTTCCATAATACGGCAAAAGATGATAACTCCTTTATAGGAATCGTATACCGAGTCAAAAATCAATGCCTGCAAAGGCTTGGCAGCGTCTCCCTTGGGTGCCGGGATTTTCTCTACAATAGCTTCCAAAACCTCCTCAATGCCAATTCCGTTTTTGGCAGAAATTAAAGGGGCATCCTGCGCTTCAATACCGATAACATCCTCTATTTCTTCGATAACCCTTTCCGGTTCGGCACTGGGTAAATCAATTTTATTAATAACAGGGAATACATCCAAATCATGATCCAACGCCAAATAAACATTGGCCAGTGTCTGTGCTTCAATCCCCTGTGCAGCATCTACAACCAAAATTGCACCGTCACAGGCTGCCAAAGAACGGCTTACTTCATAATTAAAGTCTACATGTCCCGGTGTATCAATCAGATTAAAAATATATTCTTCTCCGTTTTTTGCCTTATAAATCGTACGTACAGTCTGGGCTTTAATGGTAATGCCGCGTTCTCTTTCCAGCTCCATATTATCCAAAATCTGTTCCTGCATTTCTCTGCTGGTCAAAAGACCTGTATGCTCAATAATACGATCTGCCAACGTAGACTTACCATGATCTATATGGGCAACAATACAAAAATTACGAATCTTACTCTGGTCTGTAACTGCCATCTATTCGTCCTCACTTATACAAAAATACATCATTTCACAATTAGTATGATTGTAACAGATATCCGAAAATTGTGCAATATTCAAATCAACACTTACGCTCCGCTCAGAACCATATCCAAAATGTGCGCAATGGGGTCACAGGCATTCATGGCCTCTTCCAATGTATTGTTTTGGGCCCCAAGCTCAAGAAGTGTGGTTCTGGGCAAAAGATGCATATTATAACGGTAGCCGTGTATATAGTTCTTCCGCGTAAGTCCCGGATAGTATTCTTCAGCTGCCTTCTTCATCTGAAACGAAAATGCCAGATTTTCCAATTGATTTTCGTTCTCCAAATATTCTATTTTACCGGTTTTTTTAGTACTGCTGACACCATTAAAAAACATAAATCTCGCGGTAGGTCTTCCGTCCAAATCCATTACCAGCTTATAATCATCATTTACGGCATCCCTATGTAAATCTATAATCACTTCAATGCTTGGATTCTCTTTCAAAATCTTCACTATATCCGGTAAAGCTCTGGAATATGCATTATCACGGGATATCACATCATATTCACCCACATGATGCAATACATTATATCCGTATTCTTCCCGCAGAATCTGCGCAAGATGCTCTCCTACACCAACTATGGTAGTAGAGGCATCTCCTGCAACAGAATCTATAAAGCCTTCCTGAGAATGAGTATGATAAATCAATATTTGCGGTTGTTCTTCCGTCTTTGTAATCCTCAAATCCACCTGCATTAATTTGTCAGCATCCAAGTATTCGCTTCCGACCATGGCACAGGCATCTATAGTATAAAAATTTTTCACAAGAGAATCATAATCAGCAATGGTTTTCGGATCAATTTTTCTCTGTAGAGCATGCGGAACAAACATTGTAGGAATAATTTCCTCTGCTTCTGCATTTTCCGCTACAGTCTCCTCCGTAATCCCGGTATCAATTATATCATTCTCTTCTATGGAAGGTATACCAAGCTCCTCCCCTACATTTTCCAACTCCATCATGGTTAATAACTCTACAGGTTCAAGCGTTGTAAGCCTGAAGCTGTCCTCACGTTTTGCAATAACTACCTCTGTCTTATTCGGAATTAAAAGCGGAAACAGCATTTCTGTCTTTTGGGTTTGTACCATATCTACCATCTCCGCCGCTTCATAACTCAAGACAGGAAACAGTACTTCTTCTCCGCTTACCATAAAAGAATCAAAATCCATCATTATCCTGACTATAAGCAAGCTACAGATTATATAAAACACACTGTATTTCTTTATCATTTACACACACTTTCTACACCTGTTGTTTCAATATATGTGTAAAAAATAATCCCTATTCCTTAAACTCCAATGCCATATTGATTCCTTCGGACAATGTAAAGCTGACTCGTTTAATCATGCCATCAATACCTCTTCCCGCCATATACATATTATTCAATTCCGAAAAGGCCGCTCGAAAACGCTCCTTACTTTTCCAATCATCCAGTTCCTTTTTATTACTTGCAATCCTTTCTAATGCATCTCCCACAATGGTTGCTGCATCCACCACTGTTGGAACACCGATTGCAATTACCGGCACTCCCAGACTTTCTAAAGTCAACGCATTTCTATGATTCCCCACACCGGAGCCCGGCTGTATCCCCGTATTCGCAATTTGGATGGTACGATTTAAACGTTTTGTACTTCTGGCAGCCAAAGCATCCACAACAATTAAAGCATCCGGTTTCGTTTCTGATACCACACCCTTCACAATCTCCGCCGTTTCCATTCCTGTTTTTGCCATAACTCCCGGTTCAATGCTGCTTACTTCATTGACACCACTACTTTCAAATGCCGCCTTACCATATGTCCGAATCATATGTCTGGTAATATATAAATTATCCAACACTCTTGGTCCAAGTGCATCTGCAGTTACGTCCCGATTTCCAAGACCTACCACCAAAATGGACATTCCATCTTTTTGCTTCGGTAAAATGCCCTGCAATTCCCTGGATAAACATTCAGAAATTTCTCTATGATAATCCTCATCAGGTTCCAATAATTCCGGGGCTTCTATGGTAATATATGTGCCCATCGGTTTCCCCATTGCCTTTGCTGCATTCCTCGATTCAATGAAAACCTTGGTTACATGAATGTTTTTTGAGGTAATATTATATTCCTCTACATTCACTCCGTGTAACTCCCGTTTGCCCTCTGTAACACTTTCTCTGGCCTCTAATACCAAATCCGTTCTAACCTGAAAATGATTCATAAATGCCTCCAACTCGTCATACCATGTGAAAACCACAACTTTATCACTATTTTTTCTAAAAAAAGATGAAATATGTATTGACAAAATGGTAATCCTTGTCTAAAATATAAGAGTATGTTTACTTAGTCGTCCGTGTCTGGCTTAAGTGAAACATTTTCTAGTAATAATTGAATCAAATCCAATGGGAGGTGTAGAACTTTGGCTAACATCAAATCTGCAAAGAAAAGAATCGAAGTTGCAAAGATTAGAACTGAGAAAAATAAGTCAATCAAGTCCGGTGTTAAGACTGCTATGAAGAAAGTTTTCGCAGCAATCGAAGCTGGTGACAAGGCAGCTGCTCAGGCTGAACTTGTTAATGCTACTAAGGTTATCGAGATGGCTGCTTCTAAGGGCGTTTACCACAAGAACAACGTTGCAAGAAAGGTTTCTCGTCTTAGCAAAGCTGTTAATGCAATGGCTTAATTTTAAATCTATATATATAAAAACACTCGTACCGTCATGCGAGTGTTTTTTTATTCGTAACAACTGTAAGGGACGTTTGTAAAAACAAGCGTCCCTTTTTTATTTGACTTATGAAGTTTTGTTTTACTATCTTCTTCTACCGCCGCCACCATGTGACCTGCCGCTACTGCTTCGATGTCCGCCACCGAAACCACCACTTCGTCCGCTTCTGGTACCGCCGCCCGAACTGCTGGTTTGAATAATTCTGCTGGAAACAGTCTTTCTGAGGAAATTATCCTGACTGACATTTACACGAGGTCTTCCGTTTGCCACATATGTAGATGCTGTCGTAGTAACTTTACCTTCTTTTGATTTCTTATTGGCAAAAACAAAGATAATTGCCACAAGAATCGGAATTCCAATTGCTCCCAACAAAAAAGCATTTCCATGCTCTCCGCCGTAAATAACGAGCCCTTCATCATTCTCTTCATCTATCAGGTATTTTTCTGCTGTTTTTACATATGCCTTGTAAGCATCATAAGGGTCACTCTCAATGTTTTCATATACCGCATCAATTATTCTGTCGATTTCGTACTCTCCAAGCATTGCATATGCATCCCCACTGGTAGAAATCCAACTTCCTTCCTGATTCGGATACCAGTTATCCAAAAACAGAATTCCTTCTCCTTCATCACCGGCTTCATCATATCCAAACTCTCTCTCATCATAGAAATCATCTGCAATATCCTGCATATTAAGTTCCCAGTCATCATAACGATAACCATATTCTTCCATTTCATCTTCATCCAGATTCTCTACCGGTTGATCAATGGTAACCAAAATAATATCACACTGAATCTTCTTCTCAGTCTCTTCTATAAGTTCTCGTAATTTGTCTTCCTCTTTATCAGAGAGAACATCCGCCTCGTCATACACCCTCTCTGAAGGTGCTTCATCATTCTCTCTGTCCGGATAAGACTTTGGATTCATCTTACTCATTACAAACAACACGCCTGCCACAATTGCAACAATAACCAGTACAATGAACCACATTTTAAAATACTTAAAATACTGCTGTCTTGCCAGCTTTTTCACATCTGTATTCATATGTACCTCCCATTACAATAATCTATCCAAAATATATCCGCCAAGGAGCATAATTCCGGTCAGCGATGCCCATAAAGTAGCACCATAAGCAAGCACCTTCTTAAAGGAAACCGGCACTTTACCGATTATCTTTCCGGTCTGCCCGTTGATATAGAACGGATATAATACATCCTTATAAGTGTATGTATATTTCCAAACCGGTAAAAGTGAATACTCCGTCTTGACATTTTGTCCGTTAATATTTTTCAGCTGAGGTGTAATTCTGGAATAACCGCTTACGGTTTGACTCAAAATGGCATCAGCACTTTTGGCCATCTTTTCCTTGGCTCTGGATTCCAGTTCCACAGAAGCTATATTATACTTTTCTCCACCGAATCCTGACATATACTCAGGATTAAATTCTATCATTTCTGTGTAATTATACGGCTCCAACATATCCATAATGTTATCATTCATCTTTATGGACGCATCCACCGGAATATCATTATATGTAATATCCAAGTCTCGCACCAAACTATAATACGAGGTCTCTGTATACTCCGTATTGCCGCTTCTCCAACTACGAAGCTTTACTCCTTCCCCCTGATACTTACAGTTGGTCTGATAATCATACATCCAGAATGGAATATACTCACCCTGCATACTGTCCAATCTGGCTTCTGACAAAAAATCTGTAGGTGCAAAGACACATCTTTTGAAATTATCCTTTAATAATTTCTTCGTCATCTCTTTACTAAATTTAAACGGAATAATTTTATGAGGCTGATACTCACCCTCCACTCTATCGTTCAAAATAATATAGTTCTCACAATATTTACAACGAAGCGCAGAAGTATGTTCTTCAATAGTCAGTTCTCCGCCGCAATCCGGACATGCCTGAATCCCGTACGCATCATTTGTTCTTTGTCCTGTATTTTCACTGGAACAATACGGACAATATAGGGCATGCAATTCAGGACTGTATATAGTATTTCCGCTACAATTCTTACATTTAAAAATCATAGTACTGGCTCCTTCCGATTTTACAACTTACTTTTACGCTTTACTATACCACATTATCTCCAAAAAAACAATAAATTCTACAATTCTTTCTGTGCCATCATATAGTAAACAAATATTTTGTATCCGGCATATCCGTACAGCTTATCCAGTCCCGTATAGGTATAACTAAGATATGCATCCTTCATACCTATATCCCTCAGATACTTTGTTCCAAGGGTTACCATGTTGGTAGCGATTCCCTTTCCCTGATATGCTTTTCTGACAGAGGTACAGCCGATTGTCCCAAGCTTCTGTTCTTCATTGGCTACTTCCACCAAAAGCGCACCACATACTACTTTTCCGTCCGTAGCAATCAGAACCTTCGGTACAGGCTCAGAAGAATATAAGCCCTCATATTGATACCATTTTGTAAACTCCTTCAATGCATCGTCCGTACATGCATAAACAGCCTCTTTGTCACTTTCCGTAGCAAAACGATAAGTAATTCCGTTAATAGTATCTCCAACAGAATATGCCTCTCTGCTAAACTCCTTCAACGCAAAACGCATATCAAAAATATTACCGTCCTGGGAATGCTTATAGCCGTGGGCTTCAAAAAAGCGTCCGGCTTCATCCGTAATTCGCTCATCCAAACATTCATTGACTGCATCCGCATAACGCTTGGATGTCGGTACACCGGGCATAAAGTAATCAAAGCCCACACCTATCTTGACGGTTTGATATCCACCGGAACCAATTAGTGCTTCCGAACGCTTTAACATACTTTCTCCGATTCCATTATTACGATATGCTTCTTCTACACAAAAAAGAAGAATTACATTCTCATGAATAACCGAAATACCAACTAAATCTCCGGCATCATTTCGTTCTTCCACAAAGATATTACCTTCATGCGCAAGAATTTGTCTTATAGTCTCATCATCTCTTACGATATACGGAAAGCATTTTCTAAATAACCTTGTAATCTCCTGAAATAAGTTGTTTTTTTTCATTTGTCTTCTCCCTGCTTTACAACCCCCATCTTGTTCTGAAAAACCGTTCCCTATACTGCTTCGGTGTAAATCCGGTAAACTTTTTAAACACTTGAATAAAATGACTTTCTGAACTAAAACACAAATAGTTGGATATCTCCGTACAAGTATATTCCGAATATTTAAGCATATTTTCTGCAGCTTCTATCCGTTTCTTTAATACGTACGAAGAAATTGTCATCCCTACTTCTTTATGAAACAGCTTGGATAAATAGGTAGGAGCAAGCCCCACTGTATCTGCCAGCTTATCTAACGAAATTTTAGTATGCAAATTGTCGTATATGTAATCTAAACAAATCATAATTGTTTTGGGATATAGATTGGTTTTTTGAATAACCTGCATTCTTTTTGCGTAGTCTTCAATCAATATTTTGTGCAGTTCATTAATCTCCTCTTTATTTGTGCACTTATCAATATTCTGAATATAAATATCACTCAAATTATAGGCGGTTTCCATTTCCATACCGCCTTCAATACAATAGCGCGTAATAAAAGCAACTGTAATAATCAAATGATATTTTATATTTCGCAAACCATCTTCACTAAGCTTTCCCAAATCATCACTATTAAGAGGCTTGTATAATCTTTTCGCTTCTTCCACTCTTCCGTTTTTAATACTGTCAAAAAACGCCAATTCATGTTCATAAGACAAATGTGAAACATTATATTCACGATTCAAAAACTCTACATGGGACAATTTCCTGTTAATATCCATACAAATCTCCTATTCAAAGGGAGTATACTTTACCCATTCATACTCTGCCGCAATCGGCAAATTACTGTCATCAAAAGCATTTAGCCAGCCGTCCACACCGGTACCGCACCATGCATTCATCATAATTTTCCCTTTTGTTACAGGAATATTTGTAATTGCTGTATGAACCGCTTCTCCGTCCACATACCATATTATTTTATCCTCATACCATTCAAATCCGTAGGTATGAAAATCTTCTGCTGCATCGAATCCCAAATCATACATATATTCGTGATTTCCCTTTCCGTTTGTAAAATAGTTAAATTGAACCTGTGTCGTATCTTTTCCCAATATCTCAATATCTATTTCATCCCATGGATTGTTATCCGAAAGTCCGGTATAAGTAAAGAACGAGTTTACAATACCGTCATTCTTTACTGCCTTCATGCTGACTTCATATTTACCGTATCCATAAAAATCTTTACTTCTGAACTCTCCGCCCGAATAAGGAATACCATCCTTCGGATTCGTATCATGATCAATAATCAACTGCATTTTTTCATTTTCAAATGTAACATTCCCTTTTCTCCAGGTTACATTGAACATACTGCCGTTACACCATCCGTTTGCAACCTCAAAACTACTTGGCATTCCTTCCTTGAAATCAATACTGATGGCTACCGCTTTCTCTTCTGCTGCTTCCGGGTCTTTGGTTTCAGTAATCTCCTCTGCTTCCGGGTCTTTGATTTCTGTAACATCTTCTGCTTTTTCAGGTGTTTTCTCTTCATTGTTATCCTGTACTGTTTGTTCCGGTGTGGGAGCAGGAACAATCTCCTCATCTTCTCCCTTTCCGCATGCAACAAGCATACCCGTCAAAAAGAATAATCCCAATAACTTTGATATTTTTTTCATTACATAATCCTCCATAGAGTATTTTTCTATACCCTATCATTTACTTACCATACGTCATATCAATTTTCTAATAATTATATCATCTATTTGTCTTTTATGCATTACATTTCACAATTTTTTAATATAAATGGCAGTTATTTGATAGTTTTCATCTTATTTCTATGCTATAGTTAAATCATCTTAAGTGATTCGACAGCTATGTGTCGAAATTATTTTTAAATGTTTCAAAGAAAGGTGGACAAAAAATGTTAAAAAGTATGGGTTTTTACAAAGGGGTTAACTTAGGTGGCTGGCTTTCACAGTGTGATTACAGCGAAGATCGTTTAAACAATTTCATTAAAGAAGAAGATATTGCAAAAATTGCTTCCTGGGGACTTGACCATGTGAGAATTCCTCTCGACTACAATGTAGTTGAAAACGAAGACGGTACTTATAAAGAAGACGGTTTTGAAAGAATTGCAAAGGCCTTGGAATGGTGTAGAAAATACAACTTAAATGCCGTTCTTGACCTTCACAAAACTGCAGGCTACTCTTTCGATGACGGTGAAAAAGAAGACGGTTTCTTTGACAACCAAAAATTACAGGAGCGTTTCTATGCTCTTTGGATCCAGTTGGCAAAACGTTTCGGTAATGACCCTGCACATGTCGCATTTGAATTATTAAATGAAGTAACCGCAAAAGAATATATTGATGAGTGGAACAGAATTTCCAACGAATGTATTAGGCGAATCCGTGAATATGCTCCCGATACCCTCATCTTGGTTGGTAGCTACTATAACAACTCTGCTTCTGCTGTTAAGGATTTGGCAGCTCCTTATGACGATAAGGTAATCTTCAACTTCCACTGCTATGATCCTATTGAATTTACACACCAGGGTGCTCATTGGGTAACCATCTTTGATCAGAACAGACGCTTAACATACGAAGAATGCAAGATTACTCCCCAGTTCTTTGATGATTTCTTTGCTTCTGCTATTGCTAAGGCAAAAGAATGTAATACCACCCTTTACTGTGGCGAATACGGTGTAATCGACATCGTTTCTCCTGAAGAAACTTTGAAATGGTACAAAGATATCAACAGCATCTTTGAAAAGTACTCTATTTCCAGAAGTGCATGGAGTTACAAAGAAATGGACTTCGGTCTTTCTGATGCCAGAATGGACGGTATCCGCGAAGAATTGTTAAAATACTTATAATCTCCCTATTTATGAAATACAAAAAGGACGGTGGATTCTTCCACCGTCCTTTTGCTATCTGTATATTAAGAACTACACACTTACCTTTTTATC
>JAZSII010000258.1:0-2434 GCA_045533725.1 Acetatifactor sp. | reverse complement strand
ATGGCTCCCTTTATATTTGCTTCAAAAAATGCATCCTCCACAATAGCTCCTGTTCCGTAGCCTCTGTTTCCGACACGAATGAAAGCGAACTTTACACCATCCTGTGCCACCTTTTCCCAATCAATTTCTCCCTGATGTTTGGATACGTCTATTCCCTTGTAAGAGATAACCTCTCCGTCCTTCACATATTCCAAAGAACCATCAGAAAAAAGCCTCAAATCTTCCGTAACATAAGAATGTTGCTTCAAATTAGGATTAATGGGAATAAAGTGATATCTGCCGCCACTGGCCAATACAATTTTGTCACTGTACAGTTCCCGAAGTATACCCGACATACCTGTATTACTGTTAATACCGGCTTCCAGTTCATCCAGAATCTGCTGAGCACCTTCCTGCCTTGCTTCTTCCTTAATCTGTTCTATATATAGTTCCAATTCTTCTCTGGTATACAAATCCTCCGCTTCAACTACCTGTGCATTCATATTGCTTACCTCTGCAACCTCATCCTGCAAATCCTTGTCTAAACGGAGATAAATGAGCAAATGGGCTGCAATTACCGTAACAAACAAAAGAATACAAAAGCTTCCCGCCAATATCATCTTGCTGCGCTTTTTTCGCAAACGTCTTTTTTCGCGCAAACGCAGAGTAATTTCTTCTTCGACTGCTGCATTGTTTCTATCAAATTCTTCCTTACTGTTCATTCATTTTCCTTTCTTCTAACAAAACCCTGCCTTCTATTATACTATAAAGGAAACCAAAACATTTGGGAAGACCCACATACAAATTTATAAAAACTTAACAAACTTTTTCCTGCATTTTTGCCCGCATGGCTAATAAAATCTTTTTTTCCATACGACTGACCTGCACCTGACTGATTCCCAGATGACCGGCCACCTCCACCTGCGTCTTATCTTGAAAATAGCGCATTCTAATCAATCTGCTCTCCGTCTCTGTTAACTCCTGCATCAGTTGTTGCAAAAGCATGTGATTTAATAATGCTTCGTTTTCCTTATCCTCCTTTCCGATTGTATCCATGAGCATCAGCTCTTTTCCATCATTTCGATAAACAGAGTCATATATGGAATCTATATGATATTCTGCTTCCGTAGCAGTAATCACCTCTTCTACGGATAGTCCGGATTCTTTTGAAATTTCCTCCAAATTGGGGTCTCGTCCAAGCATGCCCTGCAATCTCTGTCTCGCCACACATACCTTCATGCCCTGTTCTTTTATGGTTCTGGGAACCTTGAGCGGACCGTCGTCTCTCAAAAATCTTTTAATTTCTCCGCTAATAAGAGGAACTGCATATGTGGAGAACCTCACGTCATAGGTCAAATCAAAGTGGTCAATGGCTTTTATCAGACCAATGGTTCCTATTTGAAACAAGTCCTCCTGCTCTACTCCCCTCCCCATAAATCGGCGAACAATGGCATGTACCAGCCCCAAATTTTTTTCTATCAGTACTTCTCTTGCTTCTTTATCTCCCTGCTGTGACTTGGCAATCAGTACTGACACTTCTTCCATACAGCCACCACCTAACAGTCTTCAAGCCAAGAACCGGAGCCAATCTTTTTTTGCATTTTGACCAGTGTTCCGGTTCCCGGTTCACTAATCACCTCTAAATCGTCCATAAAGGCCTCCATAAAGGCAAACCCCATCCCCGAACGGTTGTATTCCGGCTTTGTGGTGTACAAGGGTTCCATTGCCTTTTCCAGATCTTCAATCCCCTTCCCTTTGTCTTGAATTTCTATGTATAACATTGTATCTTCCGTTTTGCAATGCATGTATATTTTGCCCGGATGTATGGTAATATATGACGGCACCTTATCACCATGCTTTCCATATCCGTACATATTCTCATATCCATGAATAATCGCATTGGTAACCGCCTCCGAAACAGCCGTCTTAATATCCGCCAATTCTTCCATTGTAGGATTCATGGAAGATATAAACGACGCCACTGCCAATCGCGCAAATCCTTCATTTACGGAAATTGCATCAAATTCCATTTTCATTTCATTATTCATTTTCATTCCACCTTATTCCATTATTTCTATCATGTTCTGAATCCCTGCCAGACAGAGCATACGCTTAATTTGCCTATCTGCATGCAATACAAAAATTTTACCGCCGATAAAATTGACTTTTTTATATCTTCCCATAATCAGACCGATTCCCGAAGAATCCATAAATCTGGTAACTCCAAAATCAAAAGCCACATGATCCACCTTCCCGGACATAATAAATCTGTCTGCCTGCTCACATATATACGCAGTTCTGTAATGGTCCACTTCTTCCGGCAACTTCACCATAAGACAATTATCAACTACCTGAAACTCTTCCATTCTTATTCCTCCTTTCAAACAATAGGAAAGGACATGTGGATATCCACATGTCCTTGTCTTTCGTATCTTATTCAAAATTATTGATTTGC
>JAZSII010000140.1:0-2467 GCA_045533725.1 Acetatifactor sp. | reverse complement strand
ATTGACAACAAATTAAAAGAGCATGGTATGACCAAGCTTGTAAAACGTAAAGTTGTAAAGTTCGGGCAGTCCATTAATCTGGGACAGTTCAGAATTGAATTTATCAAAACAAATCACAGCATCGTTGATGCTGCTGCTTTGGCTATTTATTCGCCGGCAGGTATTGTAGTGCATACAGGTGATTTCAAGGTGGATTATACCCCGGTATACGGAGATGCCATTGATTTACAGAAGTTTGCTGAAATTGGTAAAAAGGGTGTTTTGGCACTTATGTGTGATTCCACCAATGCGGAGAGACCGGGCTTTACCCAGTCTGAAAAGACGGTGGGCAAAACCTTTGATACTTTGTTTGAGGAGCATAAGAGCCAGCGTATTTTTGTTGCAACCTTTGCATCCAATGTGGATCGTGTACAACAGATTATCAATACAGCATACAAGTTTGGCAGAAAAGTAGTGGTGGAAGGCCGCAGTATGGTAAACATTATCGATACGGCTTCCCAGCTGGAGTGTATTAATATTCCGGAAAACACTTTGATTGATATAGAACAGTTAAAGAATTATCCCGATGAACAGCAGGTTATCATTACTACGGGAAGTCAGGGTGAAAGTATGGCTGCCCTCAGCCGTATGGCCAGCAATATGCACCGTAAGATTACCATTGGTCATGGCGATACCGTAATCTTTTCTTCCAGCCCTATTCCGGGAAATGAAAAGGCTGTTACCAAGGTGATTAACGAATTGCTGAGAAAAGGTGCGGATGTTATCTTCCAGGATACCCATGTGTCCGGACATGCCTGTCAGGAAGAGATTAAGTTGATTTATACTTTAGTACGTCCCAAGTATGCTATTCCCGTTCATGGAGAGTATAAGCATTTAACAGCACAGGCAAAGATTGCGAAAAGCTTGGGAATTGAAAAAGAAAATATCTTCATTTTGTCTTCCGGAGATGTATTGGAACTGACCGAGGAGTCGGCAGAGGTAATCGATAAGGTTCCGGTGGGCGGTATCCTGGTAGACGGTCTGGGTGTAGGTGATGTCGGAAATGTAGTGCTTCGCGACCGCCAGCATTTGGCCGAAGACGGCATTTTGATTGTAGTTATGGCATTTGACCAATATTCGGGGCAGATTGTTGCAGGACCGGACATTGTTTCCCGCGGATTTGTATATGTGAGAGAATCCGATGAGTTGATGGAGGAAGCCCGAATGACTGTGGATGCTGCGATTTCTGCCTGCGTGGAGCGTGGTGTCTATGACTGGGGCAAGCTGAAGAATGTTACAAGGGATGTGCTGGGCGAGTATGTGTGGAAAAAAACCAAGAGACGTCCTATGATTGTGCCGATTATTATGGAGGTTTAAGAGTCCATGGAGCAATCCTTACAGACATACATTGATAAGCTTCTGCAATCAGAAGCCTATCTGAAATATGTGGAGCAGAAAGAACGGGTAAAACAGTATCCCGAATTAAAGAGACAGATTGATGAATTCCGTAAACGAAACTTTGAAATGCAAAACAGCAGGGATATGGTATTTGAAAAGATAGAAGCATTTGAAAGAGAATATGCTGATTTCAGAGATAATCCCCTGGTTGCAGATTTTTTGGAAGCGGAGTTGGCGTTTTGCAGAATGATGCAGACACATTATGCACAGGTAATGGGAGCTATTGATTTTGAGTAGAAAGGCAACAGTATGAAAGTAAGAGATATTGTTTTTACCGTGTTAGAAACCGGTTTGAAAATAACCTTAGCGGTGGTTGCAGTGGTATTGATATACCGAGGAGCAAATTTGGCATTCGAGTATGGATATCGTATCTTTGATGAAAAGCCCATGTCAGAAGTGGGCCGGGATGTGGAAGTGGAAATTCCGGAAGGTATGAGTGCGGAACAAATGGGCGAATTATTCTACCAAAAAGGATTGATACGTGACGTGAAATTATTCCGACTTCAGTATATGTTTTCGGAGTTTAAAGAAGAGTTAAAGCCGGGTAAATTTGTTTTGAGTACGGCTATGACAGTGGAAGAGATGTTTGAAACCATGTCAAAGGAACCGCAGGAAGAAGAGGTTCCTGCTACAACGAATTAGGTGAGATAAAATATGATAGTGGATGAGAGAATGGTTGCCTTTATTAACTCGTTTGATAAAGGCAATACGCCTTTTTTAAATGAAATAGAGAAATACGCAAAGGAAACGGATGTCCCCATTATCCGTAAGGAGATGCAGAGCTTTCTGCGTTTCTTATTGACTATGAAACGCCCTATGCGGATTTTGGAGGTAGGAACAGCGATTGGCTTTTCGGCGCTTTTGATGAGTGAATATGCACCGGAGGGCTGTCATATTACAACCATTGAGAAGTATGAGCCCCGTATCCCTATTGCAAAGGAGAATTTCAAGAAGGCCGGCAAGGAAGAGTGCATTACTCTGTTAGAGGGTGATGCGACGGATATTTTGAAGGAATTACAGGGAACCTATG
>JAZSII010000119.1:0-13597 GCA_045533725.1 Acetatifactor sp. | reverse complement strand
GCCTTCCCCCGCCAACCTTGCACTGATCCTGGTAGAAATCTTACTTCTTAAGATTAAATTATTCTGAATATCCGGTCTTCTTAAGTCCAGATAACGATACTTCAAACGCAATTCTTCCTTGGTCTTGGAATCTGCCTCAATAGGGAAAGGTGGAGTTTCTGCCTCGGATAATACACGAAGCTCGGTAGCACGGATTTCGATCTCTCCGGTTGCCAGATTTTCGTTTACGGCACCCTCTCTCTTGCACACCTTACCCACTACTGCGATAACAAATTCGCTACGCAAATGATATGCTTTTTCAAAATTTTCATTACCACAATCGGTTTCTTCAAAAATCACCTGAAGCAAACCGCTTCTGTCTCTCATATCTACGAAAATAATACCGCCCTTGTTACGCTGTTTCTGTACCCAGCCCATTACGGTTACGGCTTCGCCTATATTTGATGCATTTAACCCAGCACATCTGTGGCTTCTCTTTAAGCCCTTCATTGACTCTGCCATAATCTATCCCTCTTTCTCTAATGTCTGTTTCACTACCGTTATTACAATTTAGTTCTTCAACGGATCCTTATAGAATTCCACGAAATCTTCGTAGCCTTCCTTCATCAACTGTTCCTTCTGGAACTTCTTGTTCTTATTCATACGGGCAACCAGTACCTGTAAGCCTTCCTTACGGGTTTCCTGCGCCTGTCCGATTACCTTGCAAAGCTCTTCGCCGCTCACACCCTTTTCGATTAAGAATGCTTTCTTCTTGGGCTGTGTAGGCACCTTGAAGCCACTTTCCATAAGCAAAAGTACAATACGTTCGAAACCAATGGAGAAACCGCAAGCGGGCACATCATTGCCCGTAAACTTGCCTACCATCTTGTCATAACGCCCGCCACCGCCGCAGCTTCCGCCAAATTCCGGAATGGCGATTTCGAAAATCGTACCGGTGTAGTAAGACATACCACGTACCAAAGTCGCATCAAATACCATATCAAACTGGGCATTCTTGGTGGCTTCCACGCTGTTAATAATCTCTAAAAGCCCTTCATGTACATCCTGCGCAAGTACGCCTTCTAAAGTGTTTGCAATATATGACACCTTATCTACAGCTGTTTCGATTTTATCCAACTCAGCAAACAGGTTTAAATACTTCTCAACAGCTTCCTCTGCAAAACCATTTGTAATCAGTTCAGCCTTCACACCATCCAGACCAATCTTGTCCATCTTATCCAAGGTAATAAATACACTGTCATAAGACTCTTCCGCAAAACCGCTGTATGCCGCCATAGCCTTCAGAATCTGACGGTCATTGATACGAATCTGGAAGTTCTTGAATCCCAGCTTACCAATGGTGGTTGTAGTCGCCAGAATCAGCTCGATTTCAGCCAGATTAGAGGGCTCGCCCAAAATATCAATATCACACTGCATAAACTGGCGGTAACGGCCTCTCTGAGGTCTGTCCGCACGCCATACATTGCCCATCTGTAATGCTTTAAAAGGAGAAGGCAGATTGGCAGAATTATTGGAATAATAACGTACCAAAGGCACGGTCAGGTCGTAACGTAATCCACCATCCACTACCTCTTCCTCGGTAGTAGCCGCTTCCACATTCAGCTTCTCGCCTCTCTTCAAAATCTTAAAAATCAGCTTCTCATTGTCGCCACCCTGCTTGTTGGTCAGATTGGCAATATTCTCCATACAAGGAGTCTCAATGGAGGTAAAGCCGAACTTGCCATAGGTTTCCTTAATCACACCTATGACATAGTCACGAATTTGCATTTCCTCCGGCAAAATATCCTTCATACCGGTAACCGGCTTCTTACTCAGTGCCATAGTTCTTTCTCCCTTATTACCATGCATTCATTCAAAATATACGCATTTACATCTTATCTATCTTATGATTTTTAGTGGCTGATGTCAAGAGCGTAAACTATACAATGGGTTTTAACGTTTTAATATCATATGTAATTACCCAGTCATTCCCTGCAATTTCAGCTATATCTTTAAAATTATTAATAACTCTTCCTGCCACCACCTTACCATCCTCCAAATCTGCATCAATCAAAATCAACAAGTATTGATTACTGCTATATTTGGTTCCGGTGTCCACATTACGCAAAGAAGTGATAACAGCCTTGGTAAACAATTCCATAGTACTTTCCATATGCTCATCATCAAGTTCACCGGATGATGCATTTATGGTAAACAAGATAATTTGTACTTTTCGGCCGCTACGGGTCACACAACGGATAGCCAAATCATACATCTTCTTGAACTCATTATAACCCACATGAAATGCTCCCCTATTGCTCTCCATATCCTGAATCAACAAACTATGTATACGTTCCAAGGTCACATTGGTATCAATTTGGCTCAAATTTGTAACGGAATCCATACCGTCTTCATTATATATCTGATATGCGTTCTTTCCGTTATTCTTCACAAAATACAATGTCTTATCGGCTCTGTCATAAAGCTCCTGAAAATCTTCTCCGCCCATGGTGATTTTAGCACCGATAGATACAGAAACAATTCCTCCGTAGCCCATAGCACCCATTTTTTCCGAAAAGGTTGTGATAATATCTTTTGCCTTTTTGGAAACAATATCAGTATCTGTCAAATCCGCATAAAATGCTACAAACTCATCTCCTCCCAGACGGCAAACCAAATCTCCCTTTCTGGAATACATCTTCAAAACTTCAGCAAAGGTTTTCAACACCTCATCGCCCACAATATGACCGTAAGTATCATTCATTTTCTTGAAATTATCCAAATCAATCATGAACAAGGTGCCGCAATTGTTATCCTCTAACAGCCCTTTTAATTCTTTTTCAAGAAATGGTCGGTTATTCAGACCTGTCAGCGCATCCGTCAGGGATTTCATGGTATTTTCTTCCAGACGATTCTCCAAATCCATACGCCTTGCATGGGCATCCAGAATTTTTCCAACACGGCTTTTCATAACATCAGGGACAAATGGCTTCGTAATAAAATCATCCGCTCCAAAAGATAAACATTCCGCTTCTGTCATGGGATTGGAATCAGCTGTCAGATAAATCACGGGAATATTAACCCATGACTCATTTTCCTTAATTCTTCTAACTACTTCTTTCCCATCCATTTCAGGCATTTCAATATCCATCAAAATCAAATCCGGAGTTTCTTTTTCCAAATAAGCCAATGCCTCTTTCCCGGAATATGTAACATCCACTTTATACTCCTGCACAAGAGAATGCTCTGCAAGAATACAATTCATATAATCATCATCAACTAAAAGTATCTTTTTCATTCTTTATTTCCCCAATTCTTTCGCTTTTGCACGACAATATTCATTTGCTAATTCTATCACCTTATCATACATCTGCATAGCAACAGAATGATTTTCCGTGATGTACCTTACATTTTGCTCCACATCCTCAGATGCGCGAATTCTCTTTCCTGCCATCTCTAATTCCAAACAATGAGAAGAAAGTTTTGCCGAACCAATATTGAGGGCATTTGATTTCAAAGCATGAATCTGTACCGTATAACCATTCCAGTCCTTCTCCTCGAATAAACGCCTCAGCTCAGCTTTCTTTTCTTCATACTGATCACAGAATATCTTCATGATTCTATAGTAGATTTCATCACTGCCTGCACAATATTTCATCCCTACGTCATAGTCAAGAAGCACTTCTTCTGCTACCTTTTTTTCAGTTTCCGTATTTTCAGCTTTTGTCTCAGCAATTTCCTTTTGCAATAATGTAATTTTCTCTTTAGGCAAATATTTACGAAGCTTATCCTCCAGCAATGCACCTTCAATAGGCTTGCTGATATAATCTGTAAAACCTTTGGATAAATACATCTCACGTGCACCGGAAATTGCATTTGCCGTCAGGGCTATCACTGCAACTTCCCGATTCTTATTCTCCGGCATTTCTTTTGAACATGCCAAGGTCTCCAGTCCATCCAGTCCGGGCATCATATGATCTAAAAGAATTATATCATACTTCTTTTCACACATAAGCTCCAGTGCCTTTACACCACTTTCACAGGTAGTAATCTGTAACTGTGTTTTTTTCAAAAGACTCTGAACTACTTGAAGATTCATCTGATTATCATCCACCACCAAAACGGATGCCGTTGGTGCCACAAAAGTGGTAGCATATTTATATTCACTATTAATTGCATGTCTATAATTTTTCTCAAAATCACCAATCGGTTCTGACTCAAGAATTTTTTGCTTCAAATGAACGGTAAATATACTTCCTTTACCGTATTCACTTTTCACTTCCAAACTGCCACCCATCATACTAACAAGATTATGCGTTATGGCCAATCCCAAACCGGTTCCTTCAATATTTCTGTTGGTGTCCATGTCCAAACGCTGAAATTCCTGAAACAACTTGGAAATGTCTTCTTCGTGAATGCCTATTCCGGTATCCTCAACAGCCATGGCCAATTCCGCCATCTCCTGATTCACCTTGCCGAATACCTTCAATCTGACTTCTCCGTTAGGAGTATACTTCACTGCATTATTTAATAAATTAATCAGAACCTGCTTAATTCTTACATCATCGCCAAACAAAACACTAGGAAGATTTTCATCTACCTTAACACCAAATCGCAGACCCTTTTGTTTGGCTTTTAGCTCTATCATCATGGATACATCATTTAACAGCTCACCCAGCTTATATTCATTATCCACAATTTCCATCTTTCCTGATTCAATCTTGGAAAAATCCAAAACATCATTTATAATAGCCAACAGATTATGACTGGCAATTTCAATATTATTTGCATACTCTAATACCGCTTCGTCCTCACATTCACGCAAAATCATTTCGTTCATTCCTACCACGGCATTGATAGGTGTTCTGATTTCATGGGACATGTTAGCCAGGAAGTCACTCTTTGCATGACTTGCCTGTTCCGCCATTAATTTTGCCTGACGTAACGCATCGCTTTCTTTTACTTTCTTCTCAGCTCCCAACAAATAGATTGCCACAATAACTAACAACAACCATAACAAGCCAAAGCACCATAAAACCAGCGGTACAATTAAATAAATATTGCTGGATACCACTTTTACCGGCACATAGCCTACTATGTACAGACTTGTATAATCTGTTTCTGCAGCAAATAAAACATTCTCCGTTTCCTTACTGATTACTGCAGAAGATGAGTTAACATTCATCTTTTTCTGCATTTCTTCTGTTGCTTTCCAATTTTGCTCATTTGTAAAATAGGAAACTTGAAGTGCGGTTTCTTCCATCTGCAAAACCACATTACCATCTATATCCACAATCGCACAAATTCCGTATCCGCCATAACAATTTATATCCATTTTATCAGCCAAAACATTTCCATCATACAATTTGTACAAAACATATTTTACATTATCCCCACTGTAAACAGGTACTGCGAATAAAACCGTTCCGTTTTTTCCGCAGGATACAGATGCATTTCCGTGAATCGCCTCAAAAATACCTTTATACTCCGCAAAATCGAGCGGTTCTCCGCAAGCAGCTTGTCCATCAATCTTCAATACCCCGTAAGACACGCCACTTTCTTCTGACAAAAAGGTGGGCATATCACCTGTCTGCATATCCACAAAGCCGGTCACTTCACTTAAAACCTGCAATTCGCTTCCGAAGAAATTATTGACAATATCAGCAATCATTTCTCCGCCTTTAGAAATATATCCCTCCATTTGCTTATCAATAATATTCTGTATCTTCCACCACATGGAAATGCAAACTACCATCAGAATGATAAAGCTAAGCAACACTACATATATGGGCGTTTTTATATCCTTAAAATACCGTTTTCTACTCATATATCTCTACCCCGTCTACATACCAATCCATCTTTTTAAGCAAAACCTCGTCACTTATGGATTCCCCTTCATTACAACGAAGTTTTCCGGTATTATCATATATTACTCCAGAGAAAACATCCCTTCCGCCACAAATCTCTTCTTTGGCATTCTCAACAATTCTCCGAATATCTTCATCCACCAGTTCTGAATAATCGGTCAGCATAACTACACCGGTATCAATTCCATACCAGTGCTTTGTTACAGAGTTTGCTTTTCCCAGTACAAATTCTCTCAAAATCTGATAATATAACTCATTCCAATCCCAAACTGCCGCAGTCAGGTATTTTTCAGACAATCCTTCTGCCAATTCATTATAACCAATCGAAAGAATACCTGCTTCCTCTGCTACCTGTGCTACATAATTTTTATTCTGATGATAAGTTATCACATCCACACCCAGTTCCTCAATCAATTGGTTTGCCGCTGCAATTTCTTTTTCTTCATCATCCCAGGTATTTGTCCATATGACATTCACGGTCGCATCCGGTTTTACCCGCTTTACTCCCAATGTAAATGCATTAATTCCTCGATTTACTTCGATATTAGGCATTGCCGCCACATATCCTATTTCATTACTCTCTGTTTTCAGTCCGGCAACAATCCCCGCAAGATACCTTGCCTGATACATTCTGCCAAAATAAGATGTCATATTATCTGCATAATGCTCTGCAGATATTCCATAAAAAGCAACATCCGGATATGTCGACACAACTCCCTTTATCTCCTCAGGATACGCATAGCTGGATAAAATAATCATTCCTGCCCCTTCTGAGATCAATTCGTGAACTGCTTTTTCGCATTCTCCTGTCCCCTCCAGAACATAATCCCTTAACAGAAGCTCTACTCCCAACTCCTCGCAGGCATATTTCACCCCTTGATAATGTACTCCGTTCCATCCGAGTTCCTCTGCTGAACCTGTAATAATCAATCCCACCTTAGGAACTGCATTCTTTTTATATCCGGTAAACCAAATGAAAACAAAAATAATTAAAAAAATGACTATAGCAGATATCAGTAAAATAACTTGGCGCGTCTTACTACTATTCTTCATTTACAACTCCTTCTACATACCAATCAAATTCATTAAGCATTAAACTATCTGTTATGCTTTCTCCCTCTTTTACCCTCTCGATACCGTAATTATCAAAAATAGGACCATAAAACACATCAAACGAACCTCTTTGCAATCTTTCCAGTTCTCTGTTCACAATTTCTTCGGTACCGCTTTTTACGTTATCTGTCAATGGCGCCAAAGAGACGATTCCCGTCTCAACACCTTCCCAATAATGATTTCCTTCGATTTTTCCCTGCATGCATTTCAAAATATTGGGGGCGTAGAAATTATCCCAATCCCAAACTGCCGCAGTTAAATATGTTTTGGGGTAATACTCGCTGTTATCCACATTATATCCTATGGTCATGACTCCTTTTTCTTCTGCAATTTCCAATGGCTTTATCGAGTCAATATGCATTGACAACACATCAATATTATGATTTTCCAAAAGCTTATTCGTAGCCTCTTCAGCGGCAACATCATCATTCCACGAATTTGTCCAACTCACATATACTTTTGCTTCACTATTCACACTTCTTACACCCAATGTGAAAGCGTTAATCCCCCTATTTACTTCAGAAATCGGAAATGCTGCAACATACCCGATTTCATTTGTCTGCGTCTGCAATCCGGCAACAATTCCGGTCAAATAACGTACCTGATACATTCTTCCGAAATAGGTGGTCAGATTTTTACCTTCTCCTACTCCCGTTGCATGGAAAAAATATACCTCCGGATATTTCTTTGCAACTTGATTGATACATTCCCCAAACTCAAAGGAATTAGCAATAATAATCTCACAGCCTTCTTCTACAAATTTGTCTATAATCCCCTCTATCGTTTCTGTAGTTACACATTCTTCATAGAATATGGTCAGATTCAATTCCTCGGCAGTTTTTTCCAAGCCTTCATAATGAGACTGACTCCAGCTTTGGTCGTCTGTATTACCGTTCAAAATGACGCCCACCTTTGTACTTTCCTTTGTCACTTCTGTTTCCGCTTCATATATATTTATCAAAAAAATGCCGGATATAATGGCAATAATAATTATAACGGCCAGTATATATATTTTTTTCATCAGTGAACTTTACTCCTACGCTTTCTTTTGTTATGATGTTAAGTATAACAGAAATTTTTTTATACTACCAGTTTTAATTACAAAATTCCAATTTGATAAAGCTTTTTTTGAAAGGTACACCTATCATGAAAAAAATCAACAAAAAAACATATGTCCTTACTATTATAGTAACAATACTCGGGCTTGTCAGTATGATGCTTTTTAATCATTTTATCTTTTACCAAAATATTACTGCTAAAATGCAAAACATGGGAATGGGTAATCTAAATGCAATTTCAAATGCTTTGGAAAACAATCTGTCAAAAAGCATCAACACTATACAAACAACTGCTATTACCCTGGAATACATGATGACCCAAAACGCTTCCAAAGAAGAGATTGAAAACTTTTTAATTTATGAATCCAAACAATACACTGAAAAAATTGATGATAAATTTTCAGGAATTTACGGCATATTCAAAGGTGAATTTATACATGGCTTAGACTGGATTCCCAATGCGGACTACGAACCGACAGTCCGTGATTGGTACATCGCCGCAAAAGGCGCCGCCGGCGCCCCCACCCTTGTTTCTCCCTATCTTGATGCAAAAACTAACACTGTCATGATGTCCATCAGCAAAATGCTTTCAGACAATACAAGTGTTGTTTCCATTGACATTAATTTGGATGAAGTACAAAAAATTATAGAACAAAACAGCATGAACGCTTTGGGTTATGTATTTGTTATTGACAAAAACGGTCTGGTCATTTCACATAGTGATATAAACGAAAAAGGACAAAATTATCTATCCAACGGTCGCATGAACGGTCTGATAAAATCTGTTTTTGATAATGATGCCACATACTTTGAAACAAATTTAGATGGCGAAGACTGTCAGGTGCTTTCACAAAAAGTTATCAATGACTGGCATGTTGTCATGGTTGTGGATAAGGATCTGTTTTTTAAAGATGTTAACAGGACTCTATTTCGCAATATTCTGCTCTGCGGAATGATTTCTGCTTTGATTCTGTTCTTCTACATATATACCTTTAAGCGTGTACAGGAATCCATGGAAATGGAAAGAAACAGTAACAAAAAAGTCGAACTCGCTAACATGAATATGATCCGTGCTTTGGTCCGCACTATAGATGCAAAAGACCGATATACCAACGGTCACTCTCTTCGTGTGGCCGAATATGCTTCAAAAATTGCTGAACAAATGGGCAAAAGTCCGGAAGAACAACAAATGATTTATTACGCAGGATTATTACACGATGTGGGCAAAATTCGTGTTCCTGAAGACATTATTAACAAACCCGGCAAGCTTACTAATGATGAATTTGAACAAATAAAAATCCACCCGGTCATCGGCTACCATATTGTAAAAGACATATATAACGATAAAACATTGGCGCTTGGTGCAAAGTTTCATCACGAACGCTATGACGGAAATGGTTATCCCAGCGGTTTGAGCGGAATGAATATTCCTGAAATTGCAAGAATTATCGGAGTTGCAGATTCCTATGATGCTATGGCAAGCAACCGAAGCTATCGTAATGCTCTTCCACAGGAAAAGGTTCGTGAGGAAATTGAAAAAGGTAAAGGTACGCAGTTCGATCCTCAAATAGCAGATGTTATGTTACAAATGATAGATGCTGATAAAGAATACATGCTAAAGGAAAACACTTCTCCCCGCAAGACTGTTCTTGTTGTTGATGATGATCCCATGAACATCAAAATCACAGAACTGATTATGAAAAATGAACCTCTATGCCAAATCATCAGCGCAACAAGTGGCAAGGAAGCTTTGGAATTACTGGACCATGTTTCTGTGGATCTGATCCTTTTGGATGTGGAAATGACTGATATGGATGGATTTGAAACCTTGTCTCATATTCGAAAGAAACATAGTATGCCGGTGGTATTTATGACCGGTAATAAAGATATACAAACCATTCAAGATGCAACCAATCTGGGTGTTGAAGATTATATCAGCAAACCATTTATTCCGTTGACATTAAAGGAAACCATACATAGCATTATTAATACTTGACAAAATAGGAGCCGGGCTACTTTGGTGTAGCCGGCTCCCTTTATCTCATAAATCGTTCATATACTTCCGTATATCTGATTCTGCTTACCGGAATTATTTCTCCTCCTTTTAGTTCTATTTCATAACGGCGAACTGCTCTGATTTCAGATATATTTACGATAAATGCCCTATGACACATAATAAATTTATCATTCAGTAACATTTTTTCCACATCACCCATCTTCACTTTCGTATCTATGTTATCGCCCTTCAAATAAAAGCGGGTTCCTCTTTCAAATGCTTCTACATAGCGAACTTCCGACAAAAGTACCTTGCAATTTCCGGTGGCTGCGAGCATCAGGAACTCATTTTTATCTCTATACCTGTCATAACAAAATAACAACGCCTCTTTTAATCGTTCCATCATGACCGGTTTGGCCAGATATCTTGCAGCAGCTACCTCATATCCTCGCAAAGCATTTTCCTGATCTCCTGATATAAAGATAATTTCTGCATCATTCGTCTGTTTTCTCAACTCGGCCGCAAGTTCCATGCCGTCCATTTCGTTCATTAATACATCCAACAGAAAAATATGGTACTTTGCTCCTTTTTGTATGGTATCTAATAAGTTTTTTGCATTATCAAACTTTTGAATACAATATGTAACTCCTGCTTCATTCAGAATTTTCTCAGTCATTAGTACATTCTTTTCCAATGACATATAATCATCATCGCATATTGCAATTTGAAGTTCTCCATCCCTCATCATGATTTCGTCACTCCTTTCGTAAACAGTTACTCACTCTCCAACGCAAACAACTTCTCTTTTCTCTCCAGCATCTCATCAAGCTTCTCTATATATAATGCCACATCTTTCACATTATCGCAACGTTCAATTCTGCCATCCGGTAATACTACCTTACTGATGCTACCGGCTCCCAATGCCACGATAGTCTGCTTCTCTTCCATAATCAGGATATTGTAAAGTCCATACTTTCCGGGCTTTGCATAACCTACATTCTCAAAGTTGCCGGACATATTTTTCTGGCGATACAGATAGTAAGGATCCATACCCAGCTTCTTTGCTCCTGCCGCCGCAATTTTCATGGTTTCATCCGTATTACGCAGGGTCTTCACACCGTTCTCCATAATCCACTGGCTCAGCTTGGATGCTCTCTTTATAGCCAGAGAATGCACTGTCAGACTATCCGGTGCCAGCTCCACCACTCTGTCAATGGTATTCTGCACATCCTTTTCGTTTTCTCCCGGCAGTCCCAGAATCAAGTCCATATTGATATTCTCAAAGCCGATTTTCCTAGCCAGCTTGTAAGCCTCTACCACCTGCTCCACGGTATGTCGTCTACCGATGATTTGCAGAGTCTCCTGCTTCATGGTCTGGGGATTGATGGAGATTCGGTCCACCTGATGCTTTTTAAGCACCTCCAGCTTTTCCCTTGTGATACTGTCCGCACGACCGGCCTCCACCGTAAATTCCTTTACCGTGCTGAAATCAAACTTTTCCTTCAAGGCTGTAATCAGTCTATCCAACTGCTCTGCCTCCAAGGTTGTTGGCGTACCGCCACCGATGTAAACGGAATCCAATATTTTGTGGGCATACTTTTTAGACACATAGTCCATTTCCTTGATGACACAATCCACATAATCTTCCACCAGTTTGCGATATCCGGCGATAGGATAGCTGGTAAAGGAACAGTACAAACAAGTAGTGGGACAAAAAGGAATACCGATATACAGGCTGTAACCGCCTTCATAGTGAATGTCTGAAAGCAGTTCTCTTTCTCTCTTAGCAATATCAATACTCAAATCAATCTTCTCGTCGCTGACATAATGCGCCTCTTTTAAGAATGCGCCGATTTCCGCATCCGTCTTACCCTCCTCCAGCATACCGTATGCAATCTTGGTGGGACGGATACCGGTCAGATTCCCCCAGGGAAGCTCCTTGCCGGTCTCCTTGCATAACACTCTATACAGAAACCTTTTAAAGCCATCCTTAAAGCGTTCCGTGCCTTCCTCATATTTCCACTCATGAAGATTTCCTGCACAGGTAACACTTGCACCATCCTCCTCCAAAGCGATTTCTAACAGGGCACTTCCGGCTTCCTCTAAAACCGCTTCCGCCGTCTCTGCTTTAGTCTCAGGCGTAATCACCTTAACGGTTTCTTCCGGATAGAATGCCTTCACCAGAGAATGCACATCATATTCATAATTTACCAAATTAAGTTTTACTGCTAACATACTTAGTCCTTTTCTTACTTTTCAAAATCAAATCTGTATATTTACTCTTTACACAAATCGTGGTTCTTCAAACACAAGCCCGTTCTCTAAACATCGTTCCACAAACTCCTTATAATACTGTGGAAATATCTCTTCCGTCTCATCATGGGCATGCAACAAAAGAATATGGTGGTTATTCTCTGCAAACAATACTGCACCCTTATCAGGATTGACAGCATGCATCTTATCCCATATATATTCCTTGGTAAACGTAGGCTCATGGTGAAACCTGTACTCCTCGAAATCAAAGCTCCAGAATGTATCTATATCCTTGTCCAAACCATATTCCTTCCACCAAGGATATGCAATCTGCGAATCATCTACCTTATCAAATTCTTTTTCCCGGAAATATTTCTGAAAAGCCTCTTTATTCTCTCCACCCTTATCCCCATAAGGAAAACGAAACGGTCTGTATGTACGCTTCACACCTGCATCAGCATATAACTTATCCAGCACCTTTTCACATTTCTCAATATCTTCTATACCTTCTTCTACTGTAAGGGTCGAAAATGCTCTGTGGGAATAACTGTGATTCCCCACAATCATACCATTCTCCACTGCATATAAAGCTTCATCATAAAATTGTTCCACTCTTGCGCCTTCCGCAAACAGAATGGCTTTAATACCTTTTTCATTTAAATAGTCTACTATTGCCGGTGTATTTTTTGATGCAATATCATCTATGGTCAAAATCGCTGTGTTCATACTATTTCTCCTGGTTTGTAATTGTTATGTATCTCTCCGGCACCCGTCACAGGGTATTTTGCATGCTCTCGCAGGATGCTTAGTATTTCTTATATTTTCAAAATAATATGTTAGAGCTAAAAATCTCACCTGTCTGAGCGTAGCGAGTTTGAGATTTTTAGCTCTGCTTTTAGTATTATTTGAAAAAATTAGAAATTCTTGCGTCCGAGAACTTGCGCAAAATACCCTGTAACGGGTGCCGGAGAGATACATAATCATATAAAAACAAACTTAGGGGGAAGTATGAACACAGCGATTTTATCCATTGATGATATTGCTTCAAAGAATACACCGGCGATTGTGGATTATCTGAATGAGAAGGGAATAACGGCGATAATGTTTGCGGAAGGTGCAAGAGTGGAGCAGTTTTATGAAGAGGCTCTTTACGCCGTGAAGAATGGTATGATTGTTGGAAATCACAGTTATTCCCATCCGGCTTTTTCTTCGATTTCGATAGAAGATGCCGTGGAGGATATTGAAAAGTGTGAGCAGGTGCTGGATAAGTTATATGCTGATGCAGGTGTGAAGCGTACATACAGACCGTTTCGTTTTCCTTATGGGGATAA
>JAZSII010000223.1:0-5271 GCA_045533725.1 Acetatifactor sp. | reverse complement strand
AAACGGTATTGGCACCTCTTTTTAAGCTGTTGGAGGCTTGCTTTGAATTGTTTGTTCCTCTGGTAATTGCAGGAATCATAGATAAAGGAATTCCGGAGGAGGATACCGGTTATATATTAAAAATGGGTGCCTGTTTACTGGCACTGGGAATTGTCGGATTGATTAGTGCTGTCACGGCACAGTTTTTTGCGGCAAGAGCAGCAGTGGGATTTGCAACAAAACTTCGTAAAGCGTTATTCGAACATATTCAGGGATTGAATTTTACCAATATAGATAAAGTCGGAACAGCCACTTTGATTACCCGCATGACGGCTGATGTAAATCAGTGCCAGAATGGTGTAAATATGGTGCTTCGACTTTTCTTGCGTTCTCCGATTATTGTATTTGGTGCCATGATTATGGCGTTTACCATTGATGTGAAGTCAGCTCTTATTTTTGTGGTGGCTATTCCGGTGCTTGCAATTGTAGTATTTGGTATTATGGTGATTACCATGCCCTTATATCGTAAAGTACAAGGTGGCCTGGATAAGGTTTTGGGTACCACCAGAGAGAATCTGACAGGTATACGTGTGATTCGTGCTTTTCATCAGGAAAAACGTGAGGAAGAGCAATTTCGTAAGCAGAACGATGTGCTTGCGGAGGCACAGATGCGCGTAAGTAAAATCAGTGCCTGCATGAATCCTCTTACCTATGTGATTGTAAATGGTGCTGTTATTGCGTTGATTTATACCGGAGCCATCAGGGTAAATATCGGAAAACTGAGTCAGGGAGATGTGGTAGCTATTTTGAACTATATGTCTCAGATATTGGTAGAGCTTGTGAAGCTTGCTAATTTGATTGTTCTGGTAACCAAGGCGGCTGCAAGTGCGGACCGTGTAGCATCGGTGTTTGAAATTACCAACGCCCCTGTTTTGTCAGGAGAGAATAGTAAGAAGCCGGTAGAAAAGGTACCCTTCCTTGAGTTTGACCATGTATCCCTTACTTATGAAGGCGCCGGAGATGAAACCTTGCATGATATGCATTTTTCGGTAGAAAAAGGGGAAACCATAGGAGTTATCGGAGGTACGGGTTCCGGTAAGAGTTCGCTGGTTAATCTGATACCGAGGTTTTATCCGGTGACAGAAGGCGTCATCAGGTTGAACGGTATTGATATAAAAGAAATGACAGAAGATTCCTTGCGCGAGCAGATTGGCGTGGTTCCTCAGAAGGCAGTATTGTTTAAAGGGACCATTCGAAGCAATATGCAGTGGGGAAAAGCCGATGCTACGGATGAAGAAATGTGGCAGGCTATTGACCTTGCACAGGCGCGAGAGGTGGTAGAAGGAAAAGAGGGCAAACTGGATGCGCAAGTGGCCCAAAACGGAAAGAATTTTTCGGGCGGACAGAGACAGCGTCTTACTATTGCAAGGGCTTTGGTTCGCAAGCCGGAAATCCTTATTTTGGATGACAGCGCTTCAGCGTTGGATTATGCTACGGATGCAAATCTGCGCCGGGCAATTCGTAGTCTGGAAGGCAATATGACGACCTTTATTGTATCCCAAAGAGCATCCTCCATTATGCATGCAGATAAGATTATTGTGTTGGATGACGGAGAAATTGCAGGATTGGGAACACATGAGGAACTGCTGGAGAAATGTGGAGTCTATCAGGAAATTTATTATTCTCAATATCCTGAGGAGAGGAAGGCCAATGCAGAGGTATCTGCACCGACGCATATGGCGAAGGGAGGTGTTGTAAATGTCTGATGCAACAAAGAAAGCACCTCAAAAGGGAACCATCGGTAAAATTTTGCGCTATATCCGCAAGTATTGGGTATTGGTGGGAATTTCGCTGGCGCTTGCCGCCCTCACAGTGGCATTTACCCTTTATATTCCGATATTAACCGGTGACGCAGTAGATTTGATTATTGGAGTGAATGATGTAGATTTCCCTGCAATATTTGATATTATGAAACAGATAGCAGTTGTTATGATTTTAACTGCTGTGGCACAATGGGTTATGAATACCTGTAATAATTATATTACCTATCATGTTGTTAAGGACATTCGTCAGGATGCCTTTGCAAAGCTGGAAATCCTTCCTTTGAAGTATCTGGACAGACAATCCTATGGTGATATTGTCAGCCGTATTATTACAGATGTGGATACATTTGCAGACGGTTTGTTGATGGGTTTCACTCAATTATTTACAGGTGTGATGACCATTGGCGGAACACTGGTATTTATGTGGTTAACCAATATTCCCATTACGTTAGTTGTAGTATGTATTACTCCGGTATCGTTTTTGGTTGCAAAGTTTATTGCAAAGAGTACCCATAATATGTTTCAACTGCAGTCGGAAACCAGAGGCGAACAGACTGCCTTAATCGAAGAAATGATTGGCAATCAGAAGATTGTGAAAACCTTCTCACAGGAAGAAGAAGCGATAGAACGTTTTGATGAAATCAATGAGCGTTTGGGGGAATGTTCCCTGCGGGCAACCTTCTTTTCTTCCCTGACCAATCCGGCAACTCGTTTTGTTAACAGTCTGGTCTATGCCGGTGTAGCTGTATTTGGCGGTTTTGTGGCCATTAAGAGCGGAGCGGTCGGAGGAATCACGGTAGGGCGATTATCCTGTTTGCTTAGCTACGCAAATCAATATACAAAGCCTTTTAATGAAATTTCCAGTGTAATAACAGAGCTTCAGAATGCGCTGGTATGTGCTTCGCGTATTTTTGAACTGATAGAAGAGGAACCTCAGATACCGGATGCGGAAGATGCACATGTGCTGGAGAATGCTGAGGGTATTGTGGCGTTAGAGGATGTATGCTTTAGCTATGTACCGGAAAAGAAGTTGATTCAGGATTTCAGCTTGTCAGTAAAACCGGGACAGCGTGTGGCTATTGTAGGACCTACCGGATGTGGAAAAACCACAGTTATTAATTTGCTCATGCGTTTTTATGATGTTAACAGTGGTAGTATTCAGGTGGATGGCACGGATATCCGTGAGATGACCAGGGGTTCTCTCAGAACCAATTTTGGTATGGTACTGCAGGAAACATGGTTAAGAAGCGGTACAATTATGGATAATATCCGTATGGGTAAGCCGGAAGCTACCAGAGAAGAAGTAATAGAGGCGGCCAAGGAAGCACATGCTCATGGATTTATCAAGCGTCTGCCTCAGGGCTATGATACTGTAATTAATGAGGATGGAGGAAGTCTTTCGCAGGGTCAGAAGCAGCTTCTTTGTATTGCCAGAGTTATGCTTTGTCTGCCTCCTATGCTTATTTTGGATGAGGCGACCTCTTCTATAGATACCAGAACCGAACTGCGTATTCAGAATGCATTCGGACGCATGATGGATGGAAGAACCAGCTTTATTGTTGCTCATCGTTTGTCCACCATTCGGGAAGCAGATATTATTCTGGTAATGAAGGATGGTAACATTATCGAACAGGGTAATCATGAGGAATTGTTGAAGCAAGGTGGTTTTTATGCCCAGCTGTATCGTGCGGGCAGTGCCAAATAGTCAGGAGAAATCCTGATATGCAAAAAGTGTGAAATGTGCGATACGGAGAAAAAACATTGAAAATACGTAAAAATAAGTAAAATTCATGTTTACAACTTGGAAATTATATGATAATATTACAAAGTATGAGTTCAGCCGATGCTCAGATTTGGGACACTCCGACCCGGTCTTGGTATTTGGTGAGTTTAAATAGTAGGAGGAAACAAAAATGATTTCTAAAGAAAAGAAACAGGCAATTATCAAAGAGTATGGCAGATGCGAAGGCGACACAGGTTCGCCTGAAGTACAGATTGCAGTATTATCTGCAAGAATCGCTGAGCTTACCGAGCATTTAAAGAGCAATCCCAAGGATCATCATTCACGTCGTGGTATGTATATGATGGTTGGTCAGAGACGTGGTCTTTTGGATTACTTAAAGAGAACTGACCTTAACAAGTATCGTGAATTAATCGAGAAGTTAGGTATCAGAAAGTAATTGACTTGTAAGGCGGCGGAATGTCCGATTAATTCGGCTTCCCCCGTCTTTTTGTGTATACAATGAGCCGTGCAGTTGCAGGTAAGCTGTATATTTTATCACAAGTAACCAAACGGATAGTGTGTTTTGCCCGAGACCGCTGAAAAGAATATATGGTGAGATGAGTGGATGTGTTCTTTTCAGTAGTTTCGGTAGCCCCTATCTGTGAAAAAACAAACAGTCGTAAATCGACAAAAGGAGGAGCTATGTATAATACTTTTACAATGGAACTTGCTGGCCGTACCTTACGCGTAGACATTAACCGTGTAGGTAAGCAGGCAAATGGTTGCGCATTTATGCAGTATGGTGAGACTACCGTACTTTCTACTGCAACCGCATCAGAAAAGCCCAGAGACGGAATTGACTTTTTCCCTTTGAGCGTAGAATACGAAGAAAAGTTGTATTCTGTAGGTAAAATCCCCGGAGGATTTAACAAAAGAGAAGGAAAGGCTAGTGAGAACGCTATTCTTACCAGCCGTGTAATTGACAGACCTATGCGTCCCTTATTCCCTAAGGATTATCGTAACGATGTTACCTTAAACAACATGGTAATGAGTGTGGATCCCGAATGTCGTCCTGAAATTGTAGCAATGCTCGGTGCAGCTCCCGCTACCAGCATTTCCGATATTCCTTTCGATGGTCCCTGTGCCATGACTCAGGTTGGCTTGGTAGACGGTGAATTCATAATTAACCCCAGTCAGGAGCAGTGGAAGAACGGTGACTTGAACTTAACCGTTGCTTCTACCAAGGAAAAGGTTATTATGATTGAAGCAGGTGCTAATGAAGTACCTGAAGCAAAGATGATTGAAGCAATTTATCTTGCGCATGATGTAAATCAGACTATTATCGAGTTTATTGATAAGATTGTTGCAGAAGTTGGTAAGCCTAAGCATGAGTACACCAGCTGTGCTATTCCTGCTGAAATGTTTGAAGAAATGAAGAAGATTGTTACTCCCGAAGAAATGGAAGAAGCAGTTTTCACAGATGAGAAGCAGGTTCGTGAAGCCAACATCCGCGAAGTAACCGCAAAGATGGAAGAGGCATTTGCTGATAACGAAGAGTGGTTGGCAATCCTCGGTGAAGCAGTATATCAGTATCAGAAGAAGACCGTACGTAAGATGATCTTAAAAGATCACAAGCGTCCTGACGGTCGTAAGATTGATCAGATTCGTAAGCTGTCTGCAGAAGTTGATATTATTACTCGTGTACATGGCTCTGCTATGTTTACCCGTGGACAGACTCAGATTTGT
>JAZSII010000118.1:0-21911 GCA_045533725.1 Acetatifactor sp. | reverse complement strand
CCTTTTCCCCATGCAAGAGGAAGCGCAGGCAACAATACGACTCTCTTATCAGTGCTTTGCAAAATCATTTCTGCCATAGCCGCAGTGGCTCCGAAATTTCCATCAATCTGGAAGGGCGGATGTTTATCAAACATATTGGGATAGGTGGAATGTGCAAATAGTTGTTCAATATGCCGGTATGCCGTTTCTCCATCCCACAGCTTAGCATAATGATTGATAATCCAGGCCCGGCTCCATCCCGTATGTCCGCCGCCGTTAGCCAATCGGTATTCCAAGGTCTTTCTTGCTGCTTGTGCCAGCTCAGGCGTTTCATCCACGGTAATCTGCTCAGATGGGTGCAGACCATATAGATGGGAAATATGACGGTGTCCCGGCTCCCACTCTTTGTAATCCTCCTGCCACTCCAAAATCGTGCCGCGTTCGCTGATTTTGGTAGGAATCAATTTATTGCAGGTCTCTTTTATTTGTTCTATAAATGCCGGAATATCCTCTATTAGCGCCTCTGCCATGCACTGCTTCACGGTATCATTCAATGCTGCCTTTTCTTCCAATACCTCATACGCCTGCATACACTGTGTAAACAAATCCCTCAAGATCTGGTTATCCATGGTAACACCGGCACCATTAGCCCCCATTTCTCCGGATGGCAAAATATAAGTATTCTCCGGAGAAACAGAAGGACAAGTCACTAAATAACCATCCTTTTCCACCAGAAAGTCCAAAAAGAACAATGCCGCTTCACACATGATGGGGAATGCTTTTTTCAAAAATGCCACATCCTGCGTATATTGAAAATGTGTCCATTGATGTGTACACAGCCAAGCTGCTCCCATTACCCAATAAGACCCCGGAATCCACAAATCCTGAGGAGCCGTATCTCCGTTAATATCCGTATTGTGATGTGCTACAAAGCCTCTGCAACCATACATCTCACGCGCCGTCTTGCGTCCGTTCTTTACCATCTTTTCCAACAATGCAAACAAGGGCATATGACACTCGGATAAGTTACAATTCTCTGCAAGCCAGTAATTCATTTCCGTATTGATATTAATTGTGTACTTAGAATCCCACGGGGGCGTCATATCTTTGTTCCAGATTCCCTGCAAGGTAGCAGGAAGTCCGTCCTCTCTGCTACAGGCTATCAACAAATACCTGCCAAAATCAAAATACAATTTGGAAAGTCCTGCATCCGGTTTATCCTTTCCTGCATTCGCAATTCGTTCGTCTGTAGGTATCTCGTCAAACACCTCTGTTCCTTCTATTTCAAAACTTGTTCTGTCAAACAATGAACCATAATCTTCCACATGCTCCTGCAAAATTGCATCGTACCCCTTCGCACATGCCTCTGCTATCTGCTGATCCATAGTTTCAGAAAGAAGCTTGCGCATGCCTTGCTGAATTTTGATTTCTTCCAATTCATACGTCGTCTTTGATTCCCAACCCATAATTTCCGACATATCAAAATCACAGCTCATAAATGCTTCCAATGCCTTTTGCTTTTCTTCCTTACTATGCTGATAACTTGTGTCCGCAGCAAAAATGAGCAATACCTCATCCGCCTGCTCTGCCATAAGGTGCTCTCCTATGGTATACACTTTTCCTCCCCTGTTAACAGCACAAAGCTTCATGCCAAAATCCGCAGCACCTTTTCCCAAATTACCGTACAAATAAACCCTGTCATTGTTTTGTGCCTTGATACCATCGAAGTACTTCTCTCTTTCCAATCCTGCACAGAAGGTAATCTTTCCCGGCTTGTCTGCACGAATACGCATCACCATACACCCCGCCGGTTTGGAAACAAACAGTTCTCTGGTATAGTGAATATTCTCCGAACAAAATCTGACCGTACATACGGCAGTATTTAAATCCAGTTCTCTATAATATTCCTTGACCTCTCCGATACCCTTTTGCTCAATGGTGATATTGCCCAAGGTCTGATAAGGATGCTCACTATTGGGGCAGCCTGACATGGTTAATAACATTAACTGCTCTGCCTTACTGATTTTTCCGTCAAAAATCAACTCCCGTATTTTCGGTAAATACTCCTTCATATCCGGATTGTTACGATTCACCGAACCACCGTACCATATACTCTCTTCATTGACCTGAATACGCTCATTTGCAGGCTTTCCGTATACCATGGCACCCACACGCCCATTTCCCAAAGGAAAGGCTTCTTCCCAAATTTCTGCTGCTTTACGAAACCAAATTTTACTCATCTTTTTCTCCATACCCTTTATGTATTTTCTTTCAAAAATTCTACTATGAACATATCATATTTTGTACCTTTCAACAATGCAATTTCTTGGCATATTTCACGTTTCCGTTACATATCATATTAAGAACTCCCCGGCTCGGAGCATTATTCCATATGCCGGAAAGGTGGCTTTATGAAAGTCGGTATTGTAGGACGTCCTAAAGATACACTGCGCTACGAAAAATTTTTATCCTCTTTGAACATAACATACCTAACCAGCCTTTCCATGGGTGAACTCTCCACCTGTCAGGCTTTTCTGTTTCCGGGCGGCGGAGATATTACCCCGGAATTATTTGGGCAATCCAATCTGGGCTCCCGTAACATCGATACGGAATTGGACCTTATACAGTTTCGCGTTTTTCAATACGGTCTGCAACAAAAATTTCCCATGCTTGGCATCTGTAAAGGTATGCAACTGATAAATGTGGCATTCGGCGGAACCCTGATACAGGATTTGCCCACGGCCTCTTTACACACTCACAAGGATTATGACCTCTACCATGATACTGTGATTTCCCCCTACTCCTGTCTGCACACCCTCTACGGTGATCAAATCACGATAAACAGCAGACATCATCAGGCAATCGATAAATTAGGTACGAACCTGTTAGCAGTACAGCACTGCTCTGAGGACCATTGCATAGAAGCCATCGAACACACCAAATACCCTGTTTTTGGTGTCCAATGGCACCCCGAACGACTGGAGCCGGATAAAACGACCATCTCAGGAATACCATTATTTTTATATTTCATTTCCTTCACATAATTTATGATTATTTTCACGATTCTCTTTGTAAGTTTTTGTTTCTCTGCTATAATAGCAATGTATATCTTATTTTTATATACAGAAAGGCGTTTGGCAGTTATGAAACAAAAAACACATAATCATCTTTATATATATTATCTTTTGCTGGGTGCACTACTATTCCGATGCATCTTCGCCTTCTTTTACAAAGGCTTCTTAACCGATATTGCGTGTTTTTCCTATTGGTCAAATCGGGTTTTTACCGGTGGCTTTGCAGACTTTTATTCTCCGGATGTATTCACGGACTATCCGCCGGGTTATATGTATGTCCTGTATGTAGTCGGTGCTATTATGTCCGCACTGAAAACCGAGTATCTTTCCGGTCTCAGCATCCTGCTTTTGAAGCTTCCGGCTATTCTTTGCGATTTGGCAAGCGGATATATTATTTATCGTATTGCCTCCAAGAAACTCTCTCGGAATACGTCTCTGATACTCAGTGCAGTATACTTATTTAATCCCGCGGTATTTATTAACTCTTCTATGTGGGGACAGGTGGATGCGGTATTTACCCTGGCACTTCTCCTCTTATGCCTGTTACTGACAGAGGGCAAAACCATTCCGGCTTACTTTGTGTTTGCTATTGGCGTGCTCATGAAACCTCAGATGCTGATTTTTACACCTTTGGTACTTTTCGGTATTTACGAATATGTTTTTGCAAAAGGCTTTGAACTGAAAAGATTTTTTATTAACCTTTTCAGCGGACTTGGGGCCATTGCATGTATGCTCCTTGCCGCAGCCCCCTATGGTCTGGATACGGTTTTAGCACAATACAGTACCACCTTGGGTTCCTATCCTTACATCTCCGTAAACGCTTATAATTTTTGGAGTCTGTTTGGATTGAATTGGACTTCTCAGGAAAAAAGTTTTTTCTTCCTTACCTACGGACAATTGGGCACCGTGGTGATTGTCCTTCTTACCTTGATTTCAGCTTACATTTTTGTACGGAAAATTCATTGTGCGGAACGTTACTTTGTCAGCGGTGCCTTTATCATTATTACCATGTTCCTTTTCAGCGTACGCATGCATGAACGGTATTTATTCCCTGCAATGATGCTTTTATTATTTACATTCCTGCTTAGCAATAAACGCCCCTATTTCACAACATATATTATCATTTCCGTGGGGCATTTCCTAAATGTGTGGCATGTACTGTTTTACTATGACCCCTATAATTTTAATGCCAAAGCACCGGCAATTATATTAATATCCCTATTATCGGTAGTCGGCGGCATCTATTTTTATATTACTTTGGTTAGGGATATCAGAGGCAATGTATCTCACAAACCTTCTGCCTTGGACAAGATTACCTCTCCCAAGGCACCGGAACCTTCCCGCAAAACCATGCCCTTTACAAAGGTTGACTGGATTCTCATGCTAGGTGTTACTCTTTTTTATACCTGTTTTGCATTTCATGAGCTTGGCATTACAGAGACTCCAAAAACAGAGTATCCGGTTCCCTACAACACATATTTGGATATTTCTTCCGATAACGGCGAACCCATTGCCACATTGAATTGGTACCTGTTAAATGAGCAGGATATAAACTTTACATTAAAAGCCAAAAATAATGAAGACAGCTCCTGGACCTACACGCAGGACTTCACCATGAAAAGTGTATTCAGTTGGGGAACCTTAACCCTACCGGAACCGATGGATAACATCCGAATCACAAATATTAAAGAAGATGCTGTCATCGGCGAGATTGTAATTCAGGATAGCGAAGAAAATGTGCTTCCAGTGAAAAACAGCCATTACTATCCGCAGTTGTACGACGAAGCTTCCGTATTTCCGGATACCATCAATCATTTAAGCGGATGCTATTTTGACGAAATTTACTACACCAGAACTGCTTATGAATTTATGAACGGCTTGCGTACTTACGAAAATACCCATCCGCCTTTCGGAAAAGTATTGATTACCTTGGGCGCCATGATATTCGGAACAACTCCTTTTGGCTTCCGATTCATGGGAACTTTATTCGGTATCCTCATGCTTCCCTTTATGTATCTGTTGGGACGCAATATCAGCCGCAACCGCTATGTAGGAGCTTTTGCTACCTTCCTGTTTGCCTTTGATTTTATGCACTTTGCGCAGACAAGACTGACCACCATTGACGTATTCGTTACCTTCTTTGTGATTGCAATGTATTACTTCATGGAACGCTATATAAACACGAGTTTCTACGACACTCCCTTGAAGAAAACCTGGATTCCTTTAGGGGCTTGCGGCATTGCCTTTGGTTTCGGTATTGCCAGCAAATGGACCGGTGCCTATGCAGGTGCAGGCCTGGCAATTATCTTTTTTGCCAATCTGTGGAATCGCTATCGTGAATATAAATTTGCTCTGGCGAAACCTAAGGGAACCACAAATCAAATAAAACACAGCCACATTATTAAAGTTTTTAAGGAAAATACACTGCGAACCATCGGGTTCTGTATGGTTTTCTTTGTGGTAATTCCATTCTTTATTTACTTATTGTCCTACTTGCCCTTTGTGGATCCAAATAACCCGGGTCTCTTTGCAAGAATGTTACACAATCAGGAAACCATGTTTAATTACCACAGCGCCTTAAATGCTACACATCCCTACTCGTCCACATGGATTGAGTGGCCCATTATGGCACGACCCATTTTCTACTACTCCAATACTTTAGAGGGTACTATTCGTCAGGGTATCAGCTCCTTTGGCAATCCTCTGGTATGGTGGGCTGGTATTCCCGCATTTGTTTATATGTTGTATCTGGCATGCAAGCAAAAGAAAAAAACAGCAGCCTTCCTTTGTATCGGATACTTGGCGCAGTTCCTGCCCTGGGTTTTGGTAACCCGATGTACTTTTATATACCACTATTTCCCAAGTGTGCCGTTTGTTGTACTGATGATTGCCTATGCATTCAGTCAGTTAAAAGGAAAAGTAAAGCCCATGACATTTATCGGTATCTTAACCGGATATGCCACTGCTGCATTCCTATTGTTCCTGCTGTTCTATCCCATCCTCTCCGGACAACCTATTGACAAGAACTTCGTAGTTTCTTATCTGCGCTGGGTTGACGGTTGGGTATTTGTAATCTAAATAAAAAGAGCGTAGTCTGCGATAGGATTCTTTTGAATCTCCTGCGTACTACGCTCTTATTTTTGTTCTGTTTTATTTTGTCACCGAGGTTTCGGTAAATCGTTTTGCCAATGACTCTGAGAACTCTGCAATTACATCATAATCCCACGACGTGAAGAATGACACCGCTCCGTTTGTAGGATTCTTCTCTGCCCACATCTCGAAGCCATCCGCCTTTGTGCTGACATAGCCCATACGCGCCGGCATCATCGTTTCCATGGAAGCAAGTACATCCGCATTATCACATTTGTAAGTTGCTCCCTCTAACGAAACCTTCACATAAAACAATTCGTTATCCTTCCATGGAAGCATTGGATCTGATGCCACAGCCTCCAATGAATTCATAATATTTCCGATTGTCATTGCATCAAGTGCATCGTTTGTATTATCAAGTTGTTCCATACCATTTTCATAATCCTCTTTGGGACCACATGCAGTCATAACCGAAGCCACCATCATAACAATACCCAAAAGAAGAAGTAATTTATTACGGGATTTCTTTCTAATCACACCTTATTCCTCCGTTACGGTTCTACCGAAGTCATGCTAAATCTGTCTGCAAATGAAGGCGAAATCTCTGCCATTTCATCATAATCCCATGATGTAGCAAACTCTATCCAGCCTGTTGAGTCCTTCTTTGCCCAAATTTCGAAACCGCTCCACTGCTTTACCGCAGTATTATCTCCCATAATAGATCTCATATTTGAAATAACTGCATCATTGTCAGAACCATATACGATACCATCTGCAGTGAACTTCACATAAACCACTTCACCTATTTCCCAAGGGATTTCCGGATCAACTGCAAGAATAGTAAGAGCATCCATGGTACTTCCTATCATCTGCACAGTCAATACGATTTCGGATTTTTCCACATATTCACCATATGCGCCTGCAAGTCCGCCACCGTCCGATGAATCATCATCATCTTCTTCGTCGTCATCCTTGTCCCTGTCCTCATCTTCATCGTCTCTGTCCTCGTCATCCTCGTCTTCTTCAGACTCCGTATATTCAAGGTACAGCACGGTAGCAGTAGCTCCCAAACCGAGCACAAGGATAATCAGGAGAATCCAAAACCACAGGTTTGACTTCTTTTTGGGTGCATTAGAATCTCCATTCTCCTGTGCTTTTGCCTCCGGAACACTGATAACAGCATTCCCCGGTGTTGTATCTGTCTTCACTTCTCCCCCGGCTTTCCAGCCGCATTTCGTACAGAACTTTGCAGTATCTGACATCTTATTTCCACATTGTCCGCAAAACATATTTGCATCCTCCGTCTCTTTCGTATTCGCACTTGCAAATTACTCTTAGTTTATTTTAATGTTTTCCCACAAGGTATTCAAGTAATTTAACATCTCTGCATCCAAATTTCTGTATGCATACTTATTATACTTCTCTGAGAAGCTGGTCTGGTCCGGATAAAGAATCGCAATAACATCCTCACCCATGTCTTCAATATATCCTGCATTATTATAAACCAAGCTGTTAGGAGTTGCATAATAGGTGTACTCTGCATTTGCAACAGCAGGTTCTTCGGAAAGCATGTAGTTGATGAAAATCTCTGCCAATTCCTTGTTCTGTGCACAAGAAGGAATACACATAGCATCTACATAATAGTTGGTGGTTTCAGGATAATAGAACTGCAAATCTACGTTTTCAGCCTGTGCATCCACCATAGTGAAATAGTCACCTGCATAGTACGCACCGATTGCTGCTTCACCGGATTCCATAATATTATAAATCTCATCCATTACATAACTGTATACATAGGGTCTCTGTGCCAACAATTCGTCATATGCTGCATCCCAAGCCGCCTTGTCAGTGGTATTTACGTCAAGACCCAGCTTATACATAGCGGTACCAAATGCATCACGCGAATTATTAAACTGTACAATCTTTCCGCTGTATTTGGAATTCCACATCAAATCCCAGCCACCGATATCTGCAGCATCTACTACATTTGCATCGTAGATCACACCTACAATACCGTAAGCGTAAGGAACGGTATACTTATTATCCGGATCATAGTAAAGACCTCTGAAGGCCTCGTCAATATACTGGTAATTGGGTATATTGTTGAAATCCAACTCCAGAAGCAAGCCTTCCTCTGCCATTCTGGCAATCATGTAGTCTGACGGGAAGATAACATCATAGCTTACCGCGCCACTGGAAATCTTGCTGTACATATCTTCATTGGAAGCAAATGTACTGTAGTTCACGGTAACCTTCTGTCCGTAAGTCTCCTCATACCAAGTTTCAAATTCGCGAATCGTATCAAAACTGTCCTCGCTACCGTCTGAGATGTATTCACCCCAGTTGTACACATTCAGTGTAAGTGAATCTCCGCCGCCGCATCCGGTCAGGCAAAGACCAAGCAACAATACTGTTGCACAAAGCATTACAAATTTTTTCATTTTTTCTCCTCCATTTTTTTATGCTTCTTCTTTTTCTTAACTTCTTTTAATTGTCTGCTGTCTTCGTTATCTATGAAGTTACTGATAAGCAACAATGTCAATGTCACAAAGAAAATGATTGTTGCCAAAGCATACATTTTAGGCGTTACTGTCTTCTTGGTCATACCGTAAATACGAATCGGTAACGTTTCAAAACCATTGCCGGATGTAAAGTAACTGATTACGAAATCATCCAAGGACAAGGTAAATGCCATAATCGCGCCGGTAATAATTCCCGGCAAAATCTCAGGTAACTCTACCTTCAAAAACGCTCCTATGGGAGTACATCCCAAGTCCATTGCCGCCTCCGGCAAAGACTTGTCCATCTGCTGTAATTTAGGCAATACCTGCAAAATCACGTAGGGTGTACAGAATGTCACATGGGCTATCAACAGTGTAATAAAATTCAAACTGGTAGCCGCGCCCATCATTCTGCCTACGAAAACAAACATAAGCATAAGTGATATACCCGTAATAATATCCGGGTTAATCATAGGAATATCTGTTACCGTATTCATAGCCGCACGGTACCATTTGGAGCGAAGCTTGTTAATACCCACTGCTGCACAGGTACCCATAATCGTAGAAATCACTGTTGCTGATGCCGCCAAAATCAGAGTATTACGTACCGCTTCCAAAGTATTCCTGTCATTAAACAGTTCCTTGTACCACTTTAATGAAAACTCTGAGAATACCGACAAACTCTTCGCTTCATTAAAGGAAAATACCAACAGCACCAAAATCGGAGCGAATAAAAATGCAAAAATTAAACCACTGTAAATCTTAGCTGATAATTTCATTTATTCACCTCCATATACATATTTGGTGGTAACATATTTCACCAGTGCCATGCCTGCCAACAGAATAATCATCAAAATGAATGCAATGGCAGCGGCAAAATGTAAGTTGTTGGCAACATATTGTCCTTCAATAGCATCACCGATTAAGAAAAACTTACCGTTACCTAACTTCTGTGAAATATAAAACGTACTGATGGAAGGAATAAGAACCATAGTAATACCTGAAATTACACCCGGCATACTCAAAGGAAATACTACTCTGCGAAGTACCGAAACACTTCCGCAGCCCAAGTCCCTTGCTGCTTCCAACAATTTCACGTCCATCTTAGCCAAAATAGAATAAATAGGCAAAACCATATACGGGAAATAATCATATACCATACCGATGATAACCGCTGTTTCCGTACCGATTACCTGTACCGGACCTAATCCAAGCTTACCAAGAAGCCCGTTCATAATACCCTTGTCCTGCAAAATGGTCATCCATGCATAGGTACGAATCAAGAAATTCATCCACATGGGAATCATGATTAAAGTCATCATGGTCTTCTGTGTCTTCTCTTTTGCACGGGCCATTATGTAAGCAATGGGATAACCCATGAGCAAACAAATTGCTGTAGAAATCACTGCCAATTTCAAGGAACGGCCAAAAATCAACAAATATGTTCTGACTTCCTGCATGGTACCGTCTTCCTGTACCATATTACTGGTTGCGGTAAAGAAACGGGTAATGTTCTCCGTTGTAAAATTAAACTGATTGTCTGTAAAAGCATAATACGCCACAAAAATAAGGGGAACCAATACAAACAGCAAAGCCCATACAGAATACGGCGTTAACGCTATACCGTAGGTATTCGGCCCTCTCTTTACATTCTTCGTTTTCATTCTTCTTCGTCCTCCCCTGCGTTGGACAGCTCATCCAATTCATTTGAGAAAGAAGAATAATCACCAAACATACCGGAATACTTGGACTTCTTCATAATATGAATGGCATCGGGTTCCAAGGTAATTCCCACATGCGAACCCTCTTCTACAGGATCCGTAGTCTGAATCATCCACTTAAATCCATCAATATCCACAATTGCTTCATTATGCACACCCATAAAGGTAACCGTAGTTACGGTACCTTGAATCTGTCCCTGCTCTGCAGGAACCAAATCCACATCCTCCGGGCGGATTACTACATCTACAGGTTCATTCTTCTCAAAACCGCAGTCTAAACAATGGAAGGTCTGACCGCCGAAACGTACACTATAATCTTCGAGCATTACACCGTCTACAATATTACTTTCTCCGATAAAGTCTGCAACAAAAGCGTTTACAGGCTCATTGTATATGTCGGTAGGGGTACCGATCTGCTGAATCATACCTTCACTCATAACCACGATGGTATCAGACATACTGAGTGCCTCTTCCTGGTCATGGGTAACAAAAATAAAGGTGATTCCTGTATTTTTTTGAATCTTCTTCAGTTCCTGCTGCATGTCCTTGCGAAGCTTTAAGTCCAACGCCCCCAAAGGCTCGTCCAATAGAAGCACCTTGGGCTCATTTACCAATGCTCTGGCAATTGCCACACGCTGCTGCTGTCCGCCGGAAAGCTGAGTCACACGACGATTTTCAAAGCCGGAAAGCATAACCATCTTCAGCATAGCTTCTACTTTGTCCTTAATCTCTGCCTTAGGGACCTTTTTCTCACGCAAGGGGAACGCTACATTCTCAAAAACAGACAAATGAGGGAATAACGCATAGCGCTGGAACACGGTATTAACATTTCTTTTATGAGGCGGGATATCATTAATACGATCCCCCATAAAAACCACATCTCCGCTGTCCGGATGCTCAAATCCGCCTATAATACGAAGTGTAGTTGTTTTGCCGCAACCGGAAGGACCAAGTAATGTAATAAACTCGTTATCATGGATATCCAAACTGATATTATCCAGTATGGTTTCTCCGTCAAAAGCTTTTGTAATATTCTTTAGTTCAATAATTTTTTTCATGTTCCATATCCCCGTTATTTATCTTTTCTGATTCGTAAAAAAATGGCATGCCACTTTCGCAGCATGCCTCTTGTAAACAGTATCATAAGGAATCCCTATGCAAGCGAATAGCAAAAGCTTTACTACTCTTATTGACCATTTCACAAGTTCATGCTCTAGGCATTTGGTGGTTTATAGTAACCAACTTATAAAACTGAGCTTTTAACTCAATCAATAAGGCAACCGTGGCTGCCAACCTTGCTTGGAAAATCTATTCCAATTGGGATCATTTCTAATTTATAGCATTCTTCCTACAATGTCAAGCAATATCGTGGGAAGTTTTGCATTTTTTCGGGATTAATCAACTAAATAGAAGTTTGACATAATATCGGTCGTAACATCACTATCATATGCTGTAATTGCAATACTTGCAAGATAACCGTTGCACTTCACACCAAAGCACTTTTGATATAATGTATAACCACTGATGTCTGCAGAAATCTCAATTCCGTCAAATTCTTCTCCGCCAATATCAAAAGTGGTGGGCTCAGCTACAACGTTACTGCATCCCATGCTTGTATACATTTCTACAAACATTGCTGCGTTCTGTGCGTAAATATCAGCCACATCCACGCCTGCAAGCATTCTGCTGTCAACCTTTTCAAGAGTGATGTTGATATTATTCATTCCTGTAGAATCATCTGCATACATATCGTAAATAATCTGAGCACTCTTCATTAATTCCTCGTAGTCCTCGCCCATTACATCTGCTGTATAATTATTCAATTCCATAATTTCTTCATCAGAATAAAAGGACCAGTCACTTGGTAATGTACATCCAAGACCAATAAATGCATTTTCATACACAAGACCATCTGTGCTACCCAATTCAAAGTCATCTGTGGTCTCCTCATCTTCTGTTACTTCTGTACCGGTAGTTTCTTCACCTGTGGTTTCTTCACCGGTAGTTTCTTCACCTGTAGTTTCTTCGTCTGTGGTTTCTTCGTCTGTAGTTTCTTCGTCTGTAGTTTCTTTATCCTCGTTAGTGGTCTGTGTACCGCGAACTTCATCCTCTGACGGTACTTCTGCCTCTGCATCAGAACATGCAACCATTGCTGTCATTGCAATTCCGCACAATAAAAGTGTGAGTAATTTTTTCATTTTTTCTCCTCCATTTATGTATAATTATAACAACTGTTTCATTGTAGCACAGATAATTTTTTTTGCAAGTATTTCTTTAATTAGTTAATTAATATTTAATTTTTATCCTTCTTGCGCATAAAAAGTTGCTTTCTGAAAAGAATCAAATTCATAACTATGAAAAAGGCTACCAGCAAAACCATTGTCAATATGGGCTTCTTGGGAGCCAATGTGGCCAGAAGCATCATTGGAAAACCAAATACAATAGCCGGGAAATTCTGATATACCAAATTCTCCGCAACAGGTGTTTTAAACTTACCATCGATTTCACGAAGCAATGCAACACCGGTACTCGCCGTACCTGTCAGCATACCGTACATTGCCAGGAACTGTTCCTCCTGATATTCCGCAAACAATGTTTTTGCCACAAAGTAATTGTAAATATATGTAAAAACAAAGCCGATTCCGCCCAAAACAAGAAGGATTCCCCAATATTTTTCGATAATACCAAAACGAATCGCTGCAATACTGGCAACTACCATTACATCAAAGAAGAAATTGCTGATACGTGTCAGCAGGAAGTTATTAATATAACGACGCTTAATACTCCTTTTCTTCTGCATAAAATTCAGACATACTTTTACCAAAGTTGCCGCGACAACACCTAACAGGAAGTTAAAGCCATAAATAACAGAACGCATACCGGGTAATAAGCAACCCAGCAGATACATCAACGCATATGCAATGAAATATGCTCCGAATACCAGCGCCATTTGCACCGTCAGCTTATCCATACTTCCCTGCATGGGAATCTCGTTCTCTAATTGGATTTCTTCTGTATTGTAATCAATATCTTCCCCGCTGCCGATGACAATTTTACGGCTTCTCTTTAAAAGATTTAAATGGAACACGCCTCCAAGCGCAGCACTGATGAATCCAAAAGCAGCAATGGTAAGTCCAAAGCTCTTTCCGCCCTCAAATCCAAATTGCATTTCATAAATGCCGCCATAGTTCATAGCCTGTCCGGGGCCCTGTCCAAAACCAAAAGGCAAAAGCACACCTGCTGCCGGAAAGAAACCTGCAATCACTCTTGCAACTACCATTGTAACCGCAAAACCAAGAATAGCCTGCAACAAATAAGTAGATACGGTTGTTACACCGGTATTAAAGATTTCCTCCGAACGCTTCTTTGTCAGTTTTTCTTCCGATGTCTTTAAGGAAGACGCAATAAATCCAAGTGCCAGAGTATGATAAGTAATGGTCTCCAGCATGGCCGTTCCGTTTCCAGCAAAAAAAGGAGTATCATACAGACTTATTTCTCCTCCAAATAATTTATACACACCGGACAGCAATATTAATACTACACCACCCAATACCGATGTAGGAATTAATGATGCTCTCAAAAAAGGTATCGCTCTTTTAACTGCATTTGCAACCAGCAGACTTAATAATATCACCGCAAATAAATGAATATTGCCCCATACACTAAAGTCCCAAAAGTTTTCCATATATCTTCCCTCTCTTGTCAACAAATTTCGTGGTTTAATATGTAAAAACTACCATACCTAATAAAAATAACACATTCTCGGCCCAGCTTCAATATTTCCCCTGCTTTTTTATTCTGTCTTCCTTATTTTCGGCTCAGACTTACCACACTTTCACAGTGGCTCGTAAAAGGAAACATATCACACCCCACTGCCCGATTTACCTTATAGCCGTTCTTGGTTAAATACTTCAAATCTCTTGCCAGCGTCTCCGGGTTGCAGGAAATGTAAACTACCTTCTTCGGCTTCATTTTCACCACAGAGCTTAAAAATGCCTCATCACTGCCACTGCGGGGCGGGTCCATAAGCACCACATCTACTTTTGCTCCCTGTTCCGCCATTCCCACCAGGAACTTACCCGCATCATTTTGGTAGAACTGGATATTTTTCACATTATTGCGTTTGGCATTCTCTTTGGCATCCTTTACGGCATCACCATTTAATTCCACGCCAATCACCTGCCCTGCCTGATCACTGGCAATAATACCGATAGTTCCGGTACCGCAGTATGCATCCAATACAATCTCTTTGCCGGTAAGCTGTGCATATTCCAGCGCCTTTCCGTACAATTTCTCTGTCTGTACGGGATTTACCTGATAAAAGGATTTTGGTGAGATACGGAAGGTTTTACCGCAAAGGACATCTTCTATATACCCTTTACCGTAAATCACCTGTTCCTTATCTCCCAAAACCATATTTGTATTCTTATCATTTACATTGACCACGACAGTCGATACTTCCGGATGAAGCTTTAACAAGGCTTTTACAAAATTGTTCTTGGAAGGCATTATGGGAGAGCTTAATACCAGCACCACCATAATCTGTCCTGTCACGTGCCCCGTGCGTATCAATACATGGCGCAAAAGTCCATACCCCGTATCTTCATTGTAAGGACGTATTTTAAACGATTTTAACAGTTCCCGAATAGACACAATAATGGCATCCGCCTTCTCATTCTCTATCAGACAGGAATCCACAGGAACAATTCTATGAGTCCCCTCTTCATAAATGCCGGAAATAATATTGTGTTTTCTATCCTCCCCGAATACTGCATGCACCTTGTTACGATAATGCTTCGGCTGTTCCATACCGATAATAGGTTCCAACCGGCAAAAAGGCTCCAGCAACCCTTTCACCCATTTTTCTTTCTCCTTTAACTGCACACTGTATTCCTTATCAATCCATTTACAGCCTCCGCATTTCTCGGAAACAGGGCATAGGGTGTTACATTTCTTCTTACCTGTATTCTGCTTACTTTCCGAAAATGGGCGGTTCTTCACATTTTTTTGTGCCGTGCGTGGTTTTGTGCCTTGCTTTGCGGCAATCAATTTATCTCGGTTATCCTTCATTTCTTAACATTCCTTCATCAATCTGATATAAAATTCTACTGTTTTTACCAATGTATCCAGAGGTATCCTCTCATTATTGCCATGAATCATAGCCCGTTCTTCATCAGAAAGCTTCATGGGAGAGAAACGGTATACTTTGTCTGAAACCTTTGAATAGCTGGCAGAATCACTACATGCCATCATGAGATAAGGTGATACTATAGCCTGTGGCCATGTAGCCCGAATCGCTGTCCCTAATTTCTTCCAGGCTTCTCCTTCGGTAACAGATACATTAGAAGGATTAGCACCCTCTACCATCCTAAACTTAATCTTATCATTCTTAATTACCTTGCGGATATATTTTTGCGTAGATTCCACAGTGTCCTTTCCCATCAAACGCAAATTCATTCCAACGCTCGCCTTAGGCGGCAACACATTAAAGGCCTTGGAGCCTTCCATCTTTGTTACTGCGCAGGTAGTTCGCATCATGGCATTTAATTCCCCACCGGACAATTTGCATACCAGATTCAAAATCGGTCTAAAGCACCACAGATTCGCAAAAAGCACCCTGTAACCAAAGCCGGAATATCTTCCCAAAGTATCAAACATCTCTTTTACGGGTTTCGTCAACTGGCTTTTGAAAGGATGCTTCTCTATTCTTACCACTGCCTCCGCAAGCTGTCCCGACATAGTTCTTGTCGGTGGTGTGGAAGCATGACCTCCGTTCCCTTCCATATACAATTCCAAATCCATTATTCCTTTTTCTGCAATACCTATCATTGCGCATTCCCCTCTTACACCGGGAAATACATCTTCTACCACAGCACCGCCTTCATCCAATACCATACCAAACGTGACACCCTTGTTCACCAAATATTCCACCATCAGAGGACAACTGTCTCCCGACACCTCTTCTTCTCCGGAAAACGCAAAATACATATCCTGCTTTGGCACAAAACCTTCACTCAGCAGCTGCTCCGCAGCTTCCATAATACCGCAAAGAGTGCTCTTGGTATCCAAAGTGCCTCTTCCCCACATAAAACCATCTTCTATGACGCCTTCAAAAGCCGGTTTCTCCCAGCCCTCCTCATTTACCGGCACCACATCATAATGTGCCATAAATATACAGGGTTCTTCGTTACTTTTACCCGATAGGTGATACAAAAGACCGGTCTTACCGATTTTAGTAAAAGAACAATTTTGGCAGACCAACGGGAAACGTTCTTGTAAAACCTGCTCAAACCTGGCAAATTCCTCTCGGCATATAAGCTCCTCTTCTATGTAAGAAACCGTTTTGCATCGAATCATCTCCGCCATATCTTCCACAATTTTCTCACGATTCAACTCTATTCCTGATGCCTGTACCCGCTCCGTTTCCACAGGCTTAAACAAGGCAGCACGCATCAATATCACTGTCAAAAATGCCGCCAATAAAACAATTATTACAATTCCAATTATACTTCCCATATCCGTCCTATTACACTTTCTCTTTCCTTTAACAAGGCACCCGCTATCGAGCGAGTGCCTTTGAGGATTAATTCTCTTTTAGTTTTTGGGCTCTTTCCAGTTTCTTTTGTTTCTTATTCTGATACATCTTGTCATCTGTCACTTTAATACACTCTTCCAAATAAGTGGCTGCTTCGACCTTAAATATATCATAGCCGTAACTAAATGACAATTGCGCTTTCTTGCTGTTTTTTTGATTATAGCTTTCCGCTTCTGCTTCTACTGACGCCCAATAATCTTTGATTTCCTTTTCACCAGTTACCGTCCCCATTACGACGAACTCATCGCCGCCATAACGGACTACATAACTCTTCTTCGCTTTTTTCTTCAATATGTTTGCTGCTGCACTGATGATACGGTCACCCTCTTCATGGCCATATTTATCATTGATTCCTTTTAAATCATCCAAGTCAATAAAGGATATTTGCAAATTACTGTGATTCATCAGACACTTCATCTTTAATTCGGCAAAATATCTTTCCATGCCAAAACGATTGTAGGCCCCGGTCAAAGAATCCTGAACATACATTTCATCCAGGCGCTTCATAGCATTCCTCAAAACACTTTGCTTACGCATATTTTCAATAGAATTACCCATATTAATCAACCAACTGATATACAACTGATTAGATATGGGGAAACCACTGTCCACAAAAACAAAGTACCCAAAGTTTCTATCCTGATAGTGTAGCGGAGAAAAAATGTACATCTTTCCGATTTCTGCAGGCTTGAACAATTCGTCAAAAGCATATTTCGTCTCAAAAGGGGCCTTGCTCTTAAACACTGCGTTTTGATAAGCAATTGCCACTTCAACCCTGTCCGAATATGCCAAACGTTCCTCCTCGTCCATATTCTCCTGCTCCATACCACTGTTTTCAAATACGTTTTCCACAAAGTTTTCATTCATACAGCAATAAAACTCCGTAGGATTAATCTCCCTGACAAAGTCCTTCAAAGAAGCCAACCATTGCTCCATAGTCGTATCTTCAATCAGATTCTTCTCCAAGGTAAGCATATGATGAATAAAGATTCTCTGCAAAATATCCGCACTCAGGTATTGCTTTTCTTTTTGGGCGTCATCCTTCTCTCTTTGTCCCTGACACCCACAGCTTTCTTCCAGCACAACTTCATCCGGTAGCTGTACCCTATCCGGCACCTCCCTGCCCTCCATCGCATCCAGCAAAATCCTGCTCGCTTCCATTCCAAGCCTGCGGAACCGACAACGTACCGTTGTGATTTTGGGCGCATGGTATCGGCCTTCCAAAGAATAATCATAACCGGAAATCACTACATCTTCAGGCACCCTGTAACCATTTTCTATCAATATGTCGCATATGGTAATCGCCATAATATCATTAGCACATACAATTGCTTCCGGGAATGCCGGACCGGAGTTCATGATTTCTTTGGCTGCCAATTCTCCTCCGGTTACATAAAAATCCCCCTGACTGACACGCTCCTGTACCACCGGAATCCCATATTTCGTCAAGGTATCCACATAGGCACGATAACGCTCCTCTGCATCCTCGTTTCCTTCAATACCCTTTACAAAATGGATTCTGCGCATGGAATGATCTACAATATAATGTTCAATCAACTCGCACATAGCTACATAATTATCAGTCCTAACCTCGGGATAATCTCCAATTTTACAACCTATTGTAACAACCGGACATTCTGCTTCCTCTAAAAGTTCAAGAATTTTTCTTTTGTTGTTCTCTATGTGCAGAGCATTTGCAAAGACAATGATACCATCAAACAACTTCAAATCCGGCAAATTGACAATATTCACTTCTCCGTTGTTATGCTTGTCTTTTTCAAAGGCTCCCGTAAACCATACAAAAACTGCCAAATTACAATTATTTGCTTTTGCATATTCTTCGATGCCCTTTAAGGAATTAGCCTGTGCATCCGAATCCAATGCTGTCATCAGTACTGCTATATTTCTCTGCTTCATATGTAATCCCACCTTATAACACCCAAAAACATTGTTAATATTCTACTATTAATCATATCACATAACACTTTTTTTGTCAGTATTTTATAAAAAGCAAAATCTCCGGAAACTTTTTAAAAAAGTACTTGCAATTTCCTCAAAAGCATAGTATAATTTAATCTGTTGCCGGGGTGTGGCTCAGCTTGGTTAGAGCGCCGTCTTAGGGAGGCGGAGGTCGCGAGTTCGAATCCCGCCACTCCGATGCAAAAGAAGCCGATGTTTATCGGCTTCTTTTTTTGTTTCTGTTATAATAGTATCTTTTCTTCTTATTTGCTTTTGGAGGCTGTTCCTGTTTGTTGGGATCCTCTCCCAATTCATCCAGTACTTTTGCTTCCCCTTCTGCAACCAGGCGTGCAATAAGTTCTTCTGTTGAACTGTCAACACTGTCCTGCGTATCCTTTTCCTTATTGGCATTATTTCTCTTATTTCGTGTATTCCTGCTCTTTTGCTTCGGTTCCTGTTGCTTGTTCTCCTGTTTCTTCATATTCTGCAAGCCGGGTTCGTTTTTCTTTCCGCGCAGTCTCTCTTGTCTTCTCCTGCCGTTTCCCTTTCCCAACCTATGATTTACGTCATCACGAAGCAAAGAATATAATGTAGATGTCAACGGAATTGCCACTAACATTCCCAACACACCGCACAAGCTACCGCCGACTGTTACGGATGCCAACACCCAAATAGGGGGAAGTCCCACAGAATTCCCAACCACTTTGGGATAAATCAAATTGCCTTCCAACTGCTGCAGCACCAGGAACAAAACCAAAAACCACAATGCCTGAATAGGGTTGTCAATAAAAATCATAAAAGCACCCAAACCGCAACCTATAAAAGCTCCTACAATAGGAATCAGGGAAGTAAACGCAATCAAAGTAGATATCATCACAACATAGGGCATTTGGAATATGGTCATAAATACCATAAACAGCAATGCAATAATAACCGCTTCCAAGCACTGACCACAGATAAAATTAGTAAAATTGGCATGCAATCTGCTTAATACCTCTTTAATCCGGCCATTGCTTTTCCCTTTACAATAAGCATCCAGAACATTTGTCGCCTGACGTTGCAAGCACTCCTTTTGAGACAAAATGTAAATAGCGAAAATAAAAGAAATAAAACCTGTCGTAATTCCTGATACAATACTTCCTGCAACTACCAGTGTCGATGACAGTACCGTTCCCACACCGCTTGTGAGAAATCCACCCACGCTGGAAGTAATGCTTGCCCAATCAAAATCATATGACTCTAATCGCGAACTTAAATTTGCCAGCTCCGGATAGTCTACAGCCAAACCCTTTAACCATACAATCATATCTTCCCAAAATAAGGGCACCTTTTTGCCTAATGTGATTAATGTTTCTCGAAATTGCGGTACCACCGCTTTTGCTACCAGTATAACAACTGCCAACACAAAAAGAATGGCAAGAACCATGCTTACGGGACGTTTTAATGCTTTTGCAATTTTCCCGTTCCACCACTTGAACAATTTATTCTCTATAATGTTCATAGGAATATTCAGAATAAATGCGATTGCACCTCCTACTAAAATTGGAGTCAATATTCTGATTCCCACTCCGATTCCATTAAACAAAACATTACTATACATTAACAGCAAAACCACAACTGCCGTATATAGTATTAAAAAACATATCTGTCGTATCTTTACCTTGTCAAAACCCATTCCTATTTACCTTTCCTGTCCTCTTTATTCGCTGTCTTTTTTAGCCAGCAAACGCAAAATAAAATCCCAAACCCTCTTCGTTGATGCAATGCTTAAATATTCCTCCGTGGTATGAATATTGGCCATGTCGGGTCCCAGAGAAACGCAGTCCAAATCCTTTATCTTGGAGGCAAGCAAACCGCATTCCAAGCCCGCATGAATTGCTTCTACCTGAGGCTTCACACCGTACATTTCCTCGTACAATGCAATCATTTTTTCTCTAAGAGGCGAATCCACTCTGTAGGCCCATCCGGGATAATCACCGGTACACTCTGCCGTTCCTCCTGCCAATCCGGTCAACGCAATGATTCTGTCAATCAACTCTTTCTTGCTGCTTTCAATACTGCTTCTTACAGAAAATTCTGCCTTCATCCCTTTTGCGTCAATTCTCAGAATACCCAAATTCAGAGAGGTTTCCACCAATCCGGGCATATGGACACTCATTGCCTGCACACCGTTAGGAACTGCCTGCAAAAAAGCTGCCAAACGTAATAAATCTTTTTTGCATATGCATGCTTTCTCTGTTTCCTCGCCCTTTTTCAGCACAATACAGAATCCGTCATCCTTACCTGCAAGCTCTGTCTTTATTTCTGCTTCCAGCGCAACAACCAGAGTTTCAAATGTATCTGCACAAGCAGGTTCCACTACCGCTTCCACAATATTTTCCCTACAAATCGCATTATCAGCCACACCCCCAAAGCTGCTCACCAGACCAAACTGTACTTCTCCCTGCACCAGTCTCCACAAAAGTCTGCCCGTCAGTTTATTGGCGTTTCCACGCTCTTTGTGTATTTCTGCGCCGGAGTGTCCTCCCTGAAGACCGCCTATCGTCAATTGGTACAATACACCTTTTTGCTGTTGCGTTTCCGCAGAAAAAGTGCTGTACACCCGTGCTCCGCCTGCACAACTGGTCCAAAATACGCCTTCCTCTTCAGAATCCAGATTCAGCAACCGATTGCCCTTTAGCATGGACAAATCAATTCCTCTGGCTCCGTCCATACCGGTTTCCTCATCCACAGTAATCACCACTTCTAAATGTGGATGTGCAATACTGTCATCCGCCAAGATTGCCAAAGCATATGCCACTGCAATACCATCATCGCCGCCCAGACTGGTTCCCTCTGCAAAAACCTTGTCTCCTTCCACCTTCAAAGCAAGCGGCATGGTCTTCATATCAATATCAAACTCCGGCTTGTGCACTGCCACCATAACCATATACTTGTTAAATATTAACGGTAGTTGATCTTCCTGTTTTTTGCTCGCATCCTTGATTATGAT
>JAZSII010000056.1:0-4599 GCA_045533725.1 Acetatifactor sp. | reverse complement strand
TTCAGCCACCTTCTGTGCGTTTTCACAGTGACGGGGCATACGTACATGTAAGGACTCAATACCTAAGTTGAGTAAGTAAGCGTTCATGGGAGCCTGAATGGAACCGAAGTCTCTCATAAGCTGTGCAGTTGCCTTGGTAATAAATGCACCGCCTAAGCCGAATTTTTCAGCGTATGTAACACCGTGATAAGAATCATCAGGGGTGGTAAGACCGGGGAATTTGTCAGCATGTGCCATCCAGTCAAATTTGCCGGAATCAATGATACACCCGCCAACGGTAGCATCGTGACCGTCTAAATACTTGGTAGTTGAGTGGGTAACGATGTCTGCGCCCCACTCGATAGGACGGCAGTTAATAGGAGTAGCAAATGTGTTATCTACGATAAGGGGAACACCATGCTTATGTGCCATGTTGGCAAATCTTTCGATATCAAATACATTTAATGCAGGGTTAGCAATGGTTTCACCAAATACGGCCTTGGTATTGGGCTTAAATGCTGCTTCCAATTCTTCATCAGAGCAATCAGGATCTACAAAAGTAAATTCAATTCCCATACGTTTCATGGTTACGGCAAATAAATTGTAGGTTCCGCCGTAAATGGTAGAGGATGCTACTACATGGTCGCCGCAACTACAAATATTGAAAATAGAGTAGAAGTTTGCTGCCTGGCCGGAAGAGGTAAGCATACCTGCAGTACCGCCTTCCAAAGCACAAAGCTTTGCTGCTACATAATCGTTGGTAGGGTTCTGAAGACGGGTGTAGAAATATCCGCTTGCTTCCAAGTCAAATAACTTGCCCATTTCTTCGCTGGAATCATATTTAAAAGTAGTACTCTGTACAATAGGAATCATGCGGGACTCACCGTTTTTAGGGGTGTAGCCGGCATGTATACATTTTGTTTCTTTTTCCATAACTCAAATCTCCTTTAAATAAACATATAGATTATTCTAACATATTTTGGGCAGAGTGCAAGAAAAAATAATTTTAAAAATTTTTGCAAAGCATGCTTGACAACAACTTGTGAGAGGGAGGAGATTCATTGAAGACAAGAATAGCGGAATTAAGAAAACAGCATAAGCTGTCTCAAGAGGAATTAGCCAATGCAGTGGGGGTGACCAGACAAACCATTACTTCTATTGAAGTGGAGGAGATGTAAGTGGAAGGATATAGAAAAGAGTTAAAGAAGGAATTAATTATTTGTAGGATTTTAATGATTATTTTTTTGTGTTTGTTTATACCGGTAGTATTAGTGGATAAGAGCAGATCATTTATTAGTTACTTGGTATATGCCGGTATGCTGGGAGGGCTTATCGGGGTTGCAAGCGGACGATTTAGAAATGCAAAAAAGGCTCTTAAGGACGACGAATCCTTAAAGAAAGCGTATGTGGAATCCCATGATGAAAGAAATATATTGTTAGGTCACAAAAACTCAGACATAACCTTTGCTATTAGTATGTATGGATTTGCACTTGCCGGAGTTATTTCCTCTTTTTTCAGTGCGACGGTTGCTTCTACATTATTTGTAAGCTTTCTGGTTATATGCGTGGTGCACTTGGTTACGTACTGGTATTATAGTAAAAGAATGTAGCTTCAGGGTCTTGTGATTCAATTATTTCTTGAACACGTTTTAAAGTATTCAAGTACCACTTTATAGACTTACCTGAAAAGAATGCATATAATGAGACTTAGAAAGCGCTTTTAAATTACAATTAAAGTGAGGAAAAAATATGTTTGATATGCAAAAGATTGGTAAGAAAATTGTTTCATTAAGAAAGAGTAGAGATATGACCCAGATGGAACTGGCGGACCAACTGGGAATCAGTTTTCAGGCAGTATCCAATTGGGAGAGAGGGAACAGTATGCCGGACATTTCCAAATTGCCGGAGCTGGCAGAAATATTTGAGGTGTCTTTGGATGAACTATTAGGCGAGAAGTCATCTATTGTGGAAGCGGCGGTTGAAGGTCATTTAGAGGAATATGTAAAAGATGGAGAGGTAGAAGCAGAAGAATTGCGAAGTCTTTTGCCAATATTGAAGCCCAAGCAGATACATAGTTTGGCAGTAGGAGCAGATGCACAATTGCTACATTCCTTTTTACCTTTTATGGCAGAAAATGATGTGGAAGAGCTTGCAAGAGCGGCCAGAGGAAACGGACTGGCTTTTGGGATATACCTTCCGTTTATGAACGAGGAAATAGTATGCAGGTGGGCAAAGGAGGATCTGGAGAAGGGGCTGAATATATCCGGGTATTTGCCCTATATAAACGAGGATAAGGTGGTAGAGTTTGCGAAAGAAGCATTACAGCAAGGAGAAAATGTTAACTGTTTTCTGCCTTTTATGAATGAAAACAATGTAAAGGATTTGTTATTGATAGCAATGAAGAATAAGAAGTAAAATATCCCCGATTCCGGGCAATAAATGGCCTGTGAATCGGGGATTGTGCTTATTTTTCCTTTGTGACTGCTAGGTTTTTATTCGCAGTTGACAGCATGAGCTTGATACGGTTCAGCTGGTTTACTTCGCTGGCACCGGGATCGTAATCGATTGCCACAATGTTTGATTCGGGATATGCCTTGCGCAGAGCCTTGATAACACCTTTGCCCACTACGTGGTTCGGCAGGCAGGCGAAGGGCTGTGTACATACGATATTCGGTACATTGTCATGAATCAGCTCAATCATTTCTGCGGTCAAAAACCATCCTTCACCGGTTTGATTACCTATGGATACGATTGGTTCAGCATATTTCACAAGGTCATAAATAGAAGCGGGCACACTGAAGTGTTTGCTCTTTTTGTAGGCTTTTCGTGCAGGACCCTGCAAAACATGTTCAATGCCCCAGATTGCAAGCTTTGAGGTACGGGCAGACTTCTTGGAGGTGCCCAGATTCTTTGCTTTGTAAATTTGGTCATAGAAGCAATAAAGCATAAAACCAATTAATTCCGGCATTACAGCTTCTGCACCTTCGGATTCCAATAGTTCTACCAAATGGTTGTTTCCTGCAGGAGAGAACTTTACTAAGATTTCTCCTACAATACCCACGCGGGGTTTTTTGATATCCTTTAAAGGAATACTGTCAAAATCACGGATAATCTGCTTGCAAAGAGAAGGGAATTTTCTGAGCTTCACTTTCTTTGCAGTAACATATTCCGTAGCAACCTTTAACCACTTCTGATGCATGGCATTTACGCTTCCGGGTACTTCTTCATAAGGGCGCATTCGATAAACACAGCGCATGAAAATATCGCCAATCTGTGCAGCAAGTGCCATACGAAGTCCGAGCTTGGTATCCAGCTTGAAGCCGGGGTTTGTCTCGATTCCGCCAAGGTTTAAGGAAATAACCGGAATGTGAGCCATTCCTGCCTTTTCCAAGGCACGACGGATGAAGCCGATATAGTTGGTTGCACGGCAACCGCCTCCCGTCTGGGTAATGATAAGTGCTGTTTTGTTCAAATCGTATTTGCCGGAAAGCAGTGCTTCCATAAGCTGTCCTACAACCAAAAGGGAAGGATAGCAGGCATCATTGTTTACATATTTCAAACCAACGTCAACGGAATGCTTGTTGTCATTGTTTAATACTTCAAAATTGTATCCGCAGGCTTTCATAGCCGGCTGTAACAGATCAAAATGAATGGGTGACATCTGAGGACACAAGATAGTGTACTCTTCACGCATTTCTTCGGTGAAAACCACCTTATTGATGGCACTGGAACGAATGGTACGCTTTTCAGCCTTCTTTTCTTTTACCTTTAAGGCGGAAAGAAGGGAGCGGATACGAATTCGTGCTGCGCCCAGATTATTTACTTCATCAATTTTTAAACAGGTATAAATTTTATCGGAGCCTGTTAAAATATCACATACCTGATCCGTGGTAACCGCATCCAAGCCGCAACCAAAGGAATTCAATTGGATTAAGTCCACATTTTCAGTAGTCTTTACATAGCTTGCGGCAGCATATAATCTGGAATGATACATCCACTGGTCGGAAACAATCAAAGGACGTTCCGGCTCAGCCAAATGTGATACAGAGTCTTCGGTAAGCACGGCAATATCAAAAGAAGTAATCATTTCCGGAATACCATGGTTGATTTCCGGGTCAATATGATAAGGACGACCTGCCAGAACAATACCACGTTTGCCGGTTTCCTGTAAGTATTTCAATACTTCCTCGCCCTTTGCCTGCATATCCTTGCGGGCTTTTTCCTGTTCAATCCATGCTTTATGTACTGCTGCTTTAATTTCAGAAGCGGGGATTTCCGTAAACTCCTTGATTAATGAAGAGGAAATGGTTTCCTCATCCCTAAAGGACATAAAAGGATTACGCAGGCGTACCTGACCGCTGGTGATTTCTTCCACATTGTTTTTAATATTTTCGGAATAAGAGGTAACGATGGGGCAGTTGTAGTGATTGTTTGCCTTGTCAAATTCGTTACGCTCGTAAAACAGTGCCGGATAGAAAATGGTCTTTACGTCATTGCGGATAAGCCAGGTTACATGTCCGTGTGCAAGCTTTGCCGGGTAACATTCCAAGTCGGATCGTAGCCATGTCGTTCTGTGAGCCAAGGAGTTGAATCCAGTGGTTGTCTTCCTAAGACCGCTTG
>JAZSII010000098.1:0-15407 GCA_045533725.1 Acetatifactor sp. | reverse complement strand
TCCAACGCCTCTGGTGTTTCAAACGGAGCAAGAGGAGTAAACAAAATCTCTGTATGTCCGTCAGGGTAAGTTGCACTAATATAATTCTGAACATTCTTTGTCTGACCGGCCATAGGGTTATTCATATGGCTGTACATAATTTTATGGAGTTGAAGAATATAATTGCGGGACAAAGATATCGCATCGAAACTTTCGTGAATAATAGAAAGAACGTCGCGGTAACCGGCAATTTCCTGTTCATCACGATTCTTAGGTGTCGTTTTCTCTTCCACCAACTGCTTGATACGGGTATTGGTGGTAACTATACCTTCGATCGCATTGGATGCTTCTGTACTCTGAATTTTTGCGATTTCGACCAACTTTTCCAATTCTTCCGGACGTTGTTTGAGATAAAGTTCTTGCTTTCCTGCCTCTTTATATATTGCGGCGATTAGTCCTAAAATCTCAGAATCCCATTTTTGATCTTTAATAACAGAGTAATTAAAAGGTCTCATTCCCTTATCCTCCTTCTCTTTCCCTTATATTATAACCATTTGTAAGGGAATAGTCAATAATCAATTCAAAATATTCCCTTAAATATTCTGTGTTTTTAAGGGAACCGTAATTTGATTAAGGGATATTATCTCCATGATCTTATATTTTATTTATAACAAAGCCGGATGAACATCTGTGTCCATCCGGCCTTTTGCTATGTATTCCAACACCTCGCCTTAATAACAATCAAAGACCAAAACCGCTTGTTTTCCCAAAATATTTTGGACATGATCAGCGAAAACCCCAGTGTTTATGCGGCTTTATGGCTCTTGGTGTTATTATACCACATTCATTGATTCTACGAACTATTCCTGTTGCTTTCATATATCTTTCTCCTTCATTTACATCGTAGGGCGGGAGCAAGCCCCCGCCCTACAATAATTTTACAAATTACGCTGTTAGTATCTGTAAACAAGCGGAGATTATACTGCAGGGAAAGAAAAACTCCTCTGCAATAAACAGAGGAGTTGTAAAGCATGGTTGTTCCTTTATTGAGCGGCTTGCGTTTTTAAGGTTTTTGCCAATAAAACCATTTTGTAGAGTTTTATGCCCAATATGATCTCAATCATCGATAGTACAAACAGGATCGTTATAACCGCAACCATTGGATAACTGAGCAGAATTGCGGAGAAAGAAAGTCCCATCGCAGCAGTTCCGACCTTTACGCCAAATTCGAGGATGGCAAGTAATGTCTGATGCTGTTCTTTGGGCGTGTTTTCAAAGAGAACATCCTGCATATAAAGCCGAAACGGATCTCTTGCGAAAAGAATGATGATATATCCCACAGACATTACCGCTATCTTTACGAATATTGATGGGATAAATGAACCGAACAGCAGAAAACCCATGGAAAAGCAAAGGAGTACCGGCATAGCAATGCCCATTTTTGCCTGATATTTTTCATAAAGTCTTGCAAAAATAATATTGGAAAACACACGGATGATCCGGGAAACGCAGACGATCGCACCGATGATCAGTGTGGTATTGTCAATATTGAAATCCAAAAGAACATGCTGTTGAATAAACAATTTTCCTTCCGATTGCCCTGTTGATACAATCGGATAAAACATCGCATAAACAATGATCGCCATAATAACGAACTTACTGTAATGTACTTTTACCTTCCCGTCCTTTTTCTTTCCATAGGCGATCTTATTATAATCCGAATAATCCTTCATAAACAGCGAAAGCACAAAACCGACCGTACAGGTGGTAATGCATCCGATCATAGGCAGATAGTTATTCAGGTTAAACATCAAGCTTGCCACAAAAGAAATAAGCATTGTAACAACCGCGTAAACTGTGTTTCCGGCGGTCCTCACACGAACAAAATCATTGCGTCTACCAACTAAATCAAGGTTGTTTTCAAGCGCCACAATCGAGGCACTGCTGAAAATTACGGCGACATCGTGAAATATTCTGCCAAGCAAAACGAGATAAAAACTTTTCCCGACTGTGATTAATATAGCAGATACTAACATGCAAAGACCCCTCATCCTTGCCGAGTTAGTGTTGCCTATCTTTTTTATTACAAAAAGAATTGGAAATTGAAGGGCGATACAAGCAAACTGCGAAAAAGAAGTGAGTGATACTATTTGCGCAGGAGAGAAGTTTTTTACCACAGTTAAAAATAAAGTATCTATTGCTATGTAAAACAGAAGATCGCCTAAAAGGCCATGATACCAAGGGAATATTTTTACAAACAGATTTACCTTTTTCTCCATCGCCATATGCATCCTTTGAATAGATTTTATCTTGATTATATTACAGTTTAGGTGTATAATCAAATATATATAATATGATTACATTATAATTATTAAGTTATAGGGATGCGATTAAGTTGGAATTATCTGCAAAATATGCATATCAGGTATATAAAGAAAAGAGCTTTTCAGCTGCGGCAAAAGCGTTATATATCTCTCAGCCTGCACTGAGTGCGGCAATTTCAAGACTTGAAAAAGAATTGGGCATACGCATTTTTGACCGGACAAAATTACCGTTAACGCTCACTTCGCAGGGTAGGATTTATATCGAAAGCATAGAAGAAATAATGGCATGCGAGAGCGATATGCACCGAAGAATCCGCGAACTCTCCGATATGAGTTACGGGTCACTTACGATTGGTGGTTCAAGCTATGCTTCCTATTTCCTTATGTCTGAAATCTGCGGTGCTTTTCATAAAAAATATCCCAAAATCAAGGTGACTCTCGATATTGGAAATGTTGGAAGCTCTGATGTTCTTTGGGATAAATTAAAGAATGGTGAGGTCGATTTGTTGGTAACATATGCTACTGACCACAGCAAATACATCACAGAACCAATTTTTAAAGAGCGATTGGTTATTGCCATGCATAAGGAAATGAGAGGCGCCGAAGAGTTGTCACACCTTGCTTTAACCTATGAAGAAATATTGATGGGTCAGTATTCAAAGGAACAAGAGATCGAAGATTTATCTGTATTCAATAATATAGAATTCATTAAATATTCTAATAAGTCAGATACCGCACGCAGAATGACACGTATGCTTGGAGATTTTAAAACCGCATCTTGCGAAATTAAAAACGCGCGTCATAGCGAAATGCATTACAATCTGATGTGTGCGGGCATCGGCGCTGTTATAACAACCGATTTGGCTATTCGCCAAAAGCAATACAATGCTGAAAACATACTGTTTTTCCTGCCAAAAAATGAAGAATCCCACCGCATGATATACATTGCAAGACAGCATAGCACAGACGATAATCCCATAGTGAAAAATTTTATACTGACAGCTAAAGATTACTGTGCTTCACAAAAAGCAATTAAATAATAAGACAGGATGCCGCGTATACATCTTCCTTAAGCAACAAAAACGAGGTGAAATTCACCTCGTTTTTGCTATGTATATTCTTGGTGTTTTAATAACACCAGCATCGATTCTACGAACAATTCCAGTTGCTTTCATAATATATAATAATCTCCTTGCTTTACAAATTTGTACTGTTAGTATCTGTAAAACAAGGAGATTTATACTTATTTAAAATGGTTTGCTAAAGTTTTTCCTGCTTCCATGCCCAATTTTTCAAGCCCTTTTGCGCTGTAATGTCCGCGAACATGTGGGTTCATATATTCGCTTTGCTCATTTAATTGGGTGGCTATATCCGTAAGCATTATAAAATCATCATTTTCATTGCATATTTCGTCTTGAGCAGAGATGATTTCTAAATCTCTCTCGTCGTTTGTAAAACGCCCGACACGAATAATACCGAATTTTTCGATACCAATATCCTTTTTTAATGCCTGACAAAGTTCTGTGATTTTTTGTTTGTAATAGTATTTACTATTTCCGCTTATTGCATCGCTTTCTCCTTGCAACCATACAAAAAAGATTCTTTTTATTTCTTCTTTCGACTTGATTTTTGCGATTGCGGCACTTGATTTTTGGATAATTATTTGGTAGCCGGCAGTTCCCGGTAACCAATCGGCAATAACGGTGCTTCCTTTGGCTACATGAACGGCAACAATCGGTTTGCCTGTGTTTTTTGTAAACGCCCTGCAAAATTCCGGCACTAAATTCGTATGCCCGTAGCAGGCGCTTCCTGTAACGTGCAAATTTAACCATTCTTGTTGATCGACCCCGTTATCAAAACGATAGCCCTGCATTTCATCAAAGGTAATATCTTCACCGACAGGATTTTTAAGCGGTATGAGTTTATTGTCGAGATATCTATACTCAACCGCATTCGGTATGATTTCTGTGCTTGTCAGAGCTTCGCTTTGCCCCTGCATATTGCTTTGTCCGCCAAAAATAATAATATTCATATTATTTCACCAAAAGTGTCTTGATATTATTTCCGCTCTTTGCATCGATGATCGCCTCATTGATTTGCTCTACTTTATATTTGGAGCCGAGTTTTTCAATCAACGGATGTAAGTCAGGATTTGCATTAAGGAATTCAAGGTATTTATGCACATCGCTCATAGAATATTGAGATGAACCAATGATATGCAATGCCTTGAAGGTAATGATCTGCGGCTGAATCTCAATGCCGCCCGAAGCACTGTACTGTCCGGGTACGAGATACACACCCCGATTTCTTAAAATATCCATGCCCTGTACCACCGCTTGCGGCGCACCCGATGCTTCAAAGCAAAGGTCTACACCCAATCCGCCGTTTTCTTCCAGCAATGCCTTTGTTACGGTTTCGGCGCCTTCTCTTGTTAAGTTAAATACTTTGTCTGCACCGAGGCTGACCGCCAATTCTTCTCGCTTGAGATTGTTTCCTGCTGTAATTGCATAAACAGTTTTTACGCCCATTCTTTTTAAATACATTACAGCAAAGGTGCCCACCGGTCCAAGTCCTTGCACTACTGCAACGTTGATTTTAGAAAAATCCACCCCAGCATTATCTGCAAGGCAACACGCATGAATCGCAGTGGGACCGGGGCAGGCAAAAGTTGCCGCAACAGTAGGATCAATGCTCTCGGGAATTTTAATCAAATTTTTGAGTGGAGTGTAGTTGACCTCTGTATATCCACCATAGAGATACGGAGGGGTTTCAATGCTACCGCCGTTTGTCACCTGCATATTTACGCAGTTGGCATCATCGCCGTTTTTACAAAGAATACACTCACCGCAAGGTACGGCGATATCAGCGATTACAGCATCACCGATTTTTAAACCGTATTTTCCCGCTTCGGCTTGGTCCGCGTCTGTAATTCTGCCAACAAATTCGTGGCCGATAATCGACGGTGCGCCCACAGCCAATTTACCGTTGTGCATATGCAGGTCGGTTCCGCAAATACCACTGGCAATCAGCTCCATCTGACCGTAGCCCTTCGGACATTTTGTTACCTCAAATTCCCGCACTTCAAAATCTTTGTGTGCGCCCATAAATACAGCTGCTTTTGCTTTCATAACGTTTTCCTACCTTTCAATTATTACATTAAAAAACTTGGAATATTGCTTTGTTATTTCATCCAGTTTATCTTTTGAAAGCGGCTCATAGTTTTTATATTGATAATCCAACCCGAGCGCTTCGTATTTTGCGCTGCCCAAGCGGTGAAACGGCAATAATTCTACCTCTTCTATACCGATTGTCTTCAGCTGTTCGCAGATTTCAAAAATAGAGTCCTCATCGGCATTAAAATCCGGGATCAGAGGAATACGAACCTGCACATTCATACCGTCTGAGATCAGCCTCTCAAGATTTTGCGTTATTATTTTTAAATCGCCGCCGATTTCCTCGTATTTTCTCTCGTCCGCTGTTTTAAAATCAAACAGATACCCTTGCACAAACGGATTCAGCCTTTCAAACGCTTGATACGGAACGCAACCTGCCGTATCAATCAGTGTTGAAATGCCATGCTCTTTCAGCTTTTTTGTAAGCTCCGCCGCGCCCTCTGCCTGAAGCATTACCTCACCGCCCGACAGCGTCACACCGCCATCGCTTTGCAAGAAAAAATCTTTATCTTCCAGAAGCTCCGGTAAAATATCCTCTACCGTAAGCTGTTTTCCAAGCACTTCTGTTTTGTGTATGCTTTTATAGTTCATTACGCAAGGTGCTGCCGTCAGGTTTTCAGGATTGTGGCACCAAGGGCACCGAAGATTACAGCCTTTGAAAAATACGGTTGTGCGGATTCCTTTACCATCACCTACGGAGAAATGCTGAATGTTTGAAATATTTAATAGCATATCCATTACTCCTGCTGTGTGCGGTTTAAAATATCCAGCTGTACTGCTTTGTCAAGTGTAACATAAAACGCAGAAAATCCGGATACTCTGACCACAAGGTTTTTATACTGCTCCGGCTCTTCCATAGCCTTTTGCAAAACCTCTCGGGAAGTGGCATTTATTTGCATTTCCTGCCCGCCTTTTTTAAAATAGGTTCGAATGAGAGCCAAAAGCTTTTTGCGCTTTTCATCCGTAAACATAGACGGTGAAAATTTTTGGTTTACAACGCTTCCGCAAGCAACCTTTGTATAATCGGGCTTTGAAATACTGTTTACCGTGGCTGTTGCTCCGCGTACGTCTCTGCCATAGGTAGGGGAGGCAGCATCGGAAAGCGGCTCGCCGCGCTTTCTGCCATCCGGTGTGGCATTTATGCCTCTTCCGGCGTAAATGTTGCTTGTATTTGCCGCAGCTGCAATGTAGATTCCTCCACCGTCACGCGTTTTATAGTTTTTAAAAAGGGCGCCTAAATAATCAATGAACCAGACGGCGTATTTGTCCACGAAATCATCATTATTTCCGTATTTAGGTGCGGCAAGCAGCTCCTTTTGTAATTCCTCATATCCTTCAAAATTACGGTTCAAGGCATTTTTAAGATCACTTAAGGTTGCTTTTTTGTCGGTGAATACAATTTTTTCAATGGCAGCGAGAGAATCGGCTGTGGTGCCGATTCCCATTACAGCGGCACCGTGAACCGAAGGATATTTACTGCCTCCATTATTGATATCCAAACCTCTGCCGATGCAATCGTAACAAAAACAAGACAAAAACGGTTGGGGATAAAAAGCCTGATTGATGGAGTTGTTTTTTTGATTAAAATTTGCGCAGTATTCTGCAACTCCAAAGGCGAGTTGTTTCTCGAATGCTTTCATAAATTCTTGCATAGAGCCTATGTTTTTAACGTCACCTGTGTCAAGACCCATACTGCCGTTTGTTTCGCTTATGCCATTATTGAAGACGTAATCAAGATATCGGGGCGTGTCAAATCGTCCGTCAGACCAAGGTGGCTGCATCCCGGTAATAAAGTTTTCAATGCACCCCACCATAGAATAATTGTAGATATCCTCTTCTGCATAACCGTATTTTTTCAGCGCCGCAATGTTGACGTCATCATTCATAAGCGCAGGATAACCAAGCCCCGTTCCGATCGTTTTAAGACATTCGTCCAAAAAATCGTCAGGCGTATTCTCTGTGAGTCTGAGCGAAAGGTTGGGTCCGGGAACGTTGCAATTTCCAACTGCCTTTAAAATACAATAACTTAAAGGATTGATTTCACACTCTCCATTTTTGTTCTGTCCGCCTATGCAGATATTGACAATATCATCCTGAAGTTTTATAAATACATTTTCAAGCAGTTCAACTACTTGTTCGTCTGTAATAATACCTTTTTCAATATCCGTTTGATAAAACGGATACAAATACTGATCCAACCGCCCAAGCGCCATAGCATTACGACCTTCCATCAAAAAAGCGGTATGGCAAAACCATACAAGCTGAAGGGCCTGCGCAAAAGTTTTGGGCTTCCCCTTGATGATCGCATCGCAGTTTTCGATGATCGCATCCAAACGCTTGTTATTATAATCAGGATTGTTTTTACACTCCTGTGCCGCGAACGCATAATTCTTTATCATTTGTGAAAAGCCGCAAAGGGTATGCTTCATTGCGGATAAGGTTTCGCATTTTCCGCAATCATCTTTATGGGCTTCAAGTGAAATGTTAATCTCATCGATAAGACCCGGCAAACCAACCTGCAAAATATGTTCGTAGTTTGGAGTATAATGGTCCTTGTTGGTTGCAAAAGATCTTTCGCCAAAGCGTTTAACGGTCTCCTTTGCGTATTCAAGAGTCATCTTATCAACGTTTGCGTACAACGCTTTTTTATTGCCTGCTATTATTTCGCTTTTTAAAATAATCGGTTTAGTTTCAGTAAAAAGCGCATAGATCCCATTGGCACGAAAAGCTGAAGGCTTTGCAGCAATGTCTTGCGCATAACCTAAATATCTGTAATAAAACGGGGCATACGTACCGCAAGTATCTTCACATATTTCATTGTTAAGATATTCAAATAATTTCATAAAAACCTCCAAAACCAAAAGATTTCTTAATAAAATTATATTTAGAAATTGCATAATGTAAATAAACACAATTCATAATCTTGACAAAATTAATATATAATGATATTTTAAATAAAGGGGGATGGAGAATATGAATTGCGTTGAAATCACATCGTTGCCTGACATACTTTTTTCGCATATTTATAAAGCAGATCATTACCATAACAGTTTTTCTGTCAGAGAGCGCGTTTTGGAAGTTTCCTATATCGCCGATGGCTCCTTTGATCTTGAAGTGGGAAATGAAAGGCTTTGTGCTAAAAAAGGAGATATCCTTTGCCTGCTTCATGACAAAAAGACCGTTATTGTAACCGATAAATTCCATTCCCATCATACCGTTGGTGTAAAGGTAGACTGGGTTTTTTGTAGCGATAACCGCGGCTTGCTTTTGCCAATAATTACACCTGCGAAAACGGGCACCGCAAATATCTGCCGTTTGATAGATGGATTTGTACATAATCAATTAGTATATAAAGAATCAAGAGTTTTGGGGGCTGCTAAATTTCTTGAACTGCTTTGCGCAATTGACAAATGCAACCGTAATGCCCAAAGCAATAATTTACCAAGTGAGATTTTGTATGCTCAAAGAGCAAAAGACTATATACAAAGAAATATCCGTGCTTGTATTACTCAAAACTCTGTGGCTGCATATTTGGGAATTTCCCCCGAATATTTGTGCACGGTTTTTAAAAAAGCGGAAGGCACAACCGTTATGAAACACATTAATAAACTCAAGCTTGAAAGCATAAAAACGCTTATAGACCATACCAATATGCATTTGTATGAAGCGGCTGCAATGTACGGTTATACCGACCCAAACTATGTGAGCCGCCTGCATAAGCAACTATTTGGATATAACATTACCGATAAACCTTACGTTCATCCAAAAATAGAATAGCAAAAGCGGAGTGATTTCACTCCGCTTTTACTATGTAGATTATTGGGTTATTATATCACATTCCTCTATTCTACAAACGATTCCTGTTGCTTTCATAATACCCTTACTGTAAAAAATTGTACTGTAAGGATCTGTAAAACAAGGGGATTTTTTGAGCTTAGGAACTGGGATCAGAGAGTCGCTTTGCTTTAGAAATTATCATAAAACACAACTTCGTTCATGGGGCGAAATTGATGATGCAGGTCAAGCGGCTTGGCATCATCCGCAGGATAGCCCATCACAAGCAGGGCGATTGGTTCAATGTTGCCGGGGATATTAAAGCTTTTGCGCATAGCGTCGGGATCAAAATGCATTACCCAGCAGGTGCCAACACCCTCATTTTGACATGCCAACATAATATGGGTTGTAACGATGACAGCATCTACCGGAGATGAAAGGGCACCGTCGTATTTCCTTACCCAGCTTTCGTTCTTATTATGGCAAATAAGCATTGCTGTTGGCGCATTGAAATGACATTTGGTGCATTCCTTTAGCTTTGCAATTGAGCCATCGGTATTAAGCACAAGAATCCGCTGGGGTTGATAATTACAACCGGTAGGAGCCTTATGCCCCGCCTCAAGAATTTTATCGAGAACCTCCTGCGGCAGATGCTCAGGTTTAAATTTTCTTACGGAAAATCGCTCTGCGATCAGTTTTTCAAAATCCATTGTAACACCTCGTATGGGAATAATAAAAATTATCAAGCAATACGCTCAAAATTTAAAAATATTATATCACAATTGATCCTATAAAACAAGCGAGGTGAAATTCACCTCGCTTGTGATCTTTTACTCCGACCAGTCTTCCAATAGCTGCATACATTTTGCAAGCATGCGCATCACATGGAACGGGCCTTTATAGGTATGGCCCTTGCAGGCAGGCTCTGTGGGCAAGCCGTCCCGGCGCAGGTAGCCAAACCATTCGCCGTATTCTCTGTCTGAGAAATGGGCAAAAGCATAGTCGCTGACCAGGTTGAAAATATCCCAATACTTTCTGTCGCCGGTGGTGCGATAGAGCATCAAGGAAGCAATCATAGCCTCGTTATGGGGCCACCAAAGCTTCATATCGTGCCCATAGGCCTCAACAGGCAGGCCCAAAATATCCTTAAAGTACAAGATACCGCCGTATTCCTTGTCCCAACCCAAAGCAAAGGCATTGTCAAACACCTGTGCGGCAAATTTTATAAGAGCATCATCCTGTCTGCGGACCGCCTCCTCCAGCAAGAACCACGCGCACTCAATATCGTGTCCGGGATTGATCACTCTGCAGGTGGCCGTGTTCAGAATCACGCTGTTATCATCTGCGTTGATATTTTCAAACATCGCCTTGTATTCCGGCTTATAAAAGCACTGGATATCCTTGATCAAATCTGTGATGATCCCATCATAATAAGAAAACCGCTCAGTGTCCGCCTGCCGCATAATGGATGCTACATTCATAAGGATCATGGGGTTGGCAAGGGTTTTGGTGTTGCGGGTTTCCGCATAGCTTTTGGGTGTGATCTTATAGGGATCTGTTTGCGGGTCTTTGTACATTCCATACACAAAGTCAAAATACTTTTGGGCGGTTTTTAGGGATGCGCTATCTTTGGTTGCCATATAGTATTCCGCATTTGCCATGATGTAAAAGGTTTCAGAAAACCAATAGCGGCGTTTCCGCAAGGGGCGGCCATCCCGGGTGACCGTAAAGAACATACGGCCGTCCGTATCAATGCAATGCTTTGTTGCAAAATCAATACAGCTTTTGGCAAAGGTCAGATATTCTTCTTTTTGATCAATGTGATTGTAGATATAGGAGAACATCCAGCCTGCCCGGCCTTGCATCCAGACACTTTTATCCTCGGAATAGACCTTTCCCGTGCGGTCAAGGCAGTTGATAATGCCGCCGTATTCCCGGTCCCGGGCATTTGTAAGCCAAAAGGGGATGCAGGACTCCAGCAATTCACTTTTAAACTGATTGTATAATTCTTTCATAAAGCACCTCAAAGATTGGAAAAATTCACACAGGGATATTTGGCTACCTGCTCTACCATTTCCATTGCATCACGATTGGGCGTCCAAAGCATTTCCGCATACAGTGCCGCCGGGAACGCAATTTGGTTACCCAGCATCGCATCCTCCACAAGGGCCTCCACAACGGTATCTTCTTTGCCGAAGCTTGCAACAGTCGCTATGATCTTGCGGGCATATTCCGCATTTTTTAGCCAACCGGCTTGCTGCAGCTTCCAGATGCGGTCTTTTTTCAGCTGCCGCTGCTTGATGTAGCTGACAGTTCTTTCGCCCAGAATATAGGGAGCGGAAAAATGTTCAAAGGTTGCCCAGTCCAGGTTCAGCATACCCTTTAAGACTGCGCCCCATTTTTCATCGCTTCCCCGCAGCTTTAGCGTCTGCTCGGTAATGGCAACCGTTTCGTCAAAAGCCTCCACATTGTCGGAAAGATAATTATAAGGGAAACTGCCGCAATCCTCCCAAACAATATGGATTCGCTTGTCCACTTTCTTCAAGTGCTCCAAATTTTCCCGCACAGAGGTTGCGTGCAGGCCAAATTGAATTTGCAGATCGGGATACTTTTCAAAAAGGCTTGCCGAAATATCGTTTACCAGCTCTGTGACGATCCGGGCAACGGGTTTTCCGCCAATTTCCGACACGCTGTGCTCGGTAAAGGTCTGGAAATAGATGCCGTCCGCGCCGGTTTGGCTATACTCTTTTTCGTAGGTCTTCAGCACCCGCTCTTTGATTTCCGCGATCAATTGGTCACCATAGCGGTCAAGAACATTTTTGCAATAGGTATCCCAGCCCCAGGCAAAGCCCCAGATCACCTTAATATTCAGGCTGTGGGCATAGTCCACCACATCCTTTGCATTCAGCGGCGCCACATCATTCCAGATGATGATTTCGTTCAGCCGCAGCTTTGCCATATTCTCAAAGAACTTCCGGTAATCGTAAATGACATGCCCCCAGGTCCAGATCGCCCGGCGCTTGATGGCAGGGGCAGCGGTCATTTTCCAGGGGTTCAGTTTACTTTCAAAGGGCGCTTCAAAGATCTCGCAGCCCCAAATATTTTTATCCACATAGACAGGGCCACCCGGGTATTTATTACAGAAATCCATACAGCCGTAAAAAGCGCCTGCTGCATCATAGCCGACGATCACGACCATTTGGTTTTCTTCCCCAAAGGCGCTTTCGCCCACATAAATGGAGTAGCTCTCTTTTTCTGTCGGGCGCTGCATATCGGTTTTACACTTGGCAAGGAACGGGGCAGTGGCCTTTCCCACAAAAATAATATGGTTGTTTTCCAGTTCCTCTTGGGTTACTTCATCAGCAGATTTTATGGGCAGGACATAGGAAACGCCGCCGGCTATCACGGCATACAGCTGGTTGATCGCTGTCTTTTCCAGGCCCTCGTAGGAATCTGTTAAAAAAATCCATCGTTTTTCCATTTTATCGTCCCCTTATCATAGCTCTATTTCTATACCGTCGTAGGCGACCTCAATTTCGGTAACGGCAAAGATTTCTTCCGCCTTTTCGTGGTACTCGGATTTATTGTGGGTTATGTGGGTTACCACATAGCGGGTATGGGCATCTGCGATACCAAGCTGCTCCAATTCCGTTTTGAGGAGTTTATTTTCCTCGTAACCTATGTGATATATATAAGCAAACACGAATCATCCGAACCTGCCTAAAATTCTGATTTTCATAAGAACACTTCCGGCAGAATAATGGGTTCTTCCAATTATTAGAATACACCTTTTATATCCGTAATACCATATCCGAATATCTTAGAAAATATATCATTTTTTTCTCAAATGTTGACATCTTCACCCGTTGTGATAAAATGGAACTATGAAATACATCATTAAAAACAACGAAAAGCGCATTTTCCAAAACAGATTCTGCGACTTTGAAACCAAAGCTTTGCTCTCCCCCATCGAAACGCAAAACTATACCATCATTCAAGTTGCAGACTCCTATTATACCCACGACTTTTTCATTGACGATCACCAACAGTTCTGTGACTTAGAGCTGACCTTTTCCCACATAAACGGCCTGCTGTGCGCGGCAAACGGGGAATTTGAAACCGTCGATAAGCACGGGCTCCATCTTGCCTTTCATGGTGAAATCCACGCATTGAAAAGTCGCAGTAGCTCGCGGTTTCAAACCCTTGCCATCAATTTCAAAGACGGACCTTGTCTGCCCCTGCTCCGCGCCATACAGGAAAAGGAACAACGAAGCTTTTGTATGCCGGAAATTTTCGGATATCTGACCGACATCATATCCGAATTTATGCGGTCGGATGGGCCATTTCTGGAAAACAACTTAGACTGCCTGATCACCGCGGTTTTGGTGAAGATCGCCCGGTGGGGAAGGGACGAGCCCCTTACCGAGATCTCCTCCTACGACGATAAGGTATCCGCCATGAAGCAGTATATCGACACACGCTTTCTACAGCTTTGCTCTTTGGAGGAAATGGCGTATGTGTTTGGATATACCTATAGCCATATCTCCAAGGTTTTTAAAAAAGCATACAGCGTAACCCCCGGCGACTATCTGCAGAAAAAGAAAGCAGAGTATGCCTGCAGCTTGCTGAAAGAAGGGGCAAAACTGGAAGAAATCGCGGAGGTTTTAGGCTATTCCACAACATTTAACTTCAGCAGAGCCTTCAAAAACCAGCTTGGCCTTTCCCCCAGCGCCTATCGAAAACAAAACAAAAAAGCGAGGTGAAATTGCACAAGTCCAGTAAAAACGGACAATAGAAAAAAAGAGCCCCCTATGGTAGAATGAAAGAAACTACCATAGGGGGATTTTGTATGCCAAGAGAATACAGCCATATCAAATACTTTGAAAAAGAAATATTAGAATTAAAGGCACAGGGTTACACCTTGCGAGCTATCGGAGAAAAGTTTGGGTTCACATACAAACAAATGCATAATTTCATCACAAGATATAATGCAAATCAGCGTAAACAAGCGGCAGGAATAATGCCAAAGCCAAAAGGCAGACCGCGAAAAGATGGAACCGAATTGCCACCATCCATACAGCAATTAAGTAGGGTTACTCAGTTGCAATATGAACTTGCAAGAAAAGAAAGATATATCAAAAGATTGGAAATGGAAAACGAACTAATGCGGGATTTTCTCTCGCTCACCGAAAGGAAGTGAGAACAAGCGTAAAATATATGGCAATCTACCGTCATAAAGATAAATATTCCATTAGTGAAATGTGTAGGATCTTCAAAGTATCCAGAAGTGGATACTATGACTATGTTAAAAGAATAGATGTACCTGCATGGGATTTGCCGTTGGCAGAGAAAATTAGAGAATGTCAAGAACAATGTGGTAAAACTTACGGTTACCGCAGAGTACACATATGGCTTGAAAGAGAAGGCATTTACCGTAATACTAAGACAATACTCCGAGTTATGCAAAAATATGGATTACTCTCGGTAATTAGGAGAAAGAAATATCGTAAGTATGGAGATTATCTACACAAATATCCCAACTTGTTAAATAGAGATTTTTCTGCTGAAAGACCAAATCAAAAGTGGGTTACAGATATTTCATACATACACACAAAGCAAGGAGTTCTGTATTTGTCAATCATCAGAGATTTGTATGACAACAGTATCATTGCATACAAAACCGGAACAGAACAAAATGTAAACCTGGTCTTATCTACAATAAAAGAAGCGAAGAAAAAGGAAAAAGTCACTGCAGAGCTGCAACTCCACAGTGACCAAGGCCTTCAGTATACTTCCCATGCGTACTTTAAGCTAACTAAATCATACAACATTACGCCGTCAATGTCAAGACGTGGGAATCCATATGATAATGCTATGGCAGAAAATTTCTTTTCAATACTCAAGAGCGAATGTATTAACAGAATCAAATTACAAACATTTGAAGATGCACGAAAAATCATTGATGAATACATATTTTTCTACAATAACGAAAGAATTCAAATAAAAACAAAACTGACACCACATGAAATGCGATGCCAGTATGTTGCTTAAATTAAATATTATGCCATAGGCGTCCTTTTTTGTGCTGTCTGCACAAAATGGTGCAGTTCAAAATTCTTGGGATTACTTTTTTGTTATTCATTTATAAGCTGAATCA
>JAZSII010000139.1:0-20045 GCA_045533725.1 Acetatifactor sp. | reverse complement strand
GTAGAAGATAAGGATTCCGTAATCTTCTTTAACTTCCGTCCTGACCGTGCAAGAGAAATCACCAGAGCTTTCTGTGATGATGATTTCAAGGGCTTTGACAGAGTACGCAAGGATATTACCTTCGTAGCATTCTCTGATTATGATCCTACCATTCCTAACAAAGACGTAGCTTTCCACAAGGTATCCGTAACCAATACCTTTGGTGAGTGGTTGGCAGCAAACAACATGACTCAGGCAAGAATCGCTGAAACTGAGAAGTATGCACATGTAACCTTCTTCTTCAACGGTGGTGTAGAAACTCCCAATGCAGGCGAGGACAGAGTGCTGGTTAACTCTCCTAAGGATGTTGCAACCTATGATTTAAAGCCCGAAATGAGTGCTTATGAGGTTTGTGATAAATTAACCGCAGCAATTAAGGCTGATAAGTATGATGTGATTATTATTAACTTTGCTAATCCTGACATGGTAGGTCATACCGGTGTGGAAGCTGCAGCAATTAAGGCAGTAGAAGCAGTGGATGAATGCGTGGGCAAGGCAGTGGATGCTATCAAGGAAGTTGGCGGTGTAATGTTTATCTGTGCTGACCATGGTAATGCAGAGCAGTTACTGGATTATGAAACCGGCGAACCTTTTACCGCACATACCACCAACCAGGTACCTTTCATCTTAGTAAACTATGATGAAGCATATACCTTGAAGGAAGACGGCTGTCTGGCTGACATCGTTCCTACCCTGATTGAAATCATGGGCAAGGAGCAGCCTGTTGAAATGACCGGTAAGTCATTGTTGATTAAGAAATAATAAATAACCTGATTAAGCATCACTGAAAAGTGGTGCTTTTTTTGTAACAGAAATATAGATAATATATTTTCGGTGTGATATAATTAATTGGGAAATTTGGATGGCTGAAGAAGTCAGTGCATTTATGAGAAGGAGGCAGGGGACTATGCCAAATAAGGATGAGAAATTTTGTTTTGTAGAATTACCAACGGGGTTAGAGGGATTGCAGGCTTTAGAGGAAGCCACACTGGATTCGCCTTTCAAAACTACTGCATTGGTAATAGTTGCGTTGTGTCAGATGGAGAAAGATGAAAAGACATCTTTTGAGATGTTGGATTTTTTGAAGGGACCGGATAGTCTGTCTATGTTTGAAAAGCAGTTTATAAAAGAAAGATTGAATGGGAAGTATTATAAGATTTTTTCTTTTTTTGAAGGTGCGACTCCGGAAAATGGTTATAAGCCGACAAAACCGTATACAATTAAGGTGACGGAAACGCCTTATTCTTATCCACAGGACAATTATGCCACTATGTATGTGACCAGTAGTGGTGCTGATTCGCCCAGAGCAATTCGCCTGCGTAAGAAACCTTCTACAGGACAATGGTTTTTGGTGGAGATACAGTGTCTTTCTGATATCAGAGTGCCTGTAGAGGAGGATCCCTGGGCATAGGAATGTGCCTATGTGTTCGCGGGTGTATGGAACGTAAAAGAAGGAGAAAACATGGTACAGGTAACATTAGGAAAAACAGGCATCACAGTGGAGAAAAATTCTTTTGGTGCATTGCCCATACAAAGAATCAGTAAAGAAGAGGCAGTGAAGCCCGTGTGTAAGGCTTATGACCACGGAGTTACCTTTTTTGATACAGCCCGTTTTTATACGGACAGCGAGGAAAAGGTGGGAGAAGCTTTTAAGGGCATGCGAGAAAAGGTGTATATCGCCACCAAAACCGGAGCCACCACAGCGGAAGGGTTTTGGAAGGATTTACATACCTCTCTGAAGAATTTACAGACGGACTATATTGATATTTATCAGTTCCATAATCCAAGCTTTTGCCCGAAACCGGGAGATGGCAGCGGTTTATATGAGGCCATGCTGGAGGCAAAGGAAAAGGGAATGATTCGTCATATCGGTATTACCAACCACCGCTTGAACGTGGCGTGGGAAGCAGTGGAAAGTGGTTTGTATGAGACCTTGCAGTTCCCCTTCTGCTATTTGGCAACGGAGAAGGATTTGGAAATCGTAGATGCGTGTAAGGAAAAGAATATGGGCTTTATTGCTATGAAAGCATTGTCAGGCGGGCTGATTACCAATTCAGCGGCAGCCTACGCGTTTTTGGCGCAGTATGACCATGTACTCCCTATTTGGGGTGTGCAGAGAGAGTCCGAATTGGATGAATTTTTAAGCTATATTGACAATCCGCCTACCATGACGGAGAAAATTAAGGCGGTAATTGAAAAGGACAGAACGGAGCTTTTGGGAGAATTTTGCAGAGGCTGCGGTTATTGTATGCCTTGCCCGGTTGGGATTGAAATTAATAATTCTGCCCGCATGAGTCTCATGATTCGTCGTGCACCGCAAGCAGCACAGCTTACTCCCGAGTGGCAGGAGAAGATGCTTTTGATTGAGAAATGTTTGCATTGTAATCAGTGCAGTGCGAAATGTCCTTACGGCTTGGATACACCGGCACTTCTGCAGAAAAATTTGCAGGATTATAAAGAAATTTTGGCAGGAAAGAAAGTATAGAAACAGATGGATTAGGAATAAGGCAAGATGTAATTATAAAAAGTCTCCGTTTGGGCATACTATAGACCAAAGGACATTGTTGTGATGAGGCAGACAATGTTCGGAAATAGTAGCTCAAAGGAGACTTTTTGTATGATATTGGAAATTGTTGGAGTATGTGGCAGAGAAATTCTGGATTCCAGAGGGAATCCTACGGTTGAAGCAGAAGTAATTGTAAAGAATTTGGCGGAGGGTTCCTTTAGTAAAGGCAGGGCGGCCGTGCCTTCCGGTGCCAGTACGGGAAAATTTGAGGCAGTGGAGCTTCGTGATGGAGAACCCAGATATTTTGGTTTGGGTGTAAAGCATGCGGTCAGAAATATTCATGAGAAGATTGAACCGGTACTTTTGGGAAAAAATGCCTTGAATCAGGCGGGGATTGACCGTTTGTTAATTCAAACGGACGGAACGGATAATAAAAGTAATCTGGGAGCCAATGCCATGCTTGCGGTATCGTTGGCGGTAGCTCATGCCTGTGCCAATGCATTAAGGATGCCATTGTATCGCTATTTAGGGGGCATAAACGGAAAAGAGCTTCCCATTCCCATGATGAATATTTTAAACGGTGGGAAACATGCTGCCAATACGGTGGATTTTCAGGAGTTTATGATTATGCCTGTAAGTGCTTCCGATTTTCATACAGGTTTACGTATGTGTGCAGAGGTGTATCACCATTTGAAAAAGCTTTTGGAAAGCAAAGGCTTATCTACCGGTGTGGGAGATGAGGGTGGTTTTGCTCCCGATTTGCCGGATGCAGAAAGTGTTTTGGAATTGATGACAGAGGCTATCGGTATAGCCGGATATAAGGTGGGAGAAGAATTTAAATTTGCATTGGATGTGGCAGCCAGTGAATTATTTGAAGAGAAAAGCGGATTGTATCGCTTCCCGGGAGAAAGCAAATTGAAGGGAGAAGAAATCACCAGAACCACGGAAGAGATGCTGCAATATTATGAGAAGCTAATTGAACGCTTTCCCATTTGCTCAATTGAGGATGGTTTGGCGGAAGAGGATTGGGACGGTTGGCAGGTCATGACTAAGAGAATAGGTACAAAGGTACAATTAGTGGGAGATGATTTATTTGTTACCAATGTGAAGCGTTTGGAGGCAGGTATCAAATTGCAGGCCGGGAATGCTATTTTGGTTAAGGTAAATCAAATTGGTACCTTGAGTGAAAGCCTGGAGGCAGTTGCAAAAGCCAAGGAGCATGGATACAAGACGATTATTTCACATCGTTCCGGTGAAACGGAGGACACTACCATTGCGGACATTGCGGTGGCTTGTAATGCAGGCCAAATCAAGACCGGAGCCCCTTGTCGAAGTGACCGCGTGGCAAAATATAATCGTTTGCTTCGAATTGAAGAGGAATTGCATTTTGGTGTGAAGGAAATGTAAGGTCAAAATGAGAACAGGCAGAACTGTTGAAAAAAAGTGTTGAAATAATCTTCTTTATGTGTTACAATCTACTTTGCATGATTTTGGATTAGGAATTCTGTTGAAAGACAGATGGCAAATAGAAGTGTTCAGGTATCAGGAGGTGTAATATGACAACACTTAAGACGGCTTTAACAATTGTATTTATCATAGTATGTATCGCTATTACTATTTTAGTACTTATGCAGGAAGGAAAGTCACAGGGACTCGGGGCAATCAGCGGAGCGGCGGAAAGCTACTGGGGAAAGAACAAGGGTCGTTCCATGGAAGGTCTCCTTGTAAAACTTACAAAGTTCTGTGCGGTTTTGTTTATCGGTCTTGCAATAGTATTGAATATGAATGTTTTTTAGGCAAAGCACAAGAGACACTCTTAGCGATTAAGAGTGTCTTTTCTTATGTGGAGGTTGAACGGTAGGGGCTCAGGCTTGTGAAAGCTGTATATATGGTGTTGTTCCTGTGTACAGAGATTAAGTATTTCTAAGTCTTCTCGGTTAGAGTGTGGTAAGTGACGTGTCGATGCAATTCGCATCCATGCTCAGTTGCACCTCAAACGGACATTCATGTCCGTTTGTCACTGGTACTTGAGGGGAAGGCTAAGAAATTCTAAATCTCCTCCCAAAGTCACAACTCCAATATACAGTTTCATCAAGCGTGGCAATATGTATTTCCCTCTACATAATGTGTTGAGGTTTTGATAAATCATAGATTTTTCAATTTGTTTATGCATAAGGAGTAGTATGAGTATAGATTTAAGAGACAAGAGAAAAAAAGTAATATGTGATTTGGTGGCGGATTCTCTTTATGTTCCCATGAAAGAAAAGGAGCTTGCAATGTTTTTGCAGGTTGCTAAGGAAGACAGGGAGGAATTCCGTCATATTTTAGAAGAACTTTTGGCAGAGGGCAAATTGTCCCTGACGCAGAAGGGGAAATATATGAAGTCCAACGGAAAGAGCCTGGTCGGTACCTTTATCAGCAATGCCAGAGGCTTTGGTTTTGTAGAAATAGAGGGTCAGGAAGAGGATTATTTTATTCCGGAGGATAAGGTAAATGGGGCTTTTCATAAGGACACCGTGCAGGTGGCCTTGCTTGGTGCCAGAGAAGGTAAGCGTCAGGAAGCACAGATTGTAAAGATTCTTGCCAGAGGAATTACACAGGTGGTTGGTACTTATGAGGCCTCCAAGAATTTTGGCTTTGTTGTGCCGGACAACAGTAAACTGTCCCAGGATATTTTTGTGCCAAAGGAGCGTTCTAAGGGGGCTGTAAGTGGTCATAAAGTAGTGGTGGAGATTACTGATTACGGCAATGCAAACAAGAGTCCGGAAGGAAAAGTGGTAGAAATTCTGGGGCATATCAATGATCCCGGAGTGGATATCATGGCTATTGTACGTGGTTATGATTTACCCATGGAGTTTGGAGAAAAGGTTTTAAATCAAGCAGAGCGTGTATCAAAGGATGTATCGGAAGCAGACAGAGAAGGACGTAGGGACTTGCGAGACTTGTGTATGGTAACCATTGACGGGGAAGACGCAAAGGATTTGAATGATGCGGTCAGTGTTTCTTTTGACGGCGAAAACTACCATTTGGGCGTGCATATAGCGGATGTGACTAATTACGTACAGGAAAATTCTGCGTTGGACAGAGAAGCCTTGAAGCGGGGAACCAGTGTATATCTGGTGGACAGAGTGATTCCTATGTTGCCCCATGTATTATCCAATGGTATTTGTTCCCTGAATGCCGGAACGGAACGTCTGGCATTAAGCTGTCTGATGACCATTGATCAAAAGGGTACAATTACGGATTATGATATTTGTGAATCCGTAATTTGTGTGAATAAACGAATGAGCTATACTGCCGTAAAGAATATTCTGACAGAGGAAAATGTATATGAAAAATATCCGGAATATGAAGAGTACAGGGAACTGGAATCCTTGTTTCGTTTGATGGAGGAGTTGTCAGGACTTTTGCGTGCAAACCGCAGAAAAAGAGGGGCTGTGGATTTTGATTTCCCGGAATCTAAGATTATTCTGGATAAGGAAGGTACCCCTTTGGAAATTAAGCCTTATGAGCGGAATGTGGCAACCATGATTATAGAAGATTTCATGCTGGCGGCAAATGAGACGGTGGCACAGCATTTTTACTGGATGGAATTACCTTTTGTATACCGTGTACATGATACACCGGATGCAGAAAAAATTCAGAAGCTGGTGACATTTATCCGGAATTTCGGCTATAATTTAAAGAGCATCGGCAGAGAAGGCGGTAAGGTGTCGGCAGAAGAAGTGCATCCCAAAGAAATACAGAAGCTTTTGGATAGAATTGCAGGTACACCGGAAGAGGCTTTGATCAGTCGATTGACCTTGCGCAGTATGAAGCAGGCAAAATACAGTGTGGAAAGTGCCGGACATTTCGGATTGGCAGCACAGTATTACTGCCACTTTACCTCGCCTATCCGCAGATATCCTGATTTGCAGATTCATCGTATTATTAAGGAACAGCTGCGCGGAAGATTACAAGGTGAAAGAGTAGAGCATTATAAACAGATTTTGCCGGAAGTGGCGAAGCAGTCGTCTGTAACGGAAAGACGTGCAGAGGAAGCAGAGAGGGAGACGGATAAGCTGAAAAAGGCAGAGTATATGGAAGCACATTTGGGAGAGGTATTCGAGGGTGTTGTTTCCGGTATTACAGCCTGGGGTATTTATGTAGAACTGCCCAATACGGTGGAAGGTCTCATTCATGTTGCAAAGCTTCCCGGGGACTATTATTATTACAAAGAGGAAACCTACGAAATGGTGGGTGAGTCTACGGGACGTACCTACAAGCTGGGGATGAAGGTTAAGGTTATGGCGGTGGCAACCGATAAACTAACAAGAACCATTGATTTCGTACTGGCAGAGGAAGAGTAAACCGACAGAGGTGTGAAATGGGTAAAGAAGAAATTAAGTTAGTAGCAAACAATAAAAAAGCATATCATGATTATTTTATTGATGAAAAGTATGAGGCGGGCATTGAACTGCACGGCACAGAGGTGAAGAGTATCCGAATGGGCAAATGCAGTGTTAAGGAGTCGTTTATCCGTATTGAAAATGGGGAAGTCTATGTTTATGGCATGCATGTAAGTCCTTATGAGAAGGGTAATATTTTTAATAAGGATCCACTTCGCGTGAAAAAGCTCTTATTGCATAAGGCGGAGATTAATAAGCTTGCCGGCAAGGTTGCGGAAAAAGGCTATACACTGGTGCCTTTGCAGGTATATCTGACCAGAGGCAAGGTGAAGGTGGAAATCGGTCTTGCCCGCGGTAAGAAGCTGTATGATAAGAGAGCGGATATTGCCAAGAAGGATATGAAGCGCGAAGCGGAGAAAGAGTTTAAAATCCGTAATTTATAAATTTTATATAAAATCAACTAAAAATTTAAATAGTATACTTGAATCAAAGTTGCAGATATGTTATGATAAGGTTGCTAAAAGTAGCAATTACCTTTTGCAACACCTTTTACAAGGGGTAGTAAAGGTTTCGACAGGGGTCTTGCAGCTGGAGAAGCTATCCGTTGCGACACGTTAATCGCAAAACTAAAAATAAACGCTGAAGATAATTTAGCTTACGCTGCCTAATGGCAGTTGTCCGCCCTAGGGCACTCACACCTTAGGTGTCGGGCATCGACTATGTGAGAAACGACATGCACTAAGCTTTGCGTGTATGGGCGTAATATGAAGCTACCGAATATGTAGGGCTGTTTGTTTCCCTGCATAGGAGGAAACAGGGGAGGGCGAGCCTCACCGCAATAACAAACTATGATAGTAGAAGTACAGGGAATGGGCTTTTGGACACGGGTTCGACTCCCGTCTACTCCATAAGGTAGGCCATGAAAACAAACGTTTTCATGGCTTGCTGAGTCTAATGGGCAACTTTGTGTGCAAAATATGTTTGAGAAGGTTCGAAAGAAATGGCGCCACATGATTATGTGGTGTTTTTAGATTAAAATAACAAATGAGGAATAGATGAGATGAAAGGTGACAAAAATAAATTAGGAGAAGGAAGTGTAGGGAAGCTTTTGTTTCGTTTAGCACTTCCGGCTATTGTAGCACAGCTGGTAAATCTCCTTTATAATATGGTGGACAGAATCTATATCGGGCATATCCCGGAAAACGGTGATTTGGCATTGACGGGACTGGGACTGTGTTTTCCGGTGCTCATGATTATTACGGCATTTGCACAGCTTATCGGAGGCGGTGGTGCACCGTTAGTGGCGATTCACATGGGAAAGGGCGAGAAGGAAGAAGCTGAAAAAATTTTGGGTAGCGGTGTGGCTTTTCTGACGTTGATTGCTTTGATTATTACGGTGCTTATGCTCTTTTTTGCCGAGGATATCCTGTTTTTGTTTGGGGCAAGTGACTATACGATTATTTATGCAAGAGATTATCTGTCTGTTTATGTATTGGGGACAGTGTTTGTGTTGTTTTCGCTGGGCTTAAATTCCTTTATTACAACACAGGGCTTTTCAGGGGATGCCATGAAAACGGTATTGATTGGCGCAGTGTGTAATATTATTCTTGACCCGATTTTCATTTATGGATTGAATATGGGGGTAAAGGGTGCGGCACTTGCTACTGTTTTGTCGCAGGCGGTATCTGCGGTATGGGTTTTAAGATTTTTGACGGGGAAGAAATCCATACTTCATATTAAGCGGCAGTATTTAAAGGCGGAAATAAAGGTTATGCTTCCGGTCTTTGCTTTGGGCATATCTCCTTTTATTATGAGTGCTACGGAAAGTGCCATAAACATTGTTTTTAACATGTCCTTGTCGAGGTTCGGCGGAGATGTGGCAGTGGGAGCCATGACCATACTTTGCAGTATTGCGCAATTACAATTTATGCCGGTGCAGGGACTTTCCCAGGGGGCGCAGCCCATTATGAGTTATAATTATGGTGCAGGTAATATTGACAGAGTAAAAAAGGCAATCAAGCTTCTTTTGTTTATTTCCGTAGGGTATACCATGGTATTTTGGGGAGCGATGCAATTGTTTCCCCATATATTTGTAGGAATATTCAACGATTCCGGAACTCTGACAGAGACAACAGTATGGGCACTTCGTATTTATATGGCTGTATCCGGACTGTTTGGAATTCAGATGGCGGTGCAACAGGTTTTTGTTTCCTTGGGACAGGCAAAAATATCCTTGTTTATTGCATGCCTGAGAAAGCTTATTCTGCTTATTCCGCTGATTTTGATATTACCATTCCTTTTTGAGGATAAGGTATTTGCAGTGTTTCTGGCGGAGCCGGTAGCGGATTTTATCTCCATCTCTGTGGCCGCTACTTTGTTTCTGATGAATATCCGTCATATATTGGCAAAAAGTCAAAAATAAATTCTGGTATATATATACGAGAAAACGTTTTTGCTATGCATAATTAAACAGAAATAAAGTTTGAAATATAAATAAATATGCAAAATAATAAAAATAGCTTTATTCTAATAGAGAAATGACGTGTTGAAGTTCGCTTGACATATTTCGACGAATTCTTTATTATTTAGACTATAATTGTATGTAGAAATACCATAATAGAGTAGGTGAATGGAATCTGCTCTATTTTAATGTTGGAGTGCAAAAATGGTTTCATTGAAATATGCGAAGGAATATCGCCTTGATACTTTCACGGATGAACGTGGTAAAGTGAAAGACTGTACCGTTTATATCGGTCCGCTGTACGAGTGGATCAGTTCAAAAGAGCATATAAAGAAGAACGCGGTTCTTCTTACAATGATGACAGTGGTGCAAAGCTTTTTGTTAGTGTTTAGTTTGTGGAACTACAGTGATTTGACAAAGCTGTGGTGGGTGGTATTGCCGTTTTCCTGTTTGCTGTTTGTCTGCTTATTTTTAGGAACGGTTTGCTATAATCTGTTTGTAGTAAAAGGACAGTTTCACAGGGAACAGAAGGATAAAACAATTGACCGTTTTAAGGCATGCAGTGTAATGGGAATTATTTTTGCCGGTTCTACTGCAATGGCCGCTTTTTCATCCTTATTTCTGGATTTTATCAGGATTGGTTTTTGGGATATCTTTTTTGTGGCAGCGGATATGACAATGATTGTATTGTTCATCTTCGAATTCAGAATGGCAAAATCGCTGGAGGTGAAGGAAGTACCGAATCCCCAGGCGGAAATATGGAAAGACAAGTGATAAAGCCCAAGAAAGGGTACCCTTTCTTGTTAAGAATAATCTAGATTATTCTTAAAACAATATTAATCAATATTAGACAGCACAGCTGTTTGATATATAAAGTATTATTAATTTTTTAAGGAGGAAACATCATGAAAAACAGTTTTATCAAGAAGCTGGCACTTGCAATGACCATGGTAATGGTAGCAGGTTCCTTGAGTGCATGTGGTGGTGGTGAAGAAAAAGCACCTGAAGCAGGTACTCCCGGCGATTCAACTGTTGATTCTACAGGTGGAGATACAACAACACCAAGCGGAACAACAGATAGTGGCTCGTCTGATCAGACTGTAACCGCTGGCGGTGAAACCCTTGTAGTTGGTTATGCACCTTTCTCCAGCAAATTCAGCCCGTTCTTCGCACTTACTGCATATGACCAGGACGTAGCATCCTTTGTTTCGTTAGGTTTACTTGGCAGTGACCGTGAAGGCAATATGGTATTGAACGGTATTGAAGGAACCGTAACTCCTTACAACGGAACAGATTATACCTACTATGGTATCGCTGATTGTGTTGTAACAGAGAACGCTGACGGAACCGTTTACTATGATTTCACAATGAGAGATGATATCGTATTCTCAGACGGTGATCCTATGACCATCGACGATGTAATCTTCTCTATGTATGTATTATCAGATCCTACTTATGACGGAGCATCTACCTTCTATGCACAGCCTATTTTGGGTATGGATGAGTATCGTGGCGGTATGGATACCCTCGGTAATGTTATCTTTGCAGCAGGTCAGGATAATACAGACTACAGCTTATTCACGAAAGAACAGCAGGATGCATATTGGGCAGCTATGCCTGATGCAGGTGAGGCTTTTGTAAAGGATATCACAAGCTACTGTGTAACTAACTACGCAGCATACCTTGGTGCGGTTAACAACAGTGAAGTAGCACTTGGTATGTATGTATGGGGCTTTGGTGATGTCAGCGAAGATGGTTTGACCATTACAGGTAAGGGTACCGGAACTGTTTATAACTGTGCAGATGTAACATATGCAGATTACTGGACAGAGATGGATGCGGCATATGCAGGCGATTATACAGCAATGTCTGAAACAGAGACTGCGAACTCTACTTTGTTTGCATGTATGAGCGAAGTTCATCCTGAATTTGCGGTAGGTGTCAGCACAGGTGCATCTGCTCCTAATATTGAAGGTATTCAGAAGACCGGCGACTACTCTATGAGAGTCGTATTGGAAACTGTAGATGCAACTGCTATTTATCATTTGCCGGTAACCATTGCACCTCTTCACTACTATGGTGATGAAGCAGCATTTGATTACGACAACAACAACTTTGGTTTCCCTAAGGGTGATTTGTCAAGCGTAAAGGCAAAGACAACTGTTCCTCTCGGTGCAGGCCCTTATGTATTTGAAAGCTATGAAAACGGCGTTGTTACTTTCAAGGCTAACAAGAACTACTACTTGGGATGCCCTGAAATCGAAACCATTCTTTTCAAGGAAGTTGACGAAGCAGATAAGTTGACCGGTATCGTTTCCGGTACAATTGATATTTCAGATCCTTCTATGTCAGTTAGCGTACTGGAAAGCATTAAGAGCTACAACTCTAACGGCGATATTAAGGGCGATGTACTTTACACCAGCCTTGTAGATAACCTGGGTTACGGATATATCGGTATTAACTCCGACAACGTTAAGGTTGGCGATGATAAGGAAAGCGAAGCTTCCAAGAACTTAAGAAAAGCATTTGCTACTTTGTTTGCGGCATATCGTGATACTGTTATTAACTCTTATTATGGAGAAATGGCTGCTGTTATCCAGTATCCTATTTCCAATACCTCTTGGGCAGCTCCCAAGCCTGCTGATGACGGATATCAGTTAGCATACTCTGTAGATGCGGATGGTAACTCTATTTACACTTCAGACATGACTGACGAGCAGAAGTATGAAGCAGCATTACAGGCATCTATCAGCTTCTTCAAGGCTGCAGGATATACATGGGATGATGCAAGCGGTAAGTTTACTGCAGCTCCTGCAGGTGCAGAAATGACTTATGAAGTAATCATTCCTGCTGACGGTGTCGGCGACCACCCTGCATTTGGTGTTTTAACCGCTTCCAAGGAAGCTCTTGCTTCTATCGGAATCACACTTGAAATCAATGACCCTGCAGATTCTAACTACATCTGGACTGTTCTTGAAGCAGGCGAAGGTGAAATGTGGGCAGCTGCATGGGGCGCAACCGTTGACCCTGATATGTATCAGATTTACCATTCAAGCAATGTAGTAGGTTTGCCCGGTTCTACCGGTTCTAACCACTATGCAATCCAGTCTGAGGAATTGGATAGCTTGATTATGGCTGCACGTAACAGTGTTGACCAGTCTTATCGTAAGGCAACCTACAAGCAGTGTCTTGATATTATCATGGACTGGGGTGTTGAAATCCCTACCTACCAGAGACAGAATGCAATCGTATTCGGAGCTTCAAGAGTAAACATGGATACTGTTACTCCTGATATCACAACTTTCTGGGGTTGGATGAACGACATCGAGAAGTTGCAGATGAAATAAATAAAAAAAATTTAATAACTGTCGGGCAAGGGTCTGTTTTTACAGGCTCTTGCTTTGGCAGATATACTTATTTTCCGGTGTCTGGTCTGTCAGATAGTGCCGGACGAAAGAAAATATAGGTGGTGTTTTATGGGCAAATTTATTGCAAAAAGACTGGCATTCAGTGTTGTCATTCTTTTCTTTGTAACATTTATAATTTATGTATTGGAGTGTTCCCTGCCGTCCGGATATATCGAGACAACGGCAAGACAGCTGGCAACACAGCCGGGTACTACCAAGAGTGCGCAGGATTGGATTGATGAATTGAATGCGCAGTATGGTATGGACAAGGGTGTGGTACAGGGATATTTTGTATGGCTGGGTAACAGCTTGAAGGGTAATTTCGGTGACAGCTGGAGTCAGACCATTCCGGTTACGGATTTGTTTAACAAATGTATCTGGTACAGTTTTGTAATGGGCGCAATTGCGTTTGTATTACAGATTGTGATTTCTATTCCTTTGGGTGTTATTGCGGCGAGAAAGCAGTACAGTATGACGGACTATACCGTTACAGTATTGTCTCTAATCGGTATTTCCATGCCGACTTTCTTTGTGGCAACCGTATTTAAAATGATTTTCTCTGTAAAGCTTGGCTGGTTTGAGCTGGTTGGTATGCAGGGAAGAGATTATGCTAATTTAGATCAATTTGGAAAATTCATGGACTTGGCATCTCACATGGTATTGCCTATTCTGACACTTACTACGGTAAGCGTAGGTAGCTTAATGCGTTATACCAGAACGAATATGTTGGAGGTTTTGAATTCCGACTATATCCGTACTGCAAGAGCAAAGGGCTTACCGGAGAATAAGGTAATCGGACGCCATGCCTTTCGAAATACATTAATTCCTTTGGTTACCATTCTGGGTGGTTCCTTACCGGGACTTTTCTCAGGTGCATTGATTACAGAAACCTTATTTGCCATTCGTGGTATCGGTTACTATTCCTATAATGCAATGGTACAGGGTGATATACCGTTTACAATGTTTTATTTAGCTTTTTCTGCGATTTTAACCTTGTTAGGTAACTTGATTGCGGATATTCTTTACGCGGTGGTAGACCCTCGTGTAAGAGTTAACTAATCGCGGCAAGGAGAAGAAAATATGAACAAGAAAAATTTTAATGAAGTATTAAAGCAGAGGGAAATCGAAGAAGCAGGAAAGGCTTCTGATGATGGAAAAATGTCTCTGGATAGTACCGAACGTGTAAAGGTGCTGAGTCCGGGACAATTGGTATTCAAAAGATTTATTAAGAATAAACTGGCGATTGTGGGTAGTGTGGTTTTGATTTTTATGTTTGTTTTTGCATTTATCATGCCGTTATTCTATCCCTACAGCCAGACGGAGATTTTTTATAAGTACGATAAGTCTGTTGTAAATTACGCAATGGCTTCCGAACGTACAGAATATCCTTTGTATCAGTTAGAGGGAACTATTGAACTTCACTATACAGTTAAAAACTTCTTAACCGGTACCATTAAGGACATCCAGGCAACCGGAAGCGGTGAAAAGATTCTGGAAGATGAAAATGGTGTAAGCTATTTGGTAAAAGAATTTAATGAGAATATTTATACCTTGTCAACTGCACCCAGAACGGAAATCGGTACCTTGACCGGTGAATTAAAGTATGCAGATTACAATGGTATTTTGAAGGCGTTGACATTTGCTCCCGGTTGCGCAGAATTGGAAGGCTTTGAAGCGGCACTTACCGTTGCCATTGATTCGGGCAAAACTGAATTTACAGTGGACGGAACCAACTTTTCGATTGTGGCAGGCAAAAAGCAGACTTATACTGTATATGCTACCGACGGCGGTTTCTCTTATGTTTCAACTGTACTTGGTGAAGAATTTGAAGCGGCTGTAGAAGCAAATATTGAAAATGGTTCCTTTACTCATATGGGAAAGGATTACTCTATTGTAGAAACTGCAAACGGTCAGACTGTTTACCAGATGGGAAGACAGCAGGTAATCGGTTATATGACCAATTATGTATTTGATGCTTATGATGATTCCTTTACAGTTTCTGATGAATTTAAGATGAATGCTGTAATTGCAGCAGTGGAAGGTAACAATTTCACTGCAGACGGCAAAGAATATAAGGTTGTATCAGAAGACGAAGAAACCTATGTATATGCAACTTCTGATGATGCCACACCTGTTGCGGTAATGTCCAGCATGGTAATCCGTAACTATGACGGTACCGATACGCTGGAATTTGCATTCAAGGAACAGGTACATGATGTTGTAGAAAGCATGGAAGCTTCAGGCTTGCAGGAAACTACATTTATGTGGGATATCGCACAGGTAGACAGCAATGGTGAGTATACCTTGGATGCAGAGGGCAATCCGATTAAAGAAGCAACAGAGGTTAAGATTGTATTGAAGAACGGCTCTTATGTTATGAGCTGTCCTACAACCACTTATTTGATTGATATTTTTGCAGGTCCGTCCAAGGACCATTGGTTTGGTACCGATGGGGATGGTATGGACGTGCTGGCACGTATGATGTACGGTGGACGAGTATCCCTGATTTTCTGTTTTATTACCATCCTTATCGAAATGGTGCTGGGTGTTATCATGGGTGGTATTGCCGGTTTCTTTGGCGGCTGGGTGGACAATATCATCATGAGAGCGGTAGATGTATTTTACTGTATTCCCTCCATGCCCATCCTGATTATTTTGGGTTCCGTATTTGATAGTTTGAAGATGGAGCCTTATACCCGTGTGGCTTGGATGATGGTGGTGCTTGGTGTACTCGGCTGGGCCGGTGTTGCACGTATGGTGCGTGGTCAGATTCTTTCCCTTCGTGAGCAGGAGTTTATGGTGGCGGCAGAATCCATCGGTTTAAGAACAAGACGTCGTATTTTTAGGCACTTGGTTCCTAACGTAATGCCGCAGCTGATTGTAACTGCATCCTCCGGCTTGGGTGGAATCATTATTACTGAGTCAACCCTGTCCTTCTTGGGATTGGGTGTAAAGCATCCTTTGGCTACCTGGGGTACCATGATTAACTCCGTATCCACAGCAGAAGCGATGGTTCGATATACCTATATCTGGATACCTGTTGGATTGCTTATTTGCTTAACTGTTATTGCATTTAACTTTGTAGGTGATGGTTTGCGTGACGCATTCGATCCCAAGATGAAACGATAGAAAGGGGTTTCGAGATGGCAGAAAAGAAGAAAAAAAATTCGTATATCTCCAGTAAGGAATCCTCAAAGATTTCCCGTTTCAACCGTAAGGTAACCCGGAAGCTGGAGAAGGAAAGAAATAAAAAGAAAGTAGATCCTTCTACTTATATGAGCAAAATGAAGAATAAGGACAATGTTGTAGAGTTTGATAATGTATGTTCTTATTTCTTTACAGATATCGGTACCGTGAAGGCAGTGGATGGTATTTCCTTTGATATACCGAAATGTTCTACCGTAGGTATCGTAGGAGAGTCCGGTTGCGGTAAGTCCGTAACCAGCTTATCCTTAATGCAGCTGTTGCAGCGTCCTCATGGCCAGACTGTGGGCGGAGAAATCCGTTTCAATATCGGCAAAGAGGAAAATGGTATGGATGCTTACAATATTGTGAAGACTCCTACCGAGATGATGCAGCACATCCGCGGAAACAGAGTATCCATGATTTTCCAGGAGCCTATGACCAGTTTGAATCCTGTATTCAGAATCGGTTTCCAGGTGGATGAAGTTATTTCTTTGCATAATCCCGAGATGAGCAAGGAAGATGTAAAGGCGAGAACCTTACAGATGTTGGAACTTGTAGGTATTGCAAATAAAGAGGGCGTATATGATATGTATCCTCATGAGCTTTCCGGTGGTATGCGTCAGCGTATTATGATTGCAATTGCTCTTGCTTGTGATCCGGAGCTTATTATTGCGGATGAGCCGACTACTGCTTTGGATGTTACCATTCAGGCGCAGATTTTGGACCTTTTGAAAGATTTGAAGGACAAAATCAACAGTTCCATTATGTTGATTACTCATGACCTGGGTGTTGTGGCAAATATGGCAGATTATGTAGTGGTAATGTATGCCGGCCGTGTAATTGAAAAGGGTACCGCAAAGGAAATCTTTACCAATCCCTGCCATCCTTATACCATCGGTCTTATGAAGTCCAAGCCGGTTGTTGGCAGAAAAGTAGAGGAACTTTATAATATTCCCGGCAGTGTACCGAATCCGATTAATATGCCGAATTACTGTTACTTTAAGGACAGATGTGAAATGTGTGTAGAGAAGTGCGACGGAGCATATCCTCCGGAAATCCGCATCAGCGATACACATGTGGTTAGTTGCTACAAGTACTTTGAAAGTGGCGAGGTCCTTGGCTACCCCGAGACCATCGACGTGAAGACATTATTGTAAGGAGGAAACCGGTTAATGAGTGAAAAGGTAAAAAATCAGGAACCATTGGTTTCCGCAGAAGAATTAGCAGATAAGGACAATGTATTAATTGTCAAGAATTTAAAGAAATATTTCCCCATTAAGAAGAGTATTCTTTCCAAGAATAACAGTTACGTAAAGGCTGTAGACGGTGTTTCTTTTACCATCAGACGCGGTACTACCATGGGCTTGGTAGGAGAGTCCGGATGCGGTAAGTCTACTACCGGACGTACCCTTCTTCGTTTGCAGGACAAGACGGATGGTGAGGTATATATTAACGGACAGGAGATTTTCTCTTTGAGCAAGGAGGAACTCAGAAAGACACGTCCCAATATTCAGATTGTTTTCCAGGATCCATTCTCCAGTCTTTCACCCCGACTTCCGGTAGGTGAAATCATTGGTGAAGGTGTAAGAGAGCATGGTATTGTTCCGCCGGAAGAGTTTGATGATTACATCACCAGAATCATGAAAGCATGTGGCTTGCAGGAATATCATAAGGACCGTTATCCTCATGAGTTCTCAGGCGGACAGAGACAGAGAATCTGTATTGCAAGAGCCCTTGCCCTGAATCCGGATTTTATCGTATGTGATGAGCCGGTTTCAGCATTGGATGTATCCATTCAGGCACAGATTATCAACCTGCTTAAGAAGTTGCAGAAAGAGTTCAATCTGACCTATTTATTTATTTCCCATGATTTGTCCGTAGTAGAGCATATCTCTGATACGGTTGGTGTTATGTATTTAGGTAATATGGTGGAATATTCCGATACCGATAAGTTGTTTGAGAAACCGTTGCATCCTTATACACAGGCATTGTTCTCAGCAATTCCTATTCCCGATCCGGATTACAAAATGGAGCGTATCGTATTAGAGGGTAATATTCCTTCCCCTGCGAATCCGCCTGCGGGATGTAAGTTCCACACACGTTGTAAGGAGTGTATGGAAATGTGTAAGCATTGCGCACCGGAATATCGTGAGGTGGAAGAGGGACATTTCGTGGCATGTCACTTATACAATACTCCTGAAATGAATGCAGAGTTAAAGAAACAGTATGAAGAGAAATAAAGAAAAAAAAGAAAAGTTTGTAGATGACGGCAGAACCATTGCCAATATGAATGTAGAGGGTATGCCTTGGTATAACCCTTCCAAAGATATTGTGAAAAGTGAATCGGCACAGGAATTCGGAGATTTGACACCAAAGGAAAAGCGTGCCATGATGCGAGGCATTTTAGGTGCAGCATTGCTGGTAGGAGCGATTTTCATCGGCGGTGCATTTCTGCTCATCCTGTTCTGCACGAATGTTTGGTTTGTGTAAAGTCATAAAGAGAAGAAGAAAATCGGCAATATGTCATCAGATATGGCATATTACCGATTTTTATTTTAAAACACATTTCAGTTTGTATTATGCCACATTCCGAAAAATCTCTTAAAAATCCATAAACTTCTTGCAGTGCGCTATAGTAACGTGGTAAAATATTGATAGTTATTGTATTAGGCGTAGAAGGAGGAGATTGGATGGCAAAAAATATATACACAGAAATCACACCAAGAATGATAGAGTTGGCTGATATGACGCAAAAGGCAGACATTATAGACAGCGAACTTTTTACGAAATATGATGTAAAACGCGGACTTCGTGATGTAAATGGTAAAGGCGTATTGGCGGGACTTACGCATATATCGGATGTACGTGCTTCTAAGATGGTGGATGGTGTATCGGTGCCGACGGAAGGAAGCCTTTTTTATCGCGGATACAATGTGAAGGATTTGGTTAACGGTTTTGATAAAAACAGCAGTTTCGGATTTGAAGAAATCACTTATTTGCTTCTTTTTGATGAGTTGCCCACTAAAGAAAAACTGGCAGAATTTAATGAGATGATAGCGTTTTATCGTAATATCCCCACTTATTTCGTGCGAGATGTTATTATGAAAGCACCCAGTAGGGATATGATGAATGCGTTGGCGAGAGGGGTCCTTACTCTGTATTCTTATGATGACAAGGCGGATGACACATCCCTTCCTAATGTACTCAGACAGTGTATACAGTTAATCAGTATCTTCCCCATGTTGTCTATTTACAGCTATCATGCATCTAATCATTTCCACAACGGAAAGAGTTTAATTATTCATCAACCAAGACCGGAATTATCTACGGCCGAAAATATTTTACATATGCTTCGTCCGGATAGCAAATATACTCCTTTGGAAGCAAAGCTTCTGGATATTGCCTTGGTGCTTCATGCAGAGCATGGTGGTGGTAACAACTCATCCTTTACCACGCATGTAGTATCATCAACATTGACGGATACCTATTCTACCATTGCTGCAGCAATCGGTTCCTTAAAGGGACCCCGCCATGGTGGCGCAAACATTAAGGTTGTGCATATGTTTGATGATATGAAGCGGGAAGTAAAGGATTGGACCGACGAAGAAGAAGTAAGCGAATATTTAAGGAAATTGTTGCACAAAGAAGCTTTTGATAAAGCAGGTTTGATTTATGGTGTGGGTCATGCAGTTTATTCTAAGTCAGACCCGCGTGCGGAAGTATTAAAAGGTTATGTGGAGAAGCTTTCTATCGAAAAGGGTTTGGAGAAGGAATTTGCTTTGTATGCCTTGGTAGAAAGACTGGCACCGCAGGTTATTGCAGCAGAGCGTAAAATGTACAAGGGCGTTAGTATTAATGTGGACTTCTATTCTGGCTTTGTATATGATATGTTGGATTTGCCCATGGAATTGTATACTCCGCTTTTTGCGATAGCACGTATTGCAGGCTGGAGTGCACATCGTCTGGAGGAGCTTGCTAATAATGGTAAGATAATCCGTCCGGCGTACAAGCCTGTGAGCAGTGACAAAGAATACGTTCCCATGGATGAGCGTTAATGG
>JAZSII010000153.1:0-27182 GCA_045533725.1 Acetatifactor sp. | reverse complement strand
TGTTTGTATAGTGCGCAACAAAATTTTGTTACCGTAATCAAGGATGCAATGAGAAATGAAATAGAACTCATCAAAATAAAAGGAAAGAAAGAGGTATAAGCTTATGAAGATCAGAATCGGTATTATGGGCTATGGAAATCTTGGAAAGGGTATAGAATGTGCAGTCCGTCAGAATGATGATATGGAGCTTGTGGGAGTATTCACCCGAAGAGCGCCGGAAACAGTGAAAACATTGACAAATGCACCTGTTTACCATGTGGATAAATTGATGGAGATGAAGGATGCAATTGATGTTCTTATGATGTGTGGAGGCTCTGCAACTGATTTGCCTAAGCAAACAGTTGAATATGCAAAGTATTTTAATGTGGTAGACAGTTTTGATACCCATGCTAAAATTCCGGAGCATTTTGCAAATGTGGATGCAAGCGCCAAAGAAAGCGGTAAAATTGCTATGATTTCCGTAGGCTGGGATCCTGGTATGTTTTCTTTAAACAGACTTTACGGAAGTGCTATTTTACGAGAAGGAAATGATTATACCTTCTGGGGTAAGGGTGTCAGTCAGGGACATTCTGATGCAATCAGACGTATTGCCGGAGTGAAAGATGCAAAGCAATATACCATCCCTGTGGAAGCGGCATTGGAGTCTGTGAGAAATTGTGAAAATCCGGAACTTAGTACCAGACAAAAACACACCAGAGAGTGTTTTGTGGTAGAGGAGGAAGGTGCAGATAAGGTGGCTATCGAGAATGAAATTAAAACCATGCCAAATTATTTTGCAGATTATGATACAACGGTACATTTTATTTCTCAGGAAGAACTGAATCGTGAACATGCCGGAATTCCTCATGGTGGATTTGTATTAAGAACAGGAAAAACCGGATTGAACGGGGAACACAATCATGTGATAGAGTATCGTTTGAAATTGGATTCCAACCCTGAGTTTACAGCCTGTGTGTTAACTGCTTATGCAAGAGCTGCATATCGTATGAATGCAGAGGGAATGAAGGGCTGTAAGACTGTTTTTGATGTGGCACCGGCTTATTTAAGCCCTATGTCAGGAGAAGAATTAAGAAGTCATTTATTATAAAACGGAGGACGAGATGAGTAAAGCAGCATTTGTGACAAAGGAAATGGTGGAAGAGATTGTAAAAACATATCCAACTCCCTTTCATATTTACGACGAAAAAGGAATCAGAGAGAATGCAAGAGCATTAAAGGAAGCGTTTTCATGGAATAAAGGTTATAAGGAGTATTTTGCCGTAAAAGCAACACCCAATCCTTTCCTGATTAATATTTTAAGAGAGTATGGTTGCGGTACGGATTGTTCTTCCATGACAGAGCTGATGTTGAGTCATGCAATGGGTGTAAAGGGAGAAGATATTATGTTTTCTTCCAATGATACTCCTGCGGAAGAATTTGTATATGCAGATAAAATCGGTGCCATTATCAATTTGGATGATTTTACCCATATTGATTTTTTGGAGAAAACCATTGGTCATCTGCCCAGAACATTGAGCTGTCGTTATAATCCCGGCGGATACTTTGCTATCAGTAATGATATAATGGATAATCCAGGGGATTCTAAATATGGATTTACCACAGAACAGTTATTTGAAGGTTACAAAATTATGAAAGAAAAAGGCGTGGAAAACTTTGGAATTCATGCATTTTTGGCAAGTAACACCGTGACCAACGCATACTATCCTACGTTAGCAAGAACGCTGTTTGAATTAGCTGTAAAGCTGAAGGAGGAGACAGGTGCCCACATTACCTTTATTAATTTGTCTGGTGGTATCGGGGTGCCTTACAGACCGGATCAGGAACCCAATAATATAAAAATTATCGGAGAAGGTGTAAGAGAGGCATTTGAAGAAATCTTGGTACCGGCAGGTATGGGAGATGTGGCAATTTATACCGAGCTTGGTCGTTTTATGATGGCGCCTTATGGACACCTGGTAACCAAAGTGTTGCATGAGAAGCATACGCATAAGGAATATATCGGTGTGGATGCCTGCGCGGTGAATTTGATGCGTCCGGCCATGTATGGTGCATATCATCATATTACTGTTTTGGGCAAGGAGGATGCACCTTGTGAGAATATGTATGATGTGGTAGGATCCCTCTGTGAAAACAATGATAAATTTGCGATTGACAGAATGCTGCCGCAAATTGATATCGGTGATTATATTGCCATTCACGATACCGGTGCTCACGGATATGCTATGGGATACAATTATAACGGTAAGTTGAAGTCGGCCGAGCTTTTGTTGAAGGAAGACGGTAGCGTACAGTTGATTCGTCGTGCGGAGACACCGAAAGATTACTTTGCAACTTTTGATTGCTTTGATATTTATCATAAAATGTTTGATTAACAGAAAAAGGGCTTGTGTTAGAAATAGCACGAGCCTGCTTTGCATAGGACGAAAGGAGATAGTATGAAATATCCGGTTGATTTGAAGGCAGGCGGTTGTGTTGGTTTTCCGGCACCTTCTTTTGGCTGTGCCATCGAGCCATATCGCAGCGCATTTCAGAATGGTTTGAATAAGTGGAAGGAATTGGGGTATACACCGGTTCCGGGTCCCAATGCATATGCCATGGATGGTATGGGGATTAGCAGCACACCTGAAAAATGTGCGGAAGAGTTTATGCAGATGTACTTATCCAAGGATTATGATGTGTTGATTTCCTGCGGTGGTGGGGAATTGATGTGCGAAATATTGGATTATGTGGATTTTGAGGTGCTGAAGAAGGCAGAACCCAAATGGTTTATGGGATATTCGGATAATACCAATTTGACTTATTTGTTGGCAACCATAAGTGATGTAGCAAGTATTTACGGCCCTTGTGCAGCGGCTTTTGGTATGGAACCCTGGCATGAGGCGATAGAGGATGCTTTTAAGCTTCTGGGCGGTGAGAAGAGAGTACTGACCGGGTATGATTTGTGGGAAAAAGAGTCGCTTAAGGATGAAGAGCATCCGTTGGTTCCCTATAATGTAACCGAGCCTGTACAGTATAAGTTTTTTGACGGAAAGGATTTTTATGATAGTGCGGATTCCTATCCGACGAAGGTGAAGCTACAGGGAAGATTACTGGGTGGTTGTGTGGATTGTTTAGTGACCCTTTTAGGGACGAAATATGACAAAACAACGGAGTTTGCAGAGAAGTATGCAGAGGAGGGTATTCTTTGGTTTTTGGAAGTCTGTGACCTGAATAATTTGAGCACACGTCGTGCTATGTGGCAGATGGTGCATGCGGACTGGTTTAAAAATGTGAAAGGATTTTTGATTGGACGTCCGAGAAACGGGGAGTCCATTATGGGACTGGATTCATATACTGCTGTGCTGAGTATGCTAGGAGAGTATAATGTGCCCGTCATTTTTGATGTGGATATCGGACATATGGCACCAATGATGCCTTTGGTGGTAGGAAGCTTGGCAACGGTGGAACTAAGAGACAATCAAATTCAGGTTACCATGGAATATGTATGATGCTGCGAATGACGGCAGAAGAGATGTCTGGAAAAGGATTTGTTGTTAAATACGAAAAAACCTTGTAAACAAGAGTTTACAAGGTTTTTACTGCCGGCAGCCGGACTCGAACCGGCACGAGGTCGCCCCCGGTAGATTTTGAGTCTACTGCGTCTGCCATTCCGCCACGCCGGCGTGTTGTTCCCAACGACAAAAATTATATTACCACAGAAGTTTACAAAAGGCAAGAGATTTTTTGAAATTATATAAACTTTTCAAACTATTCTAAAAGATGTGGATTTTTATTTGACGTAATCGCTTCTGTAATGTAAGATAAGTATGGATAACTGTCTTGCATGTATTTGCTTGATGCATATGACAGAAGGAAACTGAAAGGATAAAAGAAATGGGACTTTTTAAAAGAAATAAAAAGAAAAATGAAGAAACAGCTTCAAAGGCAATGGAAGCGGCAGTGAAGGAAACTGTAGAAACGGAAGAGGAAAAAGCGGCAAAACAGGCAGCAAAAGAAATGGAGGAGCTTAAGAGAAAGGCAAATCCTATGCTTGCTACAGTGGCAAATGAAGGCAGACGCTTTACCATGCTGGTAGAAGATGCAAGACAACTGGAGGACGAGCAGGGAATCCAGTTGGCGGGTATAGTATATGGTAATATTCAACTCGGGGATTTGGTGTATTTTATTTTGCCGAGCAATTTGATTATGTATTCCAGAATTGACGGAATTGAAATTGGTGCAGGTCAGAATGCCAATAAGGCAGAAAATCAGAAAGTGGTACTTACGTTTGAAGATATTAAGGAAATTAATGCTGTACCTAAGTATACTGTATTAACCAGTATCCATCCTCAGGACAAGCCTGAAGAGCAAAGTGCAGTGGAAAACCCGCAGTTACTGGGATTATCAAGAAATTTTCACAGATTAGCAAAGGATCAGAATTATTTTAACATTTTTGTTTATGTTCTTTGTCATGCGTATTTTTTGGTGCCGGTAAAGACTCCCGGAGCAGATGCTGTTGAGGGAGAGGGACAGGTACAGTTTCCTGCATTGAAAGATCCTAAGAATCCGAACAAATCCATGTTACCAATATTTACAGATTGGGTAGCAGTGGTTGGCTGGCAGGATTTGATTGAAGATGAAAAACCGCCCAAAGCAGTGATTCTCAGATTCCCGGATGTGGTTAATATTTGTCGGGGAAGCGGCATGATATTGAATCCCTTCGGACCTACGGCAGTGATGATTCCCGGAGAATTATTGGATCAGATTGTGAATGTGGAAGGCTATAAGCAGGAATTTGGAACAGAGTAATAAAATATATGATAGGAAAGGCGGTGCCCAATGAAGTTAACATTAACAATGTTACTTGTAATATCGGTCTTTGTTATAGGGTACTTTTTGCTAAGAACATATAGAGAAAGACACAGATTATCCAGCACTGTTATAGTAATCTTGTATTTGAGTTTATCCATAGTATTCTTGAACATGATTGCTTTGCTGACAGAGATAAAGATGATATACGTTATGGCGTATAGTTGTTATTTTATTGCGTCGGATTGGATGTTTTATTTTCTGCTGTATTTTTCCATAGAGTTCATCGGTAATGATTTTGAAAAATACGTAAGAAGAAAATTTATTTTGTTATTGTTGGGATTGGATTCTTTTGCATTGGCAATTAATCCTTTTACGGGGTATCTTTTTGGCGCAGAGAAAGTGTATATATTGGATAATGAAATGCTTTTTCAATTAACACTGACGCCCTACTTTTTTATTCACTATGCAATAACCCTGGTAATGATTATTTTGTGTGTGGCCAGTCTGATGAAAAAGGTAATGCAGGCGGCAGTTTTTTATCGCAGAAAGTATGCGGTGATAGTTCTTTGTATAGTAGTCATTGCTGTTTTGAATGCAATCTCTTTGAGTAGTCCGGTGGATTATTCAGTTGTGGGATATGTTTTGGAAGCGACCTGCATTTTTTACTGTACCTTTATGTATACCCCTCAAAGACTTTTACCTAAAACCTTGTTGCATGTAGCAAAGGGAATGGAAATTGGTTTATATGTTTTGGATGCAGATGGCAGAGAGGTATACGCAAACCATTATGCAAGAATGTTGCTGGGAACAGATCAACCTCTTTTGGATAAATCCGGAAATACTTTGGAACAGTGGTGCCAAAAGCACTATATGGAGGATAAAGGGGATTTTGTACGAGAGTTGATTTTTGATCAGGGAGAAGAAGAAAGAACTTTAAAAATCCAGTTGCAAAGAATGGTGGATTCCAATAAGCAATTGCAGGGTGGATACTTCGTTTTACAGGATCGTACAGAAGAAATTAATAAAATCAAATACGAGCATTATTTGGCAACACATAACAGTTTGACAGATATGTACAACAAAGAATACTTTTTTGAACAGGCAGAGAACTATCTGAACCGTTATGATGATACGAAAATGCTTATGGTGTGTACCGATATTAAAGAGTTTAAGATGATAAACGATACTCTCGGAACGCAAATCGGTGATTTGGTATTAAAAAATACAGCCAGGTTAATTAAGGAAAAATTTGCGGATGCAGCAGCAATTGGATATTTGGGAAATGATATCTTTGCAATCTTGGTTGCAGAAGAAGATTTTGACGAAACACAGGTTGTATTTAATGAGCAAGAAGGTTTCTTCGAGGGAATAGGAAGAGAGATTACATATCCCGTATTTAATTACATTGGTGTATTTGAAATTAATGAAACTGGGTTGCCGGTTTCTGTTATGTGTGACCGTGCAAGAATGGCCATTTCTAAAATCAAAGGAAATTACCATGAGCGTATTGCTTATTACGATGGCGCACTTCGAGATGACATGCTGCATGAGCAGGAATTGATTGCGGATTTGGAAGCTGCATTGAAGGAGAATCAGATGCAGATGTATTTGCAACCCCAGATTTCTGCTGAAGGGAAAATGGTTGGTGCAGAGGCTTTGGTATATTGGAAACATCCGCAAAAGGGAACTATTTCTCCGGGTGTATTTATTCCTGTATTTGAACGTAACGGTCTTATCTCAGACGTTGACAGACATATATGGGAGTTGGCTTGTAAGCAATTAAGCAAGTGGAAGTCTGAGGGCAGAAGCAACTTATATATTTCGGTCAATATATCACCTATGGATTTGTACTTTTTGAATATTTATCAGGTGTTTGTGGGTTTGGTAGCCAAATATCAGATTAGTCCCAAGAATTTAAAGCTTGAGATTACGGAAACAGCTATTGCAATGGATTTTAATCGTCATCTGGAACTTATTTCCAAGCTTAGAAATATTGGTTTTATTGTAGAGATGGATGACTTCGGAAGCGGATATTCTTCACTTAACATGCTAAAGGATATTCATGTGGATATCTTAAAAATTGATATGGCATTTCTGCGTAAGGCAAATGATGAAGAAAGAAGTAAGAAGATTCTTCAAATGATTATTTCACTTTCCAAGCAGTTGGGAATGCCGGTAGTAACAGAGGGTGTGGAAAAGGAAGAGCAGGTTCGTTTTCTTACGGAAATGGGCTGTGATATTTTCCAGGGATATTATTTTAATAAGCCCATGCCGGTGGCGGATTTTGAGAAGAAATATTTTGTTTAGTCTTTCACAAACAAACAGACTCTTACATAATCTATAATAATTAGGTTATGTAGGAGTTTTTTTATGGCATTAATAGTTTTGGACGCAGGGCACGGTGGTACAAATCCCGGAGCTACGTACAATGGAAGACAGGAGAAGGATGATGTATTGGCACTGACCTTGGCTGTTGGAAATATTTTGGAGGAAAATGGTATTGATGTGTATTATACGAGAACTACGGACGTATATGAAACACCATTGCAGAAGGCGCAGGAAGCAAATGCTATAGGAGCAGATTATTTTGTTTCCATTCACCGTAATTCCAGCCCGGTGCCCAATCAGTACACGGGAATAGAGACGCTTGTTTACAGCCCTTATGGAGAAGCTGCCAGATTGGCTGGAAATATTAACGAGGAATTGGAGGAGGTAGGATACGAAAATCAAGGTGTAAATCAGAGACAAAATCTGATTGTGCTTCGCCGAACGCAAATGCCGGCTGTGTTGGTGGAGGTAGGCTTTATTAACACAGACAAGGACAATGTTTTGTTTGATGAAAAATTTAATGAAACTGCCAGGGCAATTGCAGAGGGAATTTTGGATACGTTGGAAACTTAATTTGTATTACCGGAACAGATGGAAGTGTGTTTGCAGAATTGATATTTTACTTAGAATTTACACTTATTTTACTTTGTTAGGTTGTGAATTTAATTTATGTACGATACACTAAGAATGTATTTGAAATGAAACAGGATATGAGCGACAGATAGAAAGAATGAGGAACAAGTATGGATTTCTTTGGCGCACTGAATATGTTACTTGGGTTGGCGATGTTTCTGTATGGGATGAATCTGATGGGGGATTCCTTGGCAGCGGCATCAGGCGGCAGATTAGAGAAAATTTTGGAAAAATTAACAAATAATCCGATAAAAGCAGTGGCAATGGGCGCAGCGGTAACCGCTGTGATTCAGTCGTCTTCTGCTACAACTGTTATGGTAGTCGGCTTTGTCAATTCCGGTATTATGAAGCTGAATCAGGCGGTAGGTATTATCATGGGTGCTAATATCGGTACTACCATTACTGCATGGATTTTGAGTCTTACCGGAATTGAAAGCGGTAATTTCCTTTTGCAGATGTGTAAACCATCATCGTTCTGCCCTATTCTGGCGGCAATCGGTATTATCATTACCATGTTCAGCAAGAATGAAGCAAAAAGAAATATTGCAAATATCATGATAGGCTTTGCAATATTAATGACCGGCATGGATACCATGAGTGCTACAGTGAAGCCGTTGAAGGATGTGCCGGAATTTACAAGTATGTTGACTAAATTTTCGAACCCCTTTTTGGGTCTTTTGGCAGGTTTGGTATTGACGGCAATTCTTCAGTCATCGTCTGCGTCAGTTGGTATTTTGCAGGCGTTATGTTTAAGTGGAACGGTTGGTTTCAGCACGGCACTTCCTATTATCATGGGGCAAAACATCGGTACTACGGTTACAGCTCTTATTTCGGCAATCGGTGCAAACAAAAATGCAAAAAGAACTGCATTGATTCATGTGTATTTTAATATAATCGGAACGATAGTATTTATGGCCGCATTTTATATATTGCATGGGATTATTGATTTTCCTTTTATGTATGGAATGGCAGCACCGGCAGATATTGCGACCGTGCATACAATCTTTAATGTAACTGCGACAGTTATTTTGCTGCCGTTTTCAAAACAGCTGGTTAAATTGGCAACCATTAGTATTACAGAGGAAGAAAGCGATGTGGAGAAAACACATGCAGAGAAGGTGCTTGCTATTTTGGATTCCCGTTTCTTGGAGATGCCTTCTTATGCGGTGGAGCAGAGTCGCAGTGCAGCGTGCAGCATGGCTGAGTTGGCGGAAGAATCCATTAATCTTGCTATGGAGCTTTTGAATAATTACGATGAAGCGAAAGCAAAACGTGTTGTTGAACTGGAAGATGAAATAGATGTTTTTGAGGACCATATAGGCTCTTATCTGATAAAAGCCAGTTCCAAGAATTTGTCAGTTGCAGACAGTCATACTGCATCGGTAATCTTGCATAGTATCGGTGATTTGGAAAGAATTTCCGACCATGCCAGAAATATTAAAGAAGCGGCACAGGAAATGTATGAAAAGAAGTTGGAATTTTCTGATACAGCAAAGGAAGAACTGGAGGTATTCAAGAGTGCAATTCATGATATTGTGAAGCTTACAACACTCAGCTTCTTAGAAAATGATTTGACTCTTGCTACACAGGTGGAACCATTGGAGGAAGTAATTGACAGATTGAATGACGAATTGAAACAAAGACATGTCAAGAGACTTCGCATAGGTAAGTGTACCATTGAATTAGGCTTTATTTTATCGGATATCACTACTGATTTGGAAAGAATTTCCGACCATTGCTCAAATATTGCAATATGCTTATTAGAGGTGCACGACGACGAATTGGATTCACATGCATATCTGAGCCAGCTGAAAAAGGACGATAACATTGATTTTGCAAGCAAAGTAATAGCATATGAAAGACGTTACCAGCTGCCACAATAGTGTGATAAATATATTTTGATAAAATAAGAGGATTTGAAAATGCCATTAATTTATGTAGTAGAGGATGATAAAAATATTCAGGAGATTGAAACCTTTGCATTGATAAGCTCCGGATATAGGGTACAGGGATTTGATAATGCAACACTTTTTTATGAAGCTATGGAAAAAGAATTGCCGGATTTGATTTTATTGGATATAATGTTGCCGGATACAGATGGTATCAGTATTTTAAAGAAATTGAGAGAGCAGGATAAGACTGCTAATTTGCCGATTATAATGGTGACTGCCAAAACGGCGGAGGTAGATAAGGTCAGAGGACTCGACAGCGGTGCTGATGATTATATGACGAAGCCCTTTGGAGTGATGGAACTATTATCACGTGTAAAGGCAGTGCTTCGACGAACCGGCGGAGATAAGAATGAGAGTGTTTGCATCGGAAATGTTGTTTTGGACAGTGCCAGACGAAGCGTCAAGGTACAGGGGATGCATTGTGAACTTACTTATAAGGAATTCGAGTTGTTGAAGCTTCTGATGACTAATGCAGGAATCGTTGTATCCAGGCAGATGATTTTGGACAAAGTTTGGGGGACGGATTTTGAGGGAGAATCCAGAACTTTGGATATGCACATAAAAACATTACGTCAAAAACTAAAGGAAGAAGGCGGGATGATTAAAACGGTCCGCAATGTGGGATATATAATGAATCCGAGTGTTGACTAGGAGAGAGTTCTGATGAAAAGGAAAGTAAATATTTGGATTGTTACAGTAGCGTTGTTGCTGGTATTTGCAACAATGCTATTTGTGTCAATTGTCTGTAGGAATAAAATAATGGTGCCCGGACTTATAGCTGTAGTGGTAATCATGGCTGGTATGGCGGTTTTGTTGTCGAAAATTTTGGCCGAAAAGATTGTGGGCGAGCTGGAATATGATGCGAAAGAGAATGCAAAAATGCGACAGGAGTTCACTGCGAATGTAACTCACGAATTGAAAACTCCGCTTACTTCTATTTCCGGATATGCTGAGCTGATTGAAAACGGAATGGCATCGGAGGCGGATGTGACAAGATTTGCGCAAGGAATTCATACAAACGCCAACAGATTGATAATTTTGATTAATGATATTATTCGTTTGTCAGAATTGGATTCCTCGGAGGAGGAGGTTCAAATGGAGAAACTGGATTTGTACGAAATGGCAGCTGCCTGTGTGGAGATGCTGGAACCAAGTGCTGAGAAGCACCGGGTAACCATAGGTCTGACGGGAGAATCCTCTCATATTATGGCTAACAAGATGATGCTGGAGGAGCTATTGTACAATCTTTGTGACAATGCAATCCGCTATAATAATATAAATGGCACAGTCTGTGTAAATGTGAAGCAGGACGGAGTGCACGTGGTATTGGAGGTAAGGGATACCGGTATAGGAATTTCCAAAGAACATCAGGAACGTATTTTTGAGCGTTTTTACAGGGTGGACAAGAGTCGGTCTAAATCTACGGGAGGAACAGGACTGGGACTCGCCATTGTAAAGCACATTATTGTAAAGCATAACGCAAAACTGGAAATGGAAAGTGAATTTGGACATGGAACGTTAATGCGTGTGATATTTGAAAGAAAGACCGAGGACTAATCCTCGGTCTTTTGTACGCTGTTTGCAGTATCGGAAGAAGGGTTATCTTCTTCATCTTCGTCTTGTTGCGGTTCGGGAAGAACCATTTTAACTTTGTTAATTCTATTTTGATCAATTTCAGACACGCTTAAAACAATACCGTTTGGAAGTTGTACTTCTTCATTTTCTTCCGGGAGGCGATCCAGATGTTCAATGATAATACCTCCGATAGAATCATAATCCTCAGAATAAAGCTTTGTACCAAGTGCATTATTGATATCGTCCAGCTTCATACTACCTTCCACTAAATAGGTGCGTTCGGCAATTTCCTGAATATATTCTTCTTCGTCCGTATCATATTCGTCACGGATTTCACCAACAATTTCTTCTAATAAATCTTCCAAGGTAATCATGCCGACTGTTGCGCCGTACTCATTTAGTACGAATGCAATAGTGGTGGTTTTTTGACGCATTTCAAACAGAAGGTCTGCAGTGCGCTTGAATTCGTATGTATAATGTGCATCTCTGAGGATATTTGTAACAGAGAAGTTATCCTGTGTAGTGTTGTGAATAAAGTCCTTGATATTAATCATGCCGATAATGTTATCTTTGTCATCCTGATATACCGGCAATCTGGTATACATGGTTTCACGGAAGATATCAAGAGCTTCTTCATATGTGGCATTTACATCCAGTGTAACCATGTTAATACGCGGAATCATGATGTCTCTGGCTACTGCATCAGAAAAATCAAATACATTGTAGATGATTTCACGTTCTTCGGATTCAATAACACCTTCCTCATGGCTTACGTCAACATATGTTTTCAACTCATTTTCGGTCATGGAACTGATCTTTTTGTTGGGATCGATATGCAATAGTCGCATAATAGCGTTTGCTAAAGCATCTACAATGAAAATGACAGGAGTCAAAAGCTTCATAAGTAGCAGGATAATTCCGCTGTATGTAAGAGCGATGGGTTCGTTATAAAGTTTAGCCCATGTCTTAGGAATAATTTCGCCAAATAACAAAACGACAATAGTAAGAATACCGGTAGCTATACCAACGACCAAATTAATGCGTAACGCAAGTGTAGTCGCCAAGGCTGAGGCTGAAATATTCACAATATTATTGCCGATTAAAATCGTACTGATCATTTTGCTGTAGTTATCAAGTATGGCATTGACTCTTGCGGCTTTTTTGCTACCTTCTTCTTCCAGGGAACGCATGCGAACACGATTAACCGTGCTGAAGGCGGTTTCTGCCGAAGAAAAGAAAGCAGATAAAAGTACTAAAACAAAAAGAATAATCAGTTGTATGACATCAGAGGTATCCAAAATAAACCACTCCTTTATAAATATATTTGTCTCACATAATACAATAGTATGAAAAGAATTGTCAAGTTATCCGTGAGGAATGAATATAATTTAATATAAAATTTATAAGTATAAACTTATATAAAAAGAAAGGAGAGTATGTATGAGAAAGATGATACGTGGACAGGAAAGAGTACCGATAGCGAGTCTCCTCATTTATCTGTTGGGTTCTTACATTTTGACACTGATCATTTTGGTTATTTTAGCCTTGCTCCTATTTAAACTGAAATTGTCCGAGCAAGTAATTTCAGGAGCGATTATTATTACATATATGGTTGCGAGCTTCGTGGGAGGCTTTCTGGCAGGGAAAAAAATGAAAAGAAAAAAGTACATATGGGGATTGTTGATGGGCTTGGCTTATTTTATAGTATTTATCCTTTTGTCGTTAATCATCAACAAAGGTGACATGGAAGTTTCAAGAACAATTTTGACGACAATGATTTTGTGCTGTGGTGGCGGAATGCTGGGAGGAATGCTTAGTTAAGGCGTTAATGGGAGACGGGAAATGAATTAATTTCATTATTTTTAAAAAAGGTCTTTCAAAAATAGTTAGCTTATGATATAATTTGACACGAATATTCCAGTATTCATGTTTGAGAATCTAAGGAGGCTAAGTAATGAAGCACATTAAAACTTTAACAACCAGAGATTTAAAAGAATCTATGAAAAAGGGCGGCTGTGGCGAGTGTCAGACTTCTTGCCAGTCAGCTTGTAAGACTTCTTGTACTGTTGGTAATCAGAGTTGCGAAAAGATTAAATAGTCGAAGTGATATGAACTATGTAAGCAGCGATTTGAGGTCGCTGCTTACAATGCGTTGAGTATTAGAAAGGTAATTAGGTAAGGAAAACGTGATACACCAGTATAAAAATAACGGATATAATATTGTTATGGATGTAAACAGCGGTTCCGTTCATGTAGTGGATGATATTGTGTACGATATGATTCCTTTGGTAGAACCATTGATTACAGAGGGCGTTAAAGATGCGGATACTATCAAGGCAACTGTGCTTGCTTTGGGAAATATTCCGTACCCCAAGGAAGAGATTGAAGAAGCGGTGGATGAAGTGTTGGAATTGGAAAAAGCAGGACAACTTTTCATGCCGGACGTTTATGAAAATTATATATTTGACTTTAAGAACAGACAGACTGTGGTAAAGGCACTTTGCTTACATATTGCACATGATTGTAATTTGGCATGTCAGTATTGTTTTGCGGAAGAGGGAGAATATCACGGCAGAAGAGCATTGATGAGCTTTGAGGTAGGAAAGAAAGCATTGGATTTTCTGGTGTCGAATTCCGGAAGCCGGGTAAATCTGGAAGTGGACTTTTTCGGCGGTGAGCCTTTGATGAACTGGCAGGTGGTAAAAGACCTGGTAGCATATGGCAGAAGCTTAGAAGAGCCTAATAACAAAAAGTTCAGATTTACACTTACTACCAACGGTGTACTCTTAAATGATGAGGTGCTTGAATTTGCCAATAAAGAGATGGCAAATATTGTATTAAGTATAGACGGACGTAAGGCTGTACATGACAAGATGCGTCCATTCCGCGGAGGACAGGGAAGCTATGATATGATTGTTCCCAAGTTCCAAAAGGTGGCAGAAAGCAGAGAACAGACAGATTATTACGTAAGAGGAACATTTACACATCATAATTTGGACTTTTCACAGGACGTTCTGCATCTTGCTGATTTAGGCTTCAAACAGATTTCCGTAGAGCCGGTCGTAGCACCGCCGGAAGAAGATTATGCGATTCAAAAGGAAGATATTCCTTTTCTGTTGGATGAATATGACCGCTTGGCAAAGGAAATGATTGTACGAAGAAAGAGCGGTCAAAAGTTTAACTTCTTCCACTTTATGATTGATTTACAGGGTGGTCCCTGTGTAGCCAAGAGACTTTCCGGCTGCGGTTCGGGAACAGAGTATCTGGCTGTTACACCATGGGGAGATTTTTACCCTTGTCATCAGTTTGTAGGGCAAGAGAAATTCCTGATGGGAAATGTGGATGAAGGTATTACCAACACTGATATTAGAGATGAATTCAAGTGTTGCAATGTATATGCCAAGGAAGAATGTAAGAAATGTTTTGCAAAGTTCTACTGTAGCGGTGGTTGTGCTGCAAATGCTTATAATTTCACCGGTTCTATTAACGGAACTTATGATATCGGTTGTGAATTGCAGCGTAAGCGCGTGGAATGTGCAATTATGCTGAAAGCTGCAGAAATGGATGAGGAATAGTATGTATTGTAAAATTAAAATAATTCTTCTGACGTTTGTTTTTGCTTTGGGGTTGATTGCATGTCAGGATAAGGATGCCGAAGAAAAAATCGAACAGAAAAGTAGCGAGTATAGTGAAAACGATTCACAGAAATCAGAGGGTGTTTATATAACCTATCAGGTAATTGCGGATGGGGAGATAGATGCTGAGATAATGCAGGACACAGTTGATAAACTGCAAGAACGTGCAATGCAGTATAGTGCCGAAGCGGTTGCTTATCAGGAAGGAGCGGACTGTATCAAAGTTGAGATTCCGGGAGCTGGCGATGCGGATTCTGTCTTACCGGATTTAGGAAGAAAAGGGGAACTGTATTTTATTTCAGAAACAGCGAAGGATGGCAGCAAAAACTATACTTGCACCGATACAGCAGATGAAGAAGGCAACTATGAGTCCGTTTGGAATTTAGAAAAAACAATTGAAGAATTGCAGACAGAAGGATCCCTTAAATTGGACGGAAGCGACATAAAAGATGCTCGGGTTCAGCGCTATCAAGATTCTATGGGAATAGGAACTGATGTGGTAGAACTTATTTTAACCGACGAAGGAAGCAAAAAGCTTGAAGAAGCCACTAAATATGCATATGAGCAGGGAGAAACACTCGCCATATACTATGATGGAGAATTTATCAGTGTGCCAAAAGTGACCGAAATGATATCGGGTGATACGGCAATTATTTCGGGACTGTCTACCATTGAAGAGGCAGAGAACCTTGCAGCAGTTATTCGAATCGGGACCTTGAAATGCGAAATAAAAGTAATAAATGTTGAAGTAATTAAAGAGAAATAAGGAAAAGAAACGAGGTAAGAGATGAAAAAGAGCAGAGCAATACTTGTTTTGATAGCGATTATTTTGGCTATTGTCGGTATCGGATATATTGATTTATACGGTGTAGACGGCAAGGGCAAAGGTGGCGCATCAGACATTAAATTAGGATTGGATTTGGCAGGTGGTGTCAGCATCACATATCAGGTTGTCGGAGAAGAAGAACCGGATGCTACAGATATGAGCGATACCATCAGTAAGCTTCAAAAGCGTGTGGAACAATACAGTACAGAAGCTGTAGTGTATCAGGAAGGTACAGACCGTATTAATATTGAGATTCCGGGTGTTTCCGATGCAAATGCTATTTTGCAGGAACTTGGAAAACCAGGACAGTTGTACTTTATTGCACAGTCGGCGGATGACGGAAGCCTGAACTATAATTATGTGAGTACTACAGATGCAAATGGTGTGGAGACAGGCTATTGGGTATTGACCAAAACCTTGGAGCAGCTCGAGGAAGAAGGTTCTATTAAGTTAGTGGGTACTGATGTTGCGGAAGCGCAGGCTAAGAGCTACAGAAACGATATGGGTAACCAGAATATCGTAGTAGAACTGATTATGACGCCTGAAGGTGCAACAAAATTTGCAGAGGCGACTGCCCGTGCATATGGCAGAGGAGAAACCTTAGGAATTTACTATGACGGAGAGTTTGTCAGTGTACCCAGAGTAAATGCTGCTATAACAAGCGGTTCTGCGATTATCGAAGGACAGACAACCTTTGAAGAAGCAGAAAATCTGGCTTCCACTATCCGTATCGGTGGTTTGAAGCTGGAACTGGAAGAGTTACATTCTAAGGTAGTAGGCGCACAGTTGGGCGTAGAAGCTATTGAGACCAGTTTGAAGGCCGGTTTAATCGGCTTTATAATCGTAGTTATTTTCATGATTTTGGTATATTATATTGCGGGTCTGGCATCCGTAATTGCGCTTGCTTTGTATGTTGCATTAGTGGTTATTTTGTTAAATGGCTTTGGTTTGACTCTGACGTTGTCAGGCGTGGCAGGTATTATTCTTTCCATTGGTATGGCAGTGGATGCGAATGTTATTATCTTTGCACGTATCCGTGAAGAAATTGGAGAAGGCAATAGTGTTTTAACTGCGATTAAGACCGGTTTTGACAAAGCACTTTCAGCAATCATTGACGGAAATATCACCACCTTGATTGCGGCAGCAGTTTTGTTAATGTTAGGACCCGGAACCGTAAAGGGATTTGCACAAACCTTGGCACTGGGTATTGTTCTTTCCATGTTTACTGCATTGGTTATTACCAGATTGTTAATCAGTGCATTCTATGGCCTGGGCTTTAAGAGTCCTAAGTGGTATGGTGCGGCAAAAGAACACAAGACCATTGATTTCTTAAGCAAGAAGCATATCTTTTTTGCGGTTTCTCTTGCACTTGTAGTAGCAGGTTTTGTAGTAATGGGTGTTAATAAAGCGAACACCGGAGATATGTTAAACTTTAGTTTGGAATTTAAGGGAGGTACGGCAACTACAGTAACCTTTAATGAAAGCAGAACCTTAGAGCAGATTAATGCAGAAGTACTTCCGCATGTAGAGAAGATTGCAGGCGGAGCCGCTCAGATTCAGACTGTACAGAATTCCAATGAAGTTATATTTAAAACAAGTACTTTAAGCGTAGAACAGCGTGAAGCTATGGATCAAATGTTTATGGAAAAATTCGGTGTAGGAGAAGCAATGATTACCTCTGAAACCATTAGTTCTACTATCAGCGATGAGATGAAATCCGATACCATTATAGCAGTATTGGTGGCAATTGTATTTATGCTGTTGTACATTCGTATCCGTTTCAGTGATATTCGCTTCGGTATCAGTAGTGTGGTTGCACTATTACATGACGTTTTAGTAGTTTTGGCATTTTATGCAGTAGCTAAAGTTACCGTAAGCAATACCTTTATTGCATGTATGTTGACTATTGTCGGTTACTCTATTAATGCGACTATTGTTATCTTTGACCGTATTCGTGAAAATATGGTAACCAAGAGTAGGAAAGAGACATTAAAGGATGTAGTCAATAAGAGTATTACACAGACGATGTCCCGAAGTGTATTCACATCGTTGACTACATTTATCATGGTTGCGGCGTTGTATGTTTTGGGTGTAACCAGTATTCGTGAATTTGCGTTACCGCTTATGGTAGGTATTCTGTGCGGTGCGTATTCATCTGTATGTTTGGCGGGAGCAATGTGGTATATACTTCGTGAGAAGTTCCCTCAGAAGCATTCGGAGGATTAATTGCGTAAGTGGCTGTATATAAGGGCTGTCGATGAACGACGGCCCTTTTATTAAATGGAGGTGAAGAGATTGATAGAGTATTATCTGATAACAACGATACTTGCATCCATCAACTTATTTGTCTTTATTGTTAAATTTGAAGAGAAGAGAATTGTATATTATTTCACGTTATTAGGCGTGCTTATGACGGTATCCTGTGGAGGATACTGGGCGGTGGCTGTTTCAGAGAACCTGGCTGAGGCTGTTTTGGCAAAGAAGATTTATTATATAGGCGGCTGTTTTGTGAATCCGGTAGTATTCATTTCGGTATGTACAATTTGTAATCTGAAGGTACCGGATTGGCTGAAAAATATAATATATACATATAGCTTCCTGGTGTATTGTATGGTACTGACCATCGGATATAATGATCTGTATTATAAGGAAATTCATCTGGAAAAAGTAAATGGTGTTACTGTATTGGATTATAGCTACGGAATTGGGCATCTGTTCTTTAATATTATGCTGTATGGCTATATGGGTGTGGAAATTGTTTTATTGGTATATAGTTTGCATAAGAAGACCATGCTTTCCAGAAAATCTTTATGGGCCATGACATTGCTGCAAGGTGTGAATGTTGTACTGTTTTTGGTGGGAAGACATATGAACACTGCACTGGAAATCATGCCGCTAATGTATGTGGTGGATGGTTGGATTATTTTGTATATGCATCGCAGAGCAACCATGTATAGTATAAAGGACAGTATTGTAAGTTCTCTTGGAAAGCAGGATATGTATGGCTATATTATGTTTGACAGGAAAATGAATTATCTGGGATGTAATGATGTTGTGACAAGAATGATTCCGGAGCTTGCAACATGTCGAATAGATTGCCCCATAAAAGATGTACCTCAAGCGGATGTGATTCTAAAGTGGGTAAGTGATGCGGCGGTAAGCGAAGATACGGTCTTTAATTTTGAAGCTGGGGAAAGACATTACAGCTGTACCGTGGAGAATTTGTGGTATAACGATAAAGCCTGTGGTTATATTGTGGAAATGCAGGAAGATACAGACCGTTGGAATTATTTGAAGCTATTATCTACTTATAATCTGGATTTAGAAAAACAGGTGGAGGAGAAGACGGAGCATATCTCTAACATTCAGGCACAGATTTTAACGGGGATGGCTGATTTGGTGGAGAACCGAGACGATAATACAGGCGGTCATATTAGGCGTACCAGCGATGTGGTCAGGATTTTAGTGGACGTGATTCGGGAAAACCAATTGTTGAATCTGGATGAGCAGTTTTGCAGGGATTTGATTAAAGCGGCACCTATGCATGACTTGGGAAAGATTGGCATTGGTGATGCGATTTTGCGTAAACGGGGACGGCTTACGGAAGAAGAGTTTGCTGTTATGCAAACCCATACAATAAAGAGTGAAGCCCTTGTAGAAAGTATTTTAAAAGGTGTGGAGGAAGATCATTTTGTAAGAATTGCCATGAATGTGGCACGACATCACCACGAAAAGTGGAATGGATTTGGCTATCCGGATAAGCTAAAAGGGGAAGATATACCTATGGAAGCCCGTATTATGGCTATTGCAGACGTTTATGATGCCTTGGTAAGTAAACGCTGCTACAAGGAACCTATGAGCTTTGAAAAGGCGGCAGAGGTGATGTTGGATTCTATGGGAAGTCATTTTGCGCCGGAAATGGGGCGGGTATTTTTATTGGGCAGAGAGAGGCTGGAGGCATATTATAAAAACACTTAGCACATATCAGAAAATATTGTGGAGTAACTATGGAAAAATGGTTGGTAGCAGCTAAAAAGGCTGATTTTAAAGAGTGGAGTAAAAAATTTAATATTGATCAGGTGCTGGCCAGAATTATTCGTAACAGGGATGTGGAAACGGAAGCGGATGTGGAAAGGTTTCTTCGTGGTACAATGAGGGATTGCCATTCACCGTGGTTGTTACATGGAATGAAACAAGGCGTTGAATTGTTACAGAAGGAAATATTGCGGGGGAGTAAAATTCGGGTAATCGGCGATTATGATGTGGATGGAGTATGTTCCACATATATTCTGACAGAAGGCTTACAACGACTGGGAGCGAAGGTGGATACTGCTATTCCCCATCGAATGAAGGATGGTTATGGTTTGAATGACCATTTGATTCAGGAGGCAAAGGATGCGGATGTTGATTGTATTGTAACCTGTGATAACGGCATAGCGGCAGCTCCACAAGTAGCATTGGCAAGAGAATTGGGCATGCGAGTGATAATCACAGACCATCACGAGGTTCCGTTTGAGGAAACGGAAGGAGTCCGTAGAGAAATTCTGCCGCCGGCAAATGTTATTGTAGATCCAAAACAGGAAGCCTGCAATTATCCTTTTCAGAATATCTGTGGTGCAGTGGTAGCATATAAGGTAATTGAGGCACTTGGCGAAAAGATGCAGTTTATACAGAGTAAGGAATTGTTGAATGATTTGTTACCTTTTGCTGCTATGGCTACGGTTTGTGACGTGATGGAGCTGAAGGATGAAAACCGTATTATTGTGAAGACAGGGCTGAAGCTTATGGAGAGCACCACCAATCAGGGACTGAAGGCTTTGTTGGAAGTAAATGGTCTGGATGGCGGGAAAATCACCTCGTTTCATTTGGGATTTGTAATAGGACCCTGCCTAAATGCTACAGGGCGTTTGGATACGGCATTGCGGGCACTGGAGCTGCTACAGGCGAAGGAAAGAGCAGAGGCGGTTACCATTGCCAATGAGTTGAAAGAGATGAATGACAGCCGTAAAAATTTGACCTTACAGGGTGTTGCAGATGCGGAGAAACAAATACAGGACAGAGAATTAGACAAAGATAATATTATGTTAGTTTATTTACCGGAGGTACATGAAAGTCTTGCAGGAATCATCGCAGGACGTATCCGGGAGAAATATCATCATCCGGTATTCGTGCTCACTGACGGAGAAGATGGGATTAAGGGATCCGGTCGTTCCATAGATGCATATCATATGTATGATTCCATGGTTGCGGTAAAACAGTATTTTACCAAATTCGGCGGGCATAAATTGGCAGCAGGATTATCCATGAAAAAAGAAGACCTGGAGCCATTAAGAAAGGCGTTAAATGAAAAGGCATCTTTAACGGAGGATGATTTTGTTCCCAGAGTACATATTGATGTGCCCATGCCCATGGAGTATGCCAATTTTTCACTTGCAAAGGAGATGGAATTATTGGAACCCTTCGGAGTAGGGAATTCCAAGCCTCTTTTTGCACAAAAGGATGTGGAGTTTGTGGGTGCAAAACGTATTGGTGCGAACGGAAATTATGCACGGTTTACGGTTGCGCATTATACCGATGCCGGTGAAAGACACACAGATTTAATGTATTTTGGAGATGTAGATGCCTTTTGTGCTTTTTTGAACGGGAAATATGGATTGGGAAGTGCGGAAAACTTATTTGCAGGCAAGAATTCGTACAAGGTATCCGTGACTTATCAAATTGGTATTAACGCTTTTAGGGGAAAGGAATCATTACAATACATTATGCAAAATTACTGTTAGCCCGGTTGGGTGTTTGGGAAAGGGTGCATAGTTGAAGAAAGGGGAAAATATGATTTTAACAGTAACTTTAAATCCGGCAGTGGATAAGACCTGTCATATTAATGAGCTTCTGCAGGGGCAGGTAAATAGATTAAGAAGTGTGAACTGTATTGCCGGCGGGAAGGGAATAAATGTAACAAAAATCTTGCGGCAATTTGAATATCCTGTTACGGCCATGGGCTTTATCGGCGGTCATACGGGACAATTAATACAGGAGCGTCTTGTTGAATTGGGAGCGGAGTGTCATTTTACTCATATTGATGATGCTACCAGAGTGAGTACCAATATTATAGCAGACAATGGGTATGTGACAGAAATCTTAGAACCGGGTCCTGTTATTACAGATGCGCAGATGCAACGTTTTTTGAAGGAGTACGAGCGCCAGGTGAAAAGAGCAAGGCTTGTGGTTTTGTCCGGCAGTATTCCGCAGGGAGTAGAAAGTGATATATATGAAAGGTTGATAATGACAGCCAAGGAAGCCGGTTGCAAGGTGTTTTTGGATACTTCCTCAGAAGCGTTAAAATTTGGAGCGAAAGCGGCTCCGTATCTGATGAAACCAAATAAGAAGGAACTGGAATATTTGGTAGGTCGTAAGCTGAAAAATGAGGAGGAAATAAAGAAAGAAATAGAATGCCTCTTGGAAAGCGGAGTGAAGAAGGTAATTGTGTCCATGGGAAACCGGGGATTTCTTGTCGGAGATGAGGAGGGTATTTTTGAGCAAAAGCCCTATAAGGTTCGTGCTGTTAATACAGTTGCCTGCGGAGATGCACTGGTGGCTTCCTATTGTATGAGCGAATTGGAAGGTGTGGATAGAATAATGGCGGCAAAGCATGCGGCAGCATTGGCATCCGCAAACGCTTCCGGTGCCGTCAGTGCACAGATTCCCATGGAGGTTTATAGGAAATTCATATAATATTTACATAGATGTTGTGAATAAGGTCAGATTTAATAGTTTTCTAACAATTTGAACACAATTTGAACACAAATAGTGAGTATGATTATTTTAGATAGTAAATAAACTATCTCCCCCCCTCATAAGAAAATCACGAGAAAACTTCGGTCCCCCCGAAGTTTTCTTGTGTTATGGGAAAAAGGTACGGATAAATAAAGATAAGCGAAAAATACATTTACATATTTTGGCGGATAATTTATATTATAAATAGTGAATTGATTATATGGAAACAAATCCTATGCGGAAAATAATGAGGTGTTTATGGAACTGAAATATTTATTGGAAAAAATAGAATACGAATGCGTGCAGGGCAGTTTGGAAAGAGATGTGACTGCGGTAGAGTATGACACCAGAAAAGAATTGTCAAAAGGAAGCCTGTTCGTTTGTATAGAGGGGGCGGTTTTTGATGGGCATGCCTATGCTTTGAAGGCGGCTCAAAGAGCGAGTGTATTGGTAGTATCTAAGGATGTGCCGGGAGTGGAGGCATATGATGTTACGGTAATTAAAGTTAAAAATACCAGATATGCCATGGCGTGGATTTCAGCCGCATATTTCGGCTATCCTGCAGAAAAATTAAAGGTAATCGGAGTGACGGGGACCAAAGGAAAAACAACTACAGCGTATTTGGTAAAATCCATCTTGGAAAATTCCGGATACAAGGTAGGACTTATAGGGACCATAGAAACCATTATAGGTAAGGAACATATTCCTGCCACCAATACCACACCGGAGTCTTATATACTGCAATCCTATTTTGCCAAAATGGTAGAGGAAGGCATGGATGCTGTGGTAATGGAGGTGTCCTCTCAGGGCTTAAAACTGCATCGGACCCAGGGCATACTGTTTGATTTCGGTATTTTTACCAATTTGCAACCGGATCATATCGGACCGAATGAGCATGAGAACTTTGAAGATTATTTATACTGTAAGGGACTTTTGTTCAAACAGTGTAAGGTGGGGATTGTAAATGCAGATGATAAGCACTGTGACGAAGTGATAGCAGGACACACCTGTACTATTGAACGGTTTGGCATGGAAAATGATGCAGATTTGAAAGCCGACGATTTAAAGCTTATGCGAAAAAAAGGTGTATTGGGTGTGAGTTTTCGGGTAAGCGGACTTATGGAGCTTGATGTGGAAGTTGCAACGCCCGGAAAATTCAGTGTATATAATGCATTAACAGCAATTGCTATTTGCAGGCATTTTGGAGTAAGCGAAGAGAATATAAAGAAGGCATTGACAGAGGCTCATGTAAAGGGGCGCATAGAGCCCGTGAAGGTATCGGATGATTTTACAGTATTAATTGATTATGCACATAATGCAATGAGCCTTGAAAGCTTACTTGTTACTTTGAAGGAATATGAGCCCCACAGACTGATTTGTCTGTTTGGATGCGGCGGAAACCGTTCCAAACTTCGTCGTTATGAGATGGGGGAAATCAGCGGTAAACTGGCGGACTTGACTATTATTACATCGGATAATCCAAGATTTGAGAAGCCGCAGGAAATCATGGAAGATATCAAGGTTGGTATTGGAAAAACGAATGGTAAGTATGTGGAAATCTGTGACCGCAAGGATGCAATCCGTTATGCAATTGTAAACGGAGAGGCCGGAGATATTATTGTTTTGGCAGGCAAGGGACATGAGGATTATCAGGAGATTGAAGGCGTAAAGTATCCTATGGATGAAAGGGATTTGATTAGGGATATTTTAACAGAGATAAAACAGCAGTAGCAGGAGAAAATTTTGAAAGAACTTTATGCGGATATTATTGTGAATATTTCACACGAAAAGGTTGACAAAGCATTTCAATATCGTATCCCACAGGAAATGGTTGATGTGGTGGAGACAGGCACTTGTGTTCAAGTGCCTTTTGGTGTTTCCAATAAATTGATAAAGGGATATGTGGTTAATGTGAGTACGGAGTGTAATTATGACCCGGCCAAGATTAAGGCAATACATTCCGTGCAATCCGGTGGCGTAGATGTGGAAGATACCCAAATGCTACTGGCCGCCTGGATTAAAAAGTATTACGGCGGCACTATGATTCAGGCCTTGAAAACCGTATTGCCCGTAAAGCAGACAGTAAAGCATATCGAACATAAAAGGGTAGTGCTTACAGCGAGCCGGGAGGAAGCAATTTCCGTGCTTGGAGAAAGTAAAAGAAAAAAGAACAGAGAAGCAAGAGTGCGATTGCTTGAAGAACTTTTGCGGGAAGAGGAGTTGCCGTATGAATTGGTAACAGAGAAACTCATGGTTTCAGGCTCCGTCATCAAGGGATTGGAAAAAACGGGTATTGTAAAAATCGAAAGGATACAGGGATACCGTAATCCTATTAAAAGAACTAAGGATGTTGCATTAATTGAAAGGTTGAGTGAAGAACAGGAAAAGATTTTGCAGGAGGTCTTGTCCGATTACGATAAAAACATCCGAAAAACATATTTGTTACATGGCATTACGGGAAGCGGAAAAACCCAGGTCTACATACGTCTGGTGGAAGAGGTGATTGCAAGAGGAAAACAGGCAATTGTACTGATTCCGGAAATTGCGCTGACATACCAGACTTTGATGCGATTTTACAAAACCTTCGGTGACAGAGTAAGTGTATTGAATTCTTCTTTGTCTGCCGGGGAAAAATACGATCAGTGTGAGAGAGCAAAACACGGAGATATTGATGTGATTATCGGACCCCGTTCAGCCTTGTTTACACCTTTTCAAAATTTGGGATTGATTATTATAGATGAGGAACATGAGAGTAGCTATAAGAGTGAAGGTACACCTAAATATCATGCCAGAGAGACGGCAGAGGCTTTGGCGAGGATGCAGCATGCCAGCGTGGTGCTTGGTTCGGCAACGCCGTCCATGGAAGCATATTATCGGGCGCAGAACGGAGAGTATGCTTTGCTGACATTGCAGAAGCGAGTGACCGGCGGTGTACTTCCTACAGTTTATACTGTGGATTTGCGTGAAGAATTAAAGAACGGAAACAGAACGATTTTTAGCAGAAAATTGCAGGAACTGTTAAGGGATAGATTGGAAAAGGGACAGCAGAGCATGTTGTTTATTAACCGCAGAGGATTGGCAGGGTTTGTGTCCTGTCGTTCTTGTGGACATGTGTTGAAATGTCCGCATTGTGACGTATCCCTGTCGGAGCATCGTGGCGGAAAGATGATTTGTCATTATTGCGGATATGAAACCCTAAAAGTAACTAAGTGTCCTGAATGCGGTTCCAAGTATATTTCCGGTTTCAGAGCAGGAACACAACAAATAGAGGAAAAACTAAAGGAACTATTTCCTGAAATAAGAGTACTTCGAATGGATGCGGATACTACACGCACAAAGGAGAGTTATGAAAAGATTTTAACTGCATTCGGAAACGGGGAAGCAGATGTGTTGGTAGGAACACAGATGATAGTTAAAGGACATGATTTCCCCAATGTTACATTGGTAGGAGTTTTGGCGGCGGATTTATCGCTTTCAGTAGGAGACTATCGTGCGGGAGAAAGAACGTTCCAATTGGTTACCCAGGCTGCAGGACGTGCAGGGCGGGGCATAGTGCCGGGAGAAGTGGTAGTGCAGACCTATCAGCCGGAGCATTATGCCATTGTGCATTCGGCAGCTCAGGATTACAAAGCATTTTATGAGGAAGAGCTTGTTTATCGTGATTTGATGCAGTATCCGCCTGTGGCACATATGCTGGCGGTTCAGATTTATTCAGCTAATGAACGGGAAGGGGAAGACGTTGCACAAAAGCTGGCGTCTCTGGCGAATCAATTACACATTTATGAGGAACAGGGGGAACAGAAGCAAAAAGGTTCTGTGGAAATTATCGGACCTGCTCCGGCAGGAATCGGCAAGGTAAATGATATCTATCGTTTCGTATTTTATGCAAAGCATGCGGATTACGAGGCGTTGATTGGTCTAAAAGATGCACTGGAGGAGCAAATTCATAAAATTGATTTGCGACAAATAAATATCCAGTTTGACTTTGACCCCATAAATACGTTATAGTATATATGGAGAGATTTTGAATTGAAAGAATGGCTCGGGGGAGACATTCTTTATTCTGATGTAAAAATACAAAATACATGCGTAATGATATACGGGATAAGGAGAATGAAAATGGCACTTCGCAGTATTCGCGTAATGGGAGATGAAGTATTAACAAAAAAATGTAAAGAGGTTACGGAAATGACTCCGAGAACCAAGATGCTAATAGAGGATATGTTGGATACCATGTATGAAGCGAATGGTGTTGGGTTGGCAGCACCGCAGGTTGGTATTCTGAAGCGTATTGTTGTAATAGACGTAACGGGGGATGAACCATATGTTTTGATTAATCCTAAGATTGTAGAAACAGATGGGGAACAGACCGGACCGGAGGGCTGCTTGAGTGTTCCCGGAAAGTCAGGTCAGGTAACACGCCCGAATTATGTTAAAGTGCAGGCATTAAATGCGTACATGCAACCTTTTGAATTGTAATGCATGGTGCTTTTGTCTAGAGCAATTTGCCACGAATTGGATCATTTGGATGGTCATTTATATGTTGAAAAAGTAGAGGGTGAGCTTCATATTGTAAAGTATGATGGCTTGGAGGATATTGAATGAAAATAGTTTTTATGATCGCGTCGTATTTTTGCGACGGTGCATTGGAGGCATTGATAAAAGCGG
>JAZSII010000017.1:0-4607 GCA_045533725.1 Acetatifactor sp. | reverse complement strand
TGCTTAGACGCTTGTTGTACCTGTTGTCTGGTATAACCGGCAGTATCTACGTTAGATAAATTATGCGCTGTGGTATTCAGCGCATTCTGACTTGTTCTTAATCCGGAGGTGCCAACATATAGACTTCCCATTAACGGCATATTATTATCCTCTTCAAAATGTTACTGTTTCGCATCAAACCCACGGTAATTTGCTCCCATGGTATCTCCGGCGCTGTAGGCGCCTCTGTTGTAATTTGCTGTCTGCGGTGCCGCCTTTAAAGACTGCAACAGATTCATATCGAATTCTACCAACTCCAAGGAATGCTGGATCAGCTCGCGATTTCTTTCATTTATAGTCTGCATTTCATGCACAACACTCTGCAATCGCTCTACTGCGTCCGCCAGCTGCTTCTGTTCAGCCGGACGTGCAACCAACATATCAATCAAATTGGTCAGTTTCAACGTGGTAACATCCTTGTTAAGCACATTAGCAATGTCTGCCGTCGTTTCCACACGTTTCTTTTCCAAGTGGTGTAAACGCGTCAGCCATTCCTGTTCCTCATCCGTGATTTTTTGTAATTCTTCCAAATCCGCCTTGACGATACAAGACGTCTTTTGCTTTGATAATTCCAGCAGCCCCTCATATTCACTGCTTTCACCATTCAGTACCTCTATCAGGTTCTCCATTAAACTAGCCACCGGAATTACCTCATTTCTTCATATTTTTGAATTAATTTTTCAGCAAAGCTGGACGTATCAACAGAATACGTACCATTCTGAATCTTTTCCTTGATGGGCGCGGTAAGTTCTGCTCTCACATCCGGGCTTGCCTTAACTGCTGCACTGGCAATCTGGATATCCTTTCCCAAACTGCTGATTTGCACCTGATCAGCAAAAGATGCCTTCGTGGTCTTCTGATTCTTGTTCACACGCTGTGAACGATACATCTGCTGAACCTGATTATATGCTTCTATTCTCATATAGACGCCTCCTTCCCTGGATTGTCTCCTTCTACTGTCTTACTATTTTTATCGGATGCTTTTTGCATTTCTTTAGTACTTTTTCAAAAAAATAACACCGTAGCACGATGTTATCTTTTTTTAGGTTTATTCTGTTTCGTAAAATTTCAGTCGTTTTTCTACTTCTTCGCCCGATTGCAGACCTTCTGTAGCTCCGATACATTCCACGGCACAGGACGCCGTTGCACAAGCAAGACGACCGCATTCTACCAAGGAAAGTCCTCGCGATAATCCCCACAAAAAGCCTGCCGCAAAACAGTCTCCTGCCCCGGTAGTATCAGCAACACCTTCCGTAGGACATGCAGAAATTTCCAGACTCGCATCCTTGATACGTATGAGACAGCCCCTCTTTCCGCGCTTGATAACCGCACATTGTACGCCGGCTTTTATAAGAAGCTCTGCATTCTCCCACACATCATCCACACCGGTTAACAAAGCAATCTCCTCTTCATTAGGCATCAGATAATCCACATATGGCAGTACTGCTTTCAAATCCTCCAGGCGTTCTCCGTTCTTTGCCTTGGTCATATCTGCTACCAGGATTCTGCCCGGTTTAGACTTGATTTTTGCAAAAAGCTTCTCCATCTCCTCAATATTTAAAAGCGGCGATACGAACATACTTGCAAAGCTGACAATATCTGCCGCTTCTGCTAGGTACGGTTCCACATCCTCTCCGGCAAGCTTCCGCAGGCTCCCCTGCGGATTAGTCAGAAAATGTCTTTCTCCGGCTTCGTCAATCAAAACAATATTAATACCGGTGTCCAAACCCTTCTCCTGAATAACATGCTCCGTGGATACATCCTGCTTTTTTAAATATTCCAGTACACGCTCTCCGGTTTCGTCAAGCCCTACCTTTGAAATCAATTCTACCGTAACACCTAATTTAGATAACGCAACGGCCTCATTTAGAGCATCTCCTCCAAAGGATAATCTGATACTGTCCATGGGCAGAGAGCCTGTTTCAAACACCTTTCTGCTTGCCGGTCCTGCCAGAACATCCATAATTGCTGCTCCGATAACCGTGACTGTTTTATTTATCTGCTTCGGTTTCCATTGTTTTAATGTCATAACGAATTATTACCTTATCCTTCAGTTCTTCGTGCTTGTCGAAGAAATTATTAATCACCCTGTCCGCAACCTTTTTGCCGTTTTCCAAATTGGCTCCTATAAAAATCATTATGTACTGGCTACTGCTGTATTTCGTCCCTGCATCCACTGTACGAAGTGCATTTTCCAGAGACTGTTCGAAGAGCTCCATCATATCCTCTATATACAGATTACCGAATTTATCTTTTAGCTTAATACTAAACAACACAATTTGCACTGCCTCTTTTCGGCGGGCTGCATAGCGCGAAACAAAATCATATATATGTTTAAATTCCGTATATGCCAGACTAAATGGTCCCTTTTTCTCTGTCAGACCCGTTTCCATCATGTTACTCACATATTCCAGGTCTACCATGGTGCTGACTTCATTGACCTTCTGATTATGTTCATCATAAAACCGATATGCATTCTTTCCGTTATTTTTTACATAGTATAAAGCTTTATCCGCCTTATTGTACAATTCCCTAAAGGTATGCTGTCCCTGCGCAAGCATGATTCCGATAGATACCGACACCGTACCTGCCAGGCCCATGGTACCCATTTTTTCCCCAAATCTGCGTATAATACTTTCCGCCTTAAATGCCACCTCATCCCTACTTAACAAATCCGGATAAAAGGCCAGAAATTCATCTCCCGCCAAACGACATAATATATCACAATTTTCTGCAAATTCCTTTAAAACCTCTCCGAAATACTGAAGCACCTTATCACCTACAATATGTCCGTAGGTATCATTTACCTTTTTAAAGTTATCCATATCAAACATGAACAGTGCCCCTTCACAGCCCTGTCGGATAAGATTCTTAAGATTCTTCTCCACAAATGCCCGATTGTACAGTCCGGTCAGAGCATCCGTAAAGGATTTTCTGGTTACGGATTCCACCTGTTCGGTCTTGATTTCCAATTCATCTTCCAGGCTCTTTCGCAATTCCGATACTTCCAAAATTCTGGCCACACGCGTCAGCATGACAATGGGCACAAAAGGCTTGGAGATATAATCGTCCGCTCCCGCCTTCAAACATTCCGCCTCCATCTCAGCATCCGTATATGCAGTCAGGAAAATAACCGGAATCTTCGCCCATTCCGGATTCTCCTTCATTCGCTTCACCGTTTCACGACCGTCCATTTCAGGCATTTCAATATCCATCAATACCAAGTCCACCTTGTTCTCTTGCAGAAACGCTAAAGCATCGTTTCCCGAATTGGCTACAAATACCTCATACATGGTCCTTAAAGCCTGCTTAACAATTACACAATTAAACTTATTATCATCTACTACAAGGATTCGTTTCATCCCTGAACCTCCCGCCAATCTGATTTTGCAATCATATACCCACTATCATCATATCGCACAAATACCTTCTTCGCAATACCCTCCTTATTCACCGGAGCCTGTTTTCTTTTGTGACTTCTCCTTGCCGTAGCCAAACAAATAACCCAACATAATCACCGCCAGCAAAACGCTAATCCACTGCGAAGTCGAGAGCCCTGCGAAGATACCTCTATTCTCATCATAACGCAGATATTCCAAAACAAATCGGATTAACGCATAAGAAAGTATATATGTCTCCAGTGTATAATGCCACCTTTTCCTCAATCGCATATACATCAGAATCACTCCAAGAAGCAATAACAGTACTGCTTCCACCAACTGTACGGGAAACAACGCAACTCCGGAAAGCGCAAAGGACTCTTTCGGAAACACCACCGCCCCAAAGCCATCATAAGGAATTCCGTAACAACACCCCGCCATATAACAGCCTATTCTTCCGAAGCCATGCATAATAGGTATCATAAAAACCGCACTTCTTAAGTATTCAACCGCATTTATCTTGTGCCATTTGCCGGCCAAAAGCATAAGCAATATGGCGCCAATCAATCCGCCATAAAACACAAAACCACCCTGCATCAGCAAATTAAAATACTCTGCTTCAAAAATACGGCTCCAATCAATATGCCGAAATGAAACAACGAAAAAGAGAAGCTTCGCACCCAGAAAGGCCCCCATTAAGCTATACCCCTCCAGAGCTATGAAATTATTTACATTTAATTTCTCTTTCCTCAATACAATCCCGGCACAAACATTTCCCACAATTATTCCCAGCAAAATCATAAGACCATAGGACGGAATATGAAGTTCCCCTAAATGTATATATACCTGCATCCTGCCTCCATATATCAAAAAAGCTCCTGCCAAAAAAAGCAGGAGCTTTTAATTTTACTTATTACATCCAGAAGAAAATATCCTCCAATGCCTCTGACAAAGCATTACATACAATCATCTCAATAACGCCAAATGACAAACCAATGATTGACATAATCATACCTGCTGTAGCAAGACTTTTCTGCTGCTCGTCATTTCTGCCAAGCGCACCCAAAATAATACCTGCGATACTTACCATGATACATAACCAGCCTAAGATACCGCCCAAAAAGAGACCTAAGATAATAGAAATAATACCCAAAACCAATGCAGCAATTGCCATGATTAGTTCCTCCT
>JAZSII010000067.1:0-2431 GCA_045533725.1 Acetatifactor sp. | reverse complement strand
CTTTTACAAAGAATATTTAAGGCTTCCAGTTCTGTTACTCCGCATAAATCCATTAATTCTTTTTTGAGATTTCGCATATGCCCACAATCCAAAGGGTATTCCGGCGTCTTTAATGCTTGTTTATGAAATTCTTCTGCAATCGAAGTATCTAATAATATGTATCCATTCTCTTTTGACATTCATATCACTCCCGAAACAAAGTGCAATTTTCATTGTTTACAAGTTCTTAACACGCAAGCAGGCTCTCCCACACCTTTACCATGGCGTAGGTATCAAGTTCACAGTACTTAAGCAAATTGTGAATCGCTTTTTCCTGCTCTTCCTTGGGCATATCCTTAATTCTCGGGAAAAGTTCCATGGCCTCACCACCATTGTGAACACCTTCCAGATTATGATAGTCTAAGGCAGGATCATCCGGATACAAAGCCGGTAATACACTCTTGATAGAGTAGGAGCCATTCATGGCTTTGGTGTAGTAATATCCGGACTGGAAGGGTGTCATCAAATCCTTGATATTACTTCTGATATTTAACAAGTGCTCTGCAAGATCCGGAAATGTTCCTGCCAATTCCTTGATTCTGCCGCATTCGAAACCCTTGTTATATGCGGTTACGCATACATTCATGGGGATATCCCGGCAGAGAGCTTCTGCAATCGCACGTCTCGGGTCTTCTCCGGAAGTTGCCAAAAACTCCTTGTGCTTCAGCTCACCATCCGGCTTTTCAATATAATGTAAGGAATACTGAAATGCTATCTGCTGGTAAGGCTTTGTGCCCGGAAACTCAGGAATCGGAAGCTGCATGGTTTCAAAGTCAAGGAAATAAATAGGATAAGAGAGGGTTCCGAGGAATTCCTTGATTTTGCCTGCATCTTTATGGGTTCCGCGATTGTTAAGACAAAAGTCCATCTGGCGCAACTGATTTTCACTTTTTACCTTGCCGCTCTCCAGTAGCTGCTGAAAGGTAACAATACCTTCATTGTACAATTTCAGCATGGTTTTAAACCTCATGCCTTGTACATCAAATACGGAGGGCTTGGGAATATTGCGCATGCAATAAGCCTGATAAGGACAATCATAGGGCTTTTTACAGCTTTCAGATAATGGAACATTTGGTTCTTCTTCACCGGAAAGCACCTGTTCTCCTACAGCTATCATCTTCTCTACATTTTTCATTTCTTCCGCTACGAGAGCAGATACATCCGTAACGTTAAACAGCTTGTAAACATCCAATTCGTCAGCCATTACATAATCACTGTTTAAGGTCACCAGATAAGTACCTGAGACATTGATACCGCAGTTCTCCAGCACATACTTCTGATAAGAAATGTCTGCCACATATACCGGTTTGATTTTATTCTTCTTAACGGATGTGGTTGAACTCTTCACTTCGTAGATAGCATAACCATCTCCATCTTTTCTAAGAATATCCACCGCACAGTTCAGGCCATTATAAGAAAATGTTGCCTCACAGATCACCTCAGTACCTTTGGCAATCTCCGCTTTGGTTTTTTCCAACATGGCAACAATGTCTAATCCGCCTTCTTCGTTATAGGTAGTAAGCTCTGTAAAATCTCCAAACAAACCCATAGCCAGATCGCCAATTCGGTTTCCGGCTTCCATTTTGGACTGTAAGCCATCAACGCTTGCTTCAAGCTCCGGTCTGAATTTAAATAACCACGCCATCTTCGGGCACTGCCACAACTGACAATAATTTGATTTTGATAAGTTCATATTGATATCCTCCTGAAAAGAATTTTTTGTGTTTCGCTTTAACTTGGGCCAATCATAGCACTTTCCCCTTCTACAACTATTGCTGTTTTTCGAACTTTGTGATATGCTTTATTCAGGCTACTATTTCACGCGGAAAATCACATGTTTTTCACCATGGAGGAAGGATTCATGAAGATAAAGAACAATCCCAATCAGCGCCAGGAAAATATTATCAAGTATTTGAACGAGCATGATGAGGTCACTACCGAAGAAATAAAAAAGCAATTTAAGATTGCCAAAAGTACTTTGTCTGAAGATATTAAATTCTTAAGAAGTAAAGGTTATCCCATTATCACCAAATACGGATATATTGCTTTGGAAAAGAAAGAGGATAATGACTCCATTCCTTATTACGAGAAATTATGTCCTTCTATCATCCGCAAGTGGATTATCCTACATACCATTAATCTCTTTTTTGACCCTATGGAGGATCCCCCTAATTTGCTGTCCCTGTATGACCAGTGCAAAGCTATGTATGCAGCTCTCACCCCTGCGAATAACGCCATGTCACAGCAGGTGTTTCATAAGGATATTAAAGAACTAATACAAGATGGCTACTTAGAGTATCACGAATCTACCCGGGAATTGCTTCGCTATTATAAATGCATCCATAACAGGGAAAAAGCACTGCTTCCTACAAACAAAACCCCAAAGGTAGCT
>JAZSII010000189.1:0-27478 GCA_045533725.1 Acetatifactor sp. | reverse complement strand
GGTTGGAGATACCTTGGATTTTGTATGTGATTACTATTCTTATGACGGAGAATATTTGGATAGCTATTACTTAGGAGAGCAGATGGTTGTTACAGAAGATATGACCATAAGTAATGTAGATGTGGGTGCAGGTAATGTACTGGTGACCTATCGTTTTACCGATATTTATAACCAGCAGTATTGGACCCCGGCATTTACACAATAAGCAGATAAAAAGGAGAAAACGCGAATGGTTAAGGTTAATACCCCTGTCAAAATCGGCAGTTTTACATTAAAAAACCGAATTACCTTTGCGCCCACCGTAAAGTTCGATTTTACGGATGATTCCGGCGTGGTAACGGACAAATTGGTGGAGCATTATGTGGAAAGAGCCAAGGGTGGCTGCGGATTAATTTGTGTGGAGGCTACGGCAGTTACGCCCGGCGGAAGATTCGGCAGAAACCATATGGGACTGTGGTGTGACGAGCAGACAGAAGGCCATAAGCGCATCACAGAAGGTTGCCATGAATATGGTTGCGTGGTGATTATTCAGCTAAATCATACGGGTTATACAGCCAATCCTGAGCTTGGTCCGGCCATTGGACCTTCTGCTATCACACGTCAGGGCTTCCGAGGAGAATACACTACCGTGGAAATGACAGTGGAAGAAATCCATGAGATGCAGAAAGCCTTTGTGGACGCTGCTGTGCGTGCCAAGGAGGCAGGCTATGACGGTGTACAGCTCCATGGCTGCCATGGCTATTTGATTAACCAGTTCATGTCTCCGAATACCAACTTCAGAACGGATGAATACGGCGGCAGTACAGAGAACAGAGCACGCTTCGGTGCGGAAATCATGAGTCAGATAAGGGAAGCCTGCGGACCGGAATTTATGATTTCCATTCGTACCTCCGGATATGATAAGGACTTGGACGATGCTATTGCAGTAGCAGAGGAATATGTAAAGGCAGGCTGTGAGTATCTGCAGGTTTCTACCGGATTGTCGTCTTTGGACGGAATGACAGAGTTCAAGGATGAGGCGGTTAAAGATGTGCGAAGCCTGGGGGCTTTCTTCAAGGAGCATTTTGACGGACGTGTGCCGGTATCCTGTGTAGGCGGTTTGAAAGAGCCGTCAGAGATTGCCTATCTGATTGAGAAAGAATATGTGGATACGGTGGATGTGGCAAGAGCCATTCTGGCGGATCCGGAGTTTGCTAATGCAGTCATTGAGGGTAAGGCGTATACCAAATGTTACGGTTGCCAGGCATGTCAGTACGGACCGTTCACGGCCCATAAATGTCCGGCGGAGATTGTGAGATTGCGTAAATAAATAATGAGGAAGAGTAAAGGTGTAAGGTCTTGAGTTCGTTTCGAGTGACCCTACACCTTATTTTTGTAGAATAATTACATTTCACGTCGAAATTGTGACATCTCACGTAAACCTACTTGTTGGAAGAATATTTTTATGGTAACTTACAATCGTGGTACGTTAGTGATTTAGTGAAAATCGAAAAGGATGAAAAAAGTCGAATCACACCTTGACTTCAACATGGTAGAGTGATACGATAAAAGGTGGATGAAAAGTGACTTTGGTACCAGACAATTTGATTGTTGCATCATAGAGAGAAAATCATTAGGAAAGAGGAAGAGCAAATGAAGAAAGAAGGAAATTCCAAGATTAATGCAATTTTAAAGGGCGTTGCCGGCGTGGGTGTTGCATTTGGCGGTGCGAGTGCTTTTGGCGAAGGCGATGTCGTTTATGCGGCTGAATTGGATGAAGTATCCGAAATGGTAGATTCCGATTACGAGGAATCGGCTTCGGCATCACATGCAGTTGTAGAATCCCTGTCAGATTCCAACGAAGAATCTGTAGTGGACAGTGATTCTGTAGTTCAGTCCATATCAAATGTTAATTCTACATCGGACTCACAGAGTGATTCCATTGTAGATTCAGCATCACTTTCCTCATCTTTATCAGCAATGGTAAGAGAAAGCGAAGCGGCAGTGGAAGAGAAGTCTGCAACGGCTAGTACGGAGGCAAGTGATAGTACGTCGGTGGCTACATCAACATCTGTAGAAGCTGCAGAGGAAGCATCCTTAAAGCAGTCAACCGTGGAGAGCCAGTCAACCGTAAGTGAAAGTGCGGCAAACGCAAGCCTTTCCACTGCAGTAGCAAATTCAGAGTCTAACTCAAAAGTAGCATTAGAGAGTGATTCGGTAGTTAAAGAAACAATTTCTACTGAAGAAGAAAATTTATCGACGAGTTATTCGACAGTACTGTCTCAGTCAGCATCCAATATCTTGTCAGCGAGTGAATTTGTTTCAACGGTAGAGTCTCTTTCATTGGTTAATAGTACAAATGCAACGAAGAGCAATAACTTAACAGAACAGGAATCTGCAACGATTTCTACCAATATATATCTTAGTGAGTCACAGGCTAAGTCTACATCTGAAAGTTTGTCTATTGCAGCAAGAGAGAGCTTAAGTATAGCAAATTCCTTATCGGTTGTTCATTCGGGAGCACTGGCGCAGAGCGAAGTGGCAGACATTGCAGAATCGGTTGCAACCAGTACCAAGAATGCTGAAAGTGCAAGCCTTGTAACGTCATTATCTATAGTGACAAGTACTTCATTGACAGCAATGGAAACGAGTTTGTCAACACAGAAGGCAGAACTGGCATCTGTAGCTATTTCAGTTTCTGAGTCATTAGCGGAAAGTACAGATATTGCGGATAGTTTGTATGATTCTGTTAACGAAGTGATGAATGCGGCAGACAGTGTCTATAAGGCTACATCTGAAAACTTTGAGCAGGATGAAACCTTAGAGGCACTAATTGTACAAATCAAGGCACAGCAGGCAAAGGTATTAGAGGAAAAAGAAAAAGCAAAACGAACCTCCAATGGAGAAGTGGGAGAGGCATATTGGAAAGCGGCAGATGAGTTGGCTAATTTGTTGATTCAATACTCTTTCCATCAGGATGGTAATGTAAATAAGATTATTAAGTACGATGAATGGGTTAGTACGTCAGATACACAAAATAATTATGTTAAGGTGACTTATATCGATGAGAAGGGTAAGCAACAGGTGGCTTATTTTGATTATCGTAACGTAGATGCAAATAGCGAAGTACTCAGCACTGAAAAGGGCCGCTGGCAGTTAGTAGCCGACCACGAGAATGCGAATAAGATTGACCATATTATGGTATTGAAAAAAACAGTGAAATCCAATTGGGGTGGTAAACCCACATTCGTTAATAAAGGTACGGAATACTTTGATGAAGCAGACTTTATTGACCGTGCTGATGCTTATGGCGATAAGAGAAGCGAATTGACCTCCGCAGAGACAAATCAAAGCGAAGCAGCACAAAATTATAATTCTGTTATTGAGAGCTTATCAAAGGCATCTGCTTCCACTGCTTCAGAAATGGCAAAGAGCGAAACGGCAAGTACGGCAATGAGTGATAAGATTAGTACTCTTGTTAGTCAGATGGGTTCATTGAAAGAGGCTGCATCAGAAAGTGCAAGTATTGCTACAGCGAATAGTATTTCCAATGAAAAAGCAGCAATTTCCGAAAGTGAAACAGCAAGTCTTCAGTTGTCAACAACGGCAAGTGAATATAAGAGAGATAGTGAGCAGGCTGTAAGCAATAGTGAAATAAACAGTAAGACGGCAGTGAATGCTAGCGAGACTGCTAGTACGGAGTTATCTGAAGCAACAAAGAATGCGAAGGAAAGTGAATCTGCAGCGGAGGCTAATAGTAAGGCTAACTCAACATCACATAGTGAGAGTCTGAAGAAGACAGAACAAACAAGTGAAGATGTAAAGGAACGTTTGTCGGAAAGTTTGAAAGAAGCTAATTCTTTGAGTCAGAGTAATGACACCAGTCTTTCTGAATATGCAAGTACGGCCGTTCTTAAGAGTAATGCAGCAGTTGAAAGTGCAAACACCAGCCAAAGCACTGAGGAGAAAACAAGTGAAACAGCAGCGAGCGAAGCAAAGGAAAGTTTAAGCACTGTAGTACAGAATAGCGAGAACGAGGAAGGCAAGTTAGCTGAAAGCGCAAGCGAAGCAAGCAGCATTTCCGAAGTTTCAAGCACCAGTGAATCAATCAGTGCAAGCATTGCAGAAAGCATTAGTATAGCAAATAGCGAAAGCATTAGAATATCATTAAGTGTTGCTGAAAGTATCAGTGCATCAACCAGTGTAAGCCAGAGTGAAAGCGTGGCAGTATCAACCGAAGAGAGCACAAGTACATCACTCAGCGCAAGCACCGTAGCAAGTACTGAGGCAAGCACAGCAGCAAGCATCGCAGCTTCAACCGAAGCAAGCTTAACAGCAAGTACCGAAGCAAGCATCGCAGCATCAACCAGCGCAAGCCTGGCAGCAAGTGCAGAGGCAAGCATCGCAGCTTCAACCAGCGCAAGCCTGGCAGCAAGTGCAGAGGCAAGCATCGCAGCTTCAACCGAGGCAAGCTTGGCAGCAAGTATAGCAGCATCAACTGCGGCAAGTGAAGGTGCGGCAAATGCAGGTGATAACACAGCGGCAAGCCTGACAGCAAGTGCAGAGGCAAGCACAGCAACTTCAACCGAAGCAAGCTTAGTAGCAAGCACCGACGCTTCTATGGCAGCTAGTATGGAAGCAAGCATGGCAGCATCCATGGCGGCAAGCGAGGAAGCATCCTTGAATGCAAGCGAAGAGGCAAGTCTGGCGGCAAGTGAAGAAATGTCATTGTCAGCAAGCCTGTCAACCAGCGAATCAGAAAGTGCTTCGGCGAGCGCATCAGAAAGTGCAGCAGCAAGCGAGCTGACAGCCGATATAGGTGAAGATGTCGTAGATATCGAAGATGAAGATGTTCCTCTTGGAGTTATGGATGAGGACGAGGATGTTGCCGAAGTAAATATCGAAGACGAAGAAACGCCTTTAGCCGGCGGAATGGATGACGATGGATCTGCTTCAGGACCCGATGGTATCCTTAAGAAATGGTGGTGGTGGATTATAGCAGTAGCATCAGCTGTTACCGGCAAGAAAGTTCACGACAATCACAAGAAAAAAGCAAAAGCGAAGAATACTGACAAGCAGTAGAAATCGGTAGACAGTGAAGTCTGTACAGTGTTAAACTGAGGTTAGCGACCACCTTAACCGGTGGTTGCTAACCTTTATTTTTTGAGACGAGGAGTAATTCTTGTGCGAACAAAGAAAACTGGCTCCTTATTACGGAGCAAAATACTATTTACATTTTTGATTATGATGATGTATCTGCTGGGGAAGGGTATTCCCTTGTACATGATTGATGTATCTGCATATTTGCAGGAAACATTGGATGCAGATTCTTTGTTAAAGCAGACGATCAGTGGTGATATTAATCAATGTTCTATTTTTGCACTGGGTATTTCGCCCTATATGATATCTTCCATTTTGATACAAATCATAACAGCATTTCAAAAAACAGAAAACAAGAGTAAAGTATCTCCCAAGAAAAGAAATCAGATGGTCATGGCATTAACCTTTCTTATGGCATTGTTAATGGCAGTAACCAGAGTCAATGATTTACATTTCCGGGTAACCGGCAATTGGCTTTTTGTGGCTATGATTGTAGCGGTATTGGAAATGATTGCGGGTGTGTTTTTCATTCAATATATAATTGCAAGAAACCAGAAGTATGGAATCGGCGGACAATCTTCCATTATTTCGTTGAATATTCTGGATGGTATTCTTTTGACCTTAAGAGGTCATGATAAGCAGTATCTGGTGTTGCCCTTAGTTATTTCAGTAATTGTTATTGTCATTATGATTGTGTTGGAAAATACGGAGAAACGTATTCCGGTACAAAGGATTTCTATACATAACATTTATGCAGACAAGAATTATCTTGCAATCAAATTAAATCCCATTGGGATTATGCCCATCATGTTTGCTACAGCGTTTTTTATGTTACCACAGTTGTTTGTTACCTGGTTATACTGGTGGTTTCCTACCAACCCTTATATTATGTATGCCAATGAAAATATGATTATCACGAAGCCTTTGGGAATCGTAGTATACATTTGCTGTGTATATATACTGACCATCGGTTTTTCCAGAGTCATGATTAATCCTAAGGAAATGACGGACCAGTTCTTGAAAAGCGGAGACAGCATATGCGACCTGCATGCAGGAAAAGAAACGAAGAAATACTTGTCAAAGGTAATTAATCGCATGAGTTTCTTTAGTGCCACCGTAATGAGTATTTGCGTGTGCGGTCCCATGATATTACAAATGCAGGGTAGACTGGATGGCGCTTTTGTAACTTTGCCATCATCAGTTATGATGATGACGGGTGTATTCTGCAACATATTCAGAGAAGTAGATGCAGTGAGAGATTTAGAGGCATATAAGCCCTTTATTTAGGAGGAGAAATGCTATATTTTATTCCGGCATGGTATCAACAGAATAATTGGCGGGAAAACGAGCAGTATTGGTATGCGAAGCGTACCCATACGGAGTTTGATGATGCGGTGAAGCATATACAATTATTTCATAGAAGCAAGGTAAATCCATTTCAAATCATGTTGCTCAGTTACGCACCTAATTTCAGGCATTTCCTGCACCGACAGAGTGTTTTTCGTGCTCCTTATTGGTCCTGCTTTGATGCAATACAGGAAGTAAAGCGTAAAAAGGTGAGGATGTTTTCCATTCATAATCTGAACTGGCCGGAGCATATTGAGTTTATTTATTCTCCCTTTGCCATGATTGCGTTATTACATGGCAAAAAATATGCACAGGTGGAGTTCGCAGAGGATGGAAACCCTATTCAGGTGGATATTTTTCAGGGCGAAAAGCTGGCCCGCAGAAATATATATGATGACAGAGGGTTTTTGTCAGGCTCCATTGTATATGACAGCCAAGGGCCTTTATATCAGGATTATCTGACGGATAAGGGGATATGGAAAATCCGTGAATATAAGAAGGACGGGCATGTGGAGGTTAATCCCAAAAGTAACACCTATTTATTGGAGTATGGGGGGGAAGACCACGTAAGGATCTTTGCAAAAGAGAGTTACGCTAATATGTCAGCGGTTATTGAAGAGGTTCTGACAGCTTATCTGGAGTTGACGGATGCACAGGACATGTTCTGCGTGGCAATGCATGAGTTGCATACGGATGTAGTGAAAAGAGTGCTACAAAATCGCAAGAAGATATTATCTTTTTACGGAAAAAGATACGATACTGTCAAGCATCCGGAAGATGTACAGATGATAGAGGAAGCAGATTATATTATTGCGGATTCAGGGGATACCTTTAAGCAGATAAAAAGCAATGTGGGAGTTCCTGAGAATAAGATGATGAGCATTACTCCTTTTGACTCCCGTGTGGATTTTGGTATCAGTCAGCAGTTAAATGTACAGAAAATTATGGTACCGGTGGATGGTTTGGAGGAAGAACGTTTTTGTGCATTGGTACAAACGCTGGGCCTTTACCTGCTACAAAATGAAAATGCCAGAGTGCATTTGTTTACCAGATTGGCAGGCTACAATCGAAAGAACATTTTGCTGGAAAAGACCAGAAACTATTTGCGTCAAGCCGGCTTGGAAGCGGGTTGGGCTGCTGAAGATGAGCCGGAAGATATGATGGAAAACCGGTTGGATATGGAGGTGCCCATACCCGTTAAATATGTGGTAGAGCAGTGTGTAGATGAACTGGCTGTAAGCAAATGTATGAGGGAGCAGCGAATTGTGGTAGATTTACGCAAGAATACGGAAATATATTTGCGAATAGCAGGTATCAGCGTAGGAATACCACAGGTGGTATTTGTGGAGTCAGAATTTGTAATAGATGGTGAAAATGGCCGTGTGCTGAGAGATATTAGTGCACTTCCCAACGTGTTGGAGTACTATTTAGAGGGTCTCACTAATTGGAATGAGGCCATGGTTCATGCGTATGACATTGGTAAAATGTACACTACCAATGTCCTGATAGAGAAATGGAAAGAGGTTATTGATTTTGTCGGAAATGATTAGGGTTTTACAGCTGGGAAGCAAAGATTGGAGTATACTGTACCCGCTTGATGCAGGCGTAAAGTGGAGTCATGTGGAGCGGGTAATCAGTGCGCCCAAAACCCCCTATGATTTGGTCTTTATTGACAGAGGTCTTTACGACGAAGAGATTCCTTTTTTGCAAAAGGCGACCAAGGCACATACCTTGTTTGTAACTGCGGGAGTATTTATGAACGCGGGGATGAAGGAATATTATGCCTGCAAAAAGGGAAAGCGTATTCAACTGTCTGAAATCCCGGATTTTCTGTTACATCAGGTACGTAATTATTTCTCCAAGCCTTATGGAGAAAAATATAATTTTAATAATTTGGCTATAGCCCAGGGATTTCAGGGGAATATTGAGTGGAACGGTCATTATGGTGTGACGGTGGAAGGAGAATACGGCGATAGTCTTAGTCAAATTGCATATTGGCGGAATACTATTCCTGTTTTTCAGGGACAGGCCATTGATTTCTGGCTGGAATATGAGAAGGATGCTACCATAGAGATTGCCTTGGAAATCACGCAATTTCGTGGTGGTAGCGTATCTGAGGTGCAGCAGAAGTGGCATTTCTCGGAAGATGATTTAAAGGATATTGTTGTGGCAGATAATCAACTGCCCACAGGACCGGTCTTTGTTTCTCTGCTTGCAAAGGGACAGGGAAAGTTGAAGATTACAGCCCTTCACGACAGGTATTCCAGACGCGGGCATGGTACGTTTTTGCCCGGTGGCGAACGTTATGTAACCAATAAGCGAGAAGAAATCTTCTATTATTTTGACCCGGGCGACAGAAAGCCACCGTTGAATATTTATTTTTCGGGATACAAAACCATGGAAGGTTTTGAAGGCTATTATATGATGCGTGCCATGGGAACTCCGTTCCTACTGATCGCAGAGCCGAGATTGACCGGTGGATGTTTTTATATGGGGGATGAGGAGTACGAAGCGGCCTTTAGTGAGATTATTATACAATGTATGGATGAACTTGGCTTTTCAAGTAATGATGTGATTATGTCCGGACTTTCCATGGGAAGCTTCGGGGCCTTATATTATGGTTGTGACATCCGACCGGATGCGGTAATCGTGGGCAAACCTTTGATTAATATCGGTAATGTGGCACAGAATGAGAGAATACATAGACCGGGCGGTTTCCCTACATCCTTGGATGTATTAAATTACATTGGGGAAGGCATGGATGAAGAAGCCATTCATCGTATTAATCAAAAGTTTTGGGATAAATTTGAGAATGCAGATTTGGGTAAAACCAAATTGATTGTGTCTTATATGATAGAAGATGATTATGATATGACCGCATACAGAGATTTGCTTTCTCATTTGAAAACCTCCGGTGTGCAGATTTATGGCAAAGGTATTCACGGGCGGCATAATGATGCCACAGGAGAAATTGTAAACTGGTTTAAATACCAGTACCAGAAGATTTTGTTTGAAGATTTTGACAGAGGATAGATTATGTTAGGTGAAAAGTGGACGGTATATTGGAGCGAGTATGCATCGGATACCTATTTGTTTGGCTCCAAAATCAGTTTTTATAAAAAAGATGATGTGGAATTTACTAACTTATTGATGCCGCCGGGAACGGTTATTAAGCAGTGGTATTCCATGACCAATTATCAGGCACAGAAAATAGAACCCACACTGCCTATTATTGACGGTGAGGGAGAATATCAGATTACCTTAAATATCGATATTCCGGAAAATGAGTGTCTGTTAGCACAATTGGTATTTTATGACAGATATGGAGTGGAAGCAGGTATTCTGGCGCTTAGAGATAAAGAGACGTGCTTTCGGTGTCCCATTAAAACCTACAGCTATAAATTGCAACTTATTAATAGCGGAGTCAGTAGTTTTCGTTTTCATTCAATTGTAATTCAGGAAGTATTAGATGAGCCGACGTAAAGAGATAAAAAGACTAAACAGAATATTGAGTAAGGTAAAGGTTCATAAGAATGAAATGAGTGCCTTGTCCAGTGAAGCTTTAGCTGCAAAAACGGCAGAGTTTAAAACACGTTTGGCAGGGGGTGAAACCTTGGATGATATCCTTCCTGAGGCTTTTGCGGTTGTTTGTGAGGCTGATTACCGTATTTTGGGTAAATATCCTTATGATGTGCAAATCATGGGCGGAATCGCCGTGCACGAGGGCAATTTGATAGAGATGAATACCGGGGAAGGTAAAACACTCATGGCGACCATGCCGTTGTATTTGAATGCCCTGACAGGAAAGAGTACATTGCTTCTTACTACCAATGAATATCTGGCCATCCGAGATGCGGAGGAAATGGGACAGGTGTATCGTTTCATGGGACTGACAGTAGGAACCGGTGCAAAAGAGAAATCCGATGAACAATTTACCAATGATGAGAAGAGGGCAATTTATGCTTCGGATATCGTATATACCACCCATGGAGCCTTTGGATTTGATTATTTGCTTAATAATCTGGTAACCTCGGCAGAAGACCGCTTTATGAGAGAATTGTACTATGTGATTATCGACGAAGCGGATTCGGTGTTATTGGATGCATCTCAGATGCCACTGGTTATTTCCGGGTCACCAAGAGTACAGTCCAATTTGTATGAACTGGCAGACTTTTTTGTAACAACGCTTGTAGAAGGGCGTGATTATGAAAAGGAGGACCAAAAGGTCTGGTTTACAGAGGAAGGAATCGCCTATACAGAGCGTTTTTTCCAGATAGAGAATTTTTACGGAGAAGAGTATTTTGAGATAAATCGGCATGTGACTTTGGCATTACGGGCCCATGTGCTCTTCGAATCGGAGAAGGACTATGTGGTTTCCAAAGACCGGGAACTACAGCTTTTGGATAATGGTTCCGGGCGTATGATGCCGGGAGTAAAACTCAGAGGTGGACAGCATCAGGCTTTGGAGGTTAAGGAGAAGTTGGAATTATCCCAGGAAAACCGCTCCGTTGCGGCAATCACTTACCAGAATCTGTTCTTGATGTTTCCCAAAATGTCCGGTATGAGCGGAACCCTATCGGATGCGGCGGAGGAGCTGCAAGAGGTATATGGCTTAAAGGTAATTGTTATCCCACCCAATCGTCCGCTTATGCGTAAGGATTCGAAGGATTTGTATTATAAGGATGTGGAGAAGCAGTTTTCTACAGCGTATAAGCATATTGTAGATATACATAAAAGTGGTCAGCCGGTATTAGTGGTGGTTTCAACCATTGGAGAAACGGAGATGGTATCGAAGCTTCTGATAAATGGTAAAATACCACATAATGTGTTAAATGCTAATAATGCCTTCTGGGAGGCGGAAATTATTAAAGAAGCCGGACAGATGCATGCTGTAACAGTGGCTACCGCTATGGCCGGACGAGGTACGGATATTCAGCTTGGAGAAGGCGTAAAAGAGCTGGGCGGTCTGGCTGTCATCGGTATCGGCAGAATGGCAAATATCCGGCAGGAAAGACAGGCAAGAGGTCGTTCCGGCAGACAAGGAGATCCGGGCTTTAGTCGTTTTTTTGTATCCTTGCAGGATGAAATTGTTAAAAAATACGGCAAAATCAACACTGAAAAATACGAGGATGGGACTAGACATATTTCCAAACGCAGATTAAGAAGTGTCATAAATGCTTCTCAAAGAACCGGTGAAGAATTTGCGGTTTCTTCCCGAAAACAGGCCATGGACTACGACAAGGTCATGCAGCGTCAGAGGGAATTGGTCTATGCTACCAGAGACAGCCTGATGGACGGAGAAGATTTGTTGGACAAGGAACGGATTGTTGAAATTGCCCAAGGAAATATAGAACATTTTTTGAAAAGAGAAAAGAATCTAGAGAAGTCAACACTTACAAGATATATTTTGGATAATATTTCCTATCGATTGGATGATATTTATCAGGAGATTGATATGTCCGATAAAAAGGCGATTATGGAGTATTTATTGAACCGGGTAAGAGAAGGCTTGGAAGAGCAGGAAGAGAAGCTTGGAAGTGAAGAACTGTTGAGTGATTTTCTGCGGGTGGCCACCTTGCAGGCTATTGACAACGCATGGGTCGAGGAAGTGGATTACTTGCAGCAACTTCAATCGGCTGTGGCAGGACGTTCTTCCGCACAACGTAAGCCGGTATATGAATATCAAAAAGATGCCCTGGAATCCTTTGGTAAAATGGAACAAACCATTTTACAAGATACAATCAGAAATGTTTTGCTTAGTAATGTTTATTTAGATGCAGAAGGACAGTTGAGTATTCTGCTTCCATAGGAGGATGTATGGTTTATAATTTTAATTTAGGAATTGGATGGGCAAGTAGCGGTGTGGAATATGCACAGCTGTACCGTGCCAGAATGTTTCGTAATATCGGAGTGGAGGCAAAGTTTGTTTTCACAGATATGTTTCCCAGAGATAATATTCAGCATATGACGGAAAATATAGGATTGCTGGATGAAGAGGTTATTTGGCTTTATACATATTTTACGGATTGTAAGATAGCACCGGTAAGCTATACTTTAAAGGATTTGGAAGCAACCTTGGGAGGCAGAAGCTTTACCTTTTCCAGAGACGGTAAGATAGCGAAGTATATATTTGAAGGCTCCAACAATTTTTATACCATCTATATGGTGGATGAAACCAGCGACCGTGTACACAGAGTAGAAATGGTGTCTTCCGGCAAGTTGATTCGAAAGGATTATTTTACCTATTGCCGTATTTATTCTGAGTATTATGCACCTTTGGATAATCAGGCACATTTATACCAGCGCAGATACTTTAATGAGGATGGTTCTGTAGCTTATGAAGAAATTATTGATGATAAAGAGGTCATGTACCAGTTTCCGGACCAGATATTCTGTTCCAAAGAGGAGCTGGTAGGCTATATGGTATCCACCCTAAATCTGACAGAGGATGATGTGGTTATTATTGATAGAAGTACGGATATTGGCCCGGCTATTATGAAGAATGCCGGCCCTGCAAGGATTTGCAGTGTGATTCATGCAGACCATTTCAGTGAAGGCTCTACCAATGAGGAGTATATCCTTTGGAACAATTACTACGAGTATTTATTTGCACAGCATAAACACATTGATTTTTATATTGCATCTACAGACAGCCAGAATAAGCTGGTAAAAGAGCAGTTCAAAAAGTACCTGGGTGTAACCCCTAATGTGGTTACCATTCCGGTAGGAAGCCTTAAAGAATTAAAATATCCTGCCGCAGGCAGAAAACCCTATTCCCTGATTACGGCGTCACGTCTGGCGTCTGAGAAGCATGTGGATTGGGTGGTAGAGGCAGTTGCCAAAGCCAGAGAAACCATTCCCCAGCTTACTTTGGATATTTACGGAAAAGGCAAGGAAGAGGAAGAAATTAAGAAGATTATTGAGAAATACCAGCTTACAGACTGTGTGAAGCTGTGCGGACAGCAGAATCTGGAGGAAGTTTATCAGAATTATGAGGTCTATGTAGCCGGTTCTACCAGTGAAGGCTTCGGATTAACACTGATGGAAGCAGTGGGCGGAGGACTTCCTATTATCGGTTTCGATGTGCGATACGGTAACCAGACCTTTATTGATGATGGACAGAATGGTTACAAGATCCCCGTACATGATAAGATGGACAAGAAAGAACGTATCGAAAAGATGGCAGAAGCAATTGTGAAATTGTTTAAGGATGTGGATTTGGAAAGCTTCCATGAGCATTCCTATCATAAAGCAGAAGGATTTTTAACGAAGGAGGTGCAGAAAAAATGGGCAATATTGTTGGGACAGGCGATGTAGTTTTGCTCTTTGATGATTATCAGGAGGACAGTCAGAATCTGCACACATCATTTAAATTGGCCGGAAAAGATTATCCGGTGGCCGTTATCCGGGATGACGGATTTTTGCCGGATGATGTTATGTCCGTGTTTGGATATTTTTTGGGAGATTTTAAAAATAGTACCAATAATCCCGGAAAAGCACGCTATTTTAATCAGATAACTGTGCCGGAATATTGGGAAATCAGTGCAAACAATACCAGCGGTAAAGTACATAATTTGAATAAAGAACGTGCCCGTATTTTTTATGTGGCACCCACTCACAAGAGATTGGTAAAAATTGTGGACTGGTTGGATGAGAAGGGTGTTGTACGTTCCAGTGACCACTATAATAAATATGGTGCATTGTATGCCAGAACGGTATTCAATGCGAAGGGGCAGAAGGTTAACCGTGCGTATTTTTCTGCAGAAGGCAGGGAAGTGATTACCGAGAATTTCGTTACGAACGATATTATTTTAAACGATGGAGATACGGTAAGATTCTTTAAAAATATCACAGAGTTTGTATGCTATTTCATGAATAAGACCGGCTTTGCACAGAAACGTATTTTCTTTAATACCCTGTCCATACCATTCTTTGTATCCCAGAGAATGCCGGCTGAGATGAAGAAGGATATCCTGTTTTGGCAGGAGCCGGTGAGACCCGATATTCCCGGCAATATGCAGATGATTTTGGACGGAGAGTCCACACGTACCTGTGAAATCAAGGTATTAAAGAAGGATGCTTGTACAAAATTACTTGAACTGGGAGCTTCCGGGGATATGGTACATAGTTTGGGATATATCTATCCTTTTAAAAAGGAATGTGAATACAAGCCGGAGGTCTTCATTTGTACCAACTCCGACCAGATAGCACATTGCCGGAAGCTGGTGGAGGCATTACCACAGTTGCATTTCCATATTGCGGCTATTACAGAGATGTCGTCTAAGTTAATGAGCATGGAGTCTTATGCCAATGTATCCCTGTATCCGGGTGTAAAGACAAGCATAGCAGATGAACTCTTTATGAAGTGTGATATCTATTTGGATATCAATCATCAGGGAGAAATTTTGGATGCTGTTAAGACTGCATTCTTACACAATCATCTGATTTTTGCATTTAAGGAAACCATGCATAACGCAGCCTTTGTGGCGGAGGAACATATTTACAAAATGGATGATGTGGATAAGATGATTTCAGAGCTTCAAATGATTCTGTTAGATAAGGATTTAATGCAGAGGCATCTTGAAATGCAACATCAGGCAGCGATGCTGGAAGGTCAGGAAGCATATCAGAATCTTTAATTATGGTAAATGATGGTGGGGAGGAACTTCATGAAAATACATATCACAAATCTATATAATTTTAATCAAAATGATGAATTAGTGAAGCTACAGCACGACTATGCCCAAGCCGGACGGGAACTTGGTTTTTATGAAATGGGTATTTTTTCATATCCGGTGGAATCTGATAGCAGAAGTGAGTTATCCAGACGCTTGGATGGTATTATTGCTTCATTGGAGCAGGATGATATTGTGATTATGCAATTGCCTACAAGAAATGGGCTGGAATATGAAAATATGCTTATGGGCAAGATGAGGGCTTATCCGGGAGTAAAAACCATTATTTTGTTACACTCTGACTGGTTTGATTTTGTGGGAATGGACGCAGAGAAGAAAGCTTTCTACAGTGATTTATTAAAGTGTTCTGATGTTGTTATTTTCACAAACAAAGGGGATAGGAATGCCTTAAAAGCCGCAGGAATAGAGAATGTAATCTGTGCATCGCTCGTTAAGGCTGATTCGACACTAAAGAAGGAAATATCCGGTTACGATAAGCTGTGCAAGAGCGGATTCTACAAAAAGAAGGTATTAATGGATGCTATTGCGGCGGTTTATGAAGCAAAGCAGGAGCAGGCTGTTCCGGAAGTGGAGTCTGATGAAGACTTCATTCATATAGGGTTTGGACTTTATGATAAAACCGGAAACTATAGTGTATGGGTTGGCGCAACCATGCAATCTATTATAGAGACTACAAATGCTTCTCTGTGTTTTCACATTATACACGATAAGACATTACGAGAGGATAATCGTGAAAGGCTGGAAAAAGTAGCACGGAGTGCAGGACATAAAATACAATTTTATTATCTTGATGATAGTGTGTTTGCAGGCATTTCTGTAAGAGCTGGATATTTTACGGTTGGAACCATGTTTCGTCTGGTGCTACCGGATTATGTTCCTGAATTATCTAAAATTCTCTATTTAGATGCAGATATTGTGGTAAATAGAGATATAAAAGAATTGTGGGATATGGATATTCAGAATTATGCATTAGCGGCTGTTCCGGATATGGAAACGTTTCGCGGAATGGGAAGACCTATACCGGTAAGGAAGGGTGAAGTGGACGCAAAAGAATATTTTAATGCAGGAGTTCTGTCCATGAATTTGGACTTCATCAGAAACAATGGAAATTTATGCGAACAGTCTTTGGACTATTTGGAAAGAACGCCGGAGACTATGTTATTGGATCAGGATGCGCTGAATGTTCTCTATAAAGGGAAAACACTATTATTAGATGAATCGTGGAATTATCAAGTTAAATTTGTGCATTGGAATAAAGAGTATAAACTGGAAAAGAAGTTGTATCATTATGTGGGAACTGCTTTACAGTTACAGTCAACATGTGCATTGGACCAGTTATGTTTCGAGATTATCGGGCGTACTCCCTGGGGTAAGGAAAAGTGCCATGAAATATTAGAATATGCGATGCAGAGAACTCGTCAGCGCATGGATTTGTATGAAGGTATATTGACAAAAATAGCAGCATCGCCTATAAAGAGAGTATTCTATGGTCAGGAAAGCAAGGCCATGCAAAATATGTATAAGCTGTTGCCTATAAGGGAGAATGATTACAGAGTACTGGCAGAGGTAATAGAGGAACCAAATGATATTTTGCTATGTAAGGAATTGAGTGCTCTGCAAAAAGAAACGGAGGAATTTGTAGTTTTTGTTTTGCCGGAAGCGGATAATGGAAGTTCTATTCGAAGATTAGAAGAAATGGGTTTGGTACGTGATAAAGACTTTTTTGTGATTCCCTGTATTCTGGGAGCTGATAAAGGCGGATATTTATAATTTTGTTGTAGTATACGGAGCTTTGGTATGTATATTTTTTATGATGAGTATTCGAGAGAATGCCAATTATTAGAGAAAACACTGCAGGCTATCCATGCGGAGTATAAGATTATTGTTCAGAAAGAGGACTTTTTCTTGCCGGAAAAGGCAGTTTCTTTGTATGAGCATGTTGTGCAGAAACAGGATACCGATGTATATACAGAAAAGGCAGTGGATTATGGTTTTGTAGAGGTGCCGCAGTTTTGGCAGATCCGAGCAGAAGACGGAGTAGGCAATATTTATAATATGGGACACAAGAAGGGTATTATCTATTCCGGAGAAAGAAATAATCAACGAATGGTAAGACGGATTGAATGGTTATCGAAAGATGGTAATATATACAAGACGGATTACTATAATAAATATGGTTTTGTGTGTTGCAGAAGCTGGAAGGATGCATCTGGTAAAGAAACCTTGAAGACTTATTATACCTCAAAAGGTGAGGAAGTAATATCCTGTGACCTGATGCGAAGGAATGTGAGTGTTTTTGAGAGCGGAGTTGTGAAGCAAAATTATTCGTCTCAAGAAGATTTGCGAAAAGCAGTTCTGGAGGAATTAGTCAATAAGGGAGAGACGATTTTAACAAATTCTCTTTCCGTTGTAAAACAGATTCAGGAACAAGATGTGACGGGAACGGCCAAGGTGGTTGTCATATTAAATAATCAAGAGGATGTTTTAAAATATAGAGAATCTTGCCCGGACGGAAGAAGATACCCATTATTTATTGTGAATAGTTTGCAAACATCTGTAATGGATACAGAATCACAGAAACAGGAGTATAAACTGTCCTTTGTGGGAGAAGGTAGAGAGGGGTGCCGGAATAATAAACATGCACTGGTTGTTACCACCACGGATCAACTGTTGGGAATAGAAGAATTGATCGGAAATATTCCGGAAATTACTTTTGATATAGCAGCCAATACCTTGGTTTCAGAAAAAATCATGAATTTGCAGAAGTATCCAAATGTTAAAGTATACGAGTGTATCGAAGAGATGCAGGTACGGGAATTGTTGGAAAATGCAAGTTTTTATCTGGATATCAATTATGCCAGAGAGCTTTATAATGTAGTGACGGAGGCAAGTGTTGCAGGTGTGTTGATTTTAGGACAGAAGAGTTGTATGCACAATCCGCGTTATGTATTAGAAGAATACTATTTTGAGGAATCTGAGCTGGCAAGAATGATAGTGGAAATGCGGGCTTTGACAAAGGATAATGAAAAGTACCGGATGCTTTTAGAAAAACAAAAGAGGAATGCATGGAACACGGTTAAAGCATTGGCTGAACTGTTGGGAATAAAGGAGGAATCATATGGCTATTTATGTATTTAGTCTGTTGGTAGGATATGTTCCCAATGGAGTGGATTATGCCCAAGGAAGAAGATATAAGTACTTCAAGAGATTATCGCAGCCGGTAAAATATGTATTTACAGATATGCCGTCAGAACGTTATGTACAACGGTATAAAAACATGGGTATCGAAACCGGTGATATGATGAGTGCCCATTTGTTCCTAAGTGGGAATGCATCGCTTGGTGAGGATGCGCATATAACGGAAAGAGAATTCTATTATGGTGACCAACCGGCTATTTGTGAATATTATACAGACAGACTCCTATATACGGATTATTATGCGGTGAATGAACGGGGAGAGAATGTAGTTTTTAAGAGAACGTTCCGAAGAGAAGATGGCAGTGTGGCATATGATATGATTTATAATGCTGCAGGGGAGCAACGGTATTTATTCTCCAATGGGGAGGATTTGTCGTTGGAGGAATTTTTAGGTAAATTTATTCAAGGACTCCATCTGACGGAAGAGGATATTATTTTCATTGACAGACCGGCATATTTGGATTATGTGCAAGCGCTGTTCCAATACGGAAATAAGGCAAAAATAATCACGTTTCTGCACTCCGGACATTATGCGGAACGGAATGAGGCTACGGAGTTCTTATACCTGAATTTTGAGTATTATTACTGGTTTAGATTTTCGGAGTATATACATACCATGATTGTCTCAACAGAGGCACAGAAAGAGGATTTATTGCAAAGACTTCAGCAATATGGTTGTGCGATTCCCAATGTGGTAGCAATTCCGGTAAACGGAATTGAGCAGTTAATTTATCCCCGGGAGGAAAGAAAGAAGTATTCTTTGGTGACGGCATCCAGAATTATGGCCAGAAAGCGCGTGGAGTGGATTGTACAGAGTGTGGCAAAAGCCCATGCCTTATTTCCGGATATTACTTTGGATATTTATGGGAAAGGAGACCCGGAGAGTGAGGAGGCGCTGAAACAGGAAATAATAAAACAGCATGCAGAAGAGTATATTTGTCTAAAAGGTCATTGTGATTCCATTATGGACATTTATATGCACTATGAGGCATATATAAGTGCTTCCTTGTGGGAAACCTTTGGTATAAGCCTGTTAGAGGCGGTCAGTTCGGGGAACGCAGTAATTGGTTTGGATGTAAAGTATGGAAATGATTTGTTCATTCAGGAGGGACGTAACGGTTACCTGATTGATTATGATTATAGCCAGGGGGATAACGAAGAGTATGTGGACAGGCTGACTACGGAAATGGCTCACAAAGTTATAGAATTATTTAGTCGTCCGGAGCGTTTGAAGAAGTTCCAAGAGCAGTCTTACTTGATTGCCAAGGACTATATGAGTGATATTATTGAAGAAAAGTGGATAAACTTCATGGAAGAGGTTATAGGCGAGAAAAAAGGGCTGTAAAACAGCCCTTTTCTTGTTGATATAGTTAGCTTAAATGAATTCGTCTCATCATCATATCCGGGTTCATGGCTTCATTAATGGCAGTTTCTTTAGAGATGACACCTTCCCGGTACAATTTCAGGATGCTGGTATCCATGGCTACCATATTGTCCGCAGAAGAGGTATAAATGATGCCGTCAATCTGGTGGACCTTTCTTTCACGGATAAGGGTTCGGATAGCCGGTGTCAGTACCATGATTTCAAATGCAGGTACCACTTTACCGTCTACAGTCGGCAGAAGCTTTTGGCTGACAACAGCATTCAATATAGATGCCAGCTGAATACAAATCTGCTGTTGCTGTGATGCCGGGAATACGTCAATAATTCGGTCAATTGTGTTAGCGGCACCAATGGTGTGCAAAGAGGAGAAGAGCAAATGTCCTGTTTCGGCCGCAGTGACTGCAGTATTAATAGTCTCATAATCACGCATTTCACCTAAAAGAATAACATCGGGGCTCTGGCGAAGAGCAGCACGCAAGGCAATCAGGTAGCTTTCCGTATCGGTACTGATTTCACGCTGGGAAACAATGCTCTTTTCATGACGATGCAGGTATTCCAGCGGGTCCTCCAAAGTAATAATATGTGCTTCCTGTTCCTGATTGATTTTATTAATCAGGCATGCCAAAGTGGTGGATTTTCCGCTTCCGGCAGGACCTGTTACCAGCACCATGCCGTGATTTTCGTTAGCCAGTTCCATGACAGCATCCGGAATGTTTAAATCCTCCGGATGAGGTAAATCAAAGGAAATAACACGAATTACCGCAGCATAAGAGCTACGTTGTCTGAAGGTATTTACACGGAATCTGGAAATGCCGGGAACGGCAAAGGAGAAGTCATCGTCTCCGTCCGATTCAAATTCGCTAATGTTTCTTTCTGCCAGAGAATATAAACTCGTGATAAGTTCATAAGCATCCGCAGGCATAAGTTTGTTGTCATCCAAAGCTACAATTTTGCCGTGCATACGATAAGAAACCGGGCGGCCGGCAATCACAAAAATGTCTGATGCTCCCTGTCTGGTTGCTTGTGCTAAAAATTGTTTAATGTCCATAATTTCTGTCCTTTCAACATAATTTCCCTAAATTATTGAATCAGATTCATATAAGTATCTTCCGGCATTTCGCGGATATATACGGATTTCCACTCGATGATTTCCAAAAAGGTGTCTGAAGCATTTTGCGGATATTTGATTCGTAGCTTTATACATAGAGACCGACCCTCTGCGATTGGTTCCGAAAAGGAAAGAATCGCTTCCTGCTCGTTGGTGAGATAAGTGCCATAGTAGGTCAGCTCCGTGACAAGCTGAGCATAATAGGCTTCTTTACAGGTGGTATCTAAGTAAGTCTGAGTCAGTAGTTGTTCAATGGTATTAATTTTGGAATAAGCCTGTTCCTGTGCCTGATAATATTTTTGGTTTTTCTCTGCCACTTTTTGACTCAAACGGTAATCGGAGTGGGCGGTGATAAGCGTTAATGCAGAAAACGTAACCACACAAATCATTACAAAGGATAATAATATGGTGGAAAAACCAAAATGGGAAAAGGAAAAAGGTGTTTTTTTCTTTGTCATTTTGTTACCACCTCCTTCAATGTTTCCGGAGTGTAATAACAAGAGGTAATAGAGTAGTATAATTCTTTCCAGGTATTATAGAACTCGATATGGATATGGTTGCCTTTGTCCTGAGTAGGTGAGATGACTACGTGATAAAGTGCCTCTTCTGTGCTACAGGAGTGAAAGAAACGGTCGTAATAAATGGTAACTTTATTTCCCTGAGTGGTTGCCAGAGGATAAAGATGTTCAATAACGTCCAAACCATTCTCGTTCGTTTCATAAATGCCGGCCAAAGAGGTAGTAATCTGTACGGCATTATGAAGAATGGTGGCATCTTCGGATAAGCGATGTGATTTAATGAAAAACAAAAGAGCACATCCGCATAATAAACAAAACAATAATAAGTTTAGTAGTAATTCCAGCAAAAACAGACCGGATTTGGTTTGTTGACGAAAACTCATGCATCCTCCTTTCCTGCTTGGGCGTGAAGGGGGATATATATAGTTTGTGTATTGCCCTGCAAGTCGTTTATTTCTGCACGGATAAGATTAGCATTCTGCATGGAGAAATGAATGTCCCCCAGTGCAACAATAGGTTGTCCGCTCGAGAGAGAGAAGACGGAAGATTCCGTTACCACCAGCTCGCGAAGATAACCATCATAAAAATAGATATACGTTATGTAGGAAACATCTGCTTCCGTAGTTAAAAAGGACAGTGCAGGCGTATCCTGTATCGTACATAGGGCAATTGCTTCTTCACAGTCGTTTTGCCGGATTTTTTCGGTCAAGTAGGAAGCGGCAGTACGATTGTCGTGGTTTGTGGTCATATTATTTGTAACCTGCCGATAGTGCTTGGCACCGATTAAAACCAGAGCGAATGTAGTGGCGGCAAAAAGGATCAGCAGTGCCATTACAAAAACCATATCAATTTTTTTGGAGGTACGTTCCGTAAAGGTTGACATACTTTAGTCCCTTTCTATGATGGTTACATCGGGACGTAAATTGTCTCCGATGTACTGATAATCGATATAAAAGTGGTCTTCGTTATAGGTGAGACCATAATGTTCTTCTAAATAACTTAATCGGAAAGGATATGCCCCTTCCAAGGCATAGCATTGGCTGATGCTGCGATTCAGTGCATCCTCAAGAACGGTTTTCTCATGTTCGCGATTTGCCTGAGAAAAGGAATTGGTAAACAGCACAAAGAAAGTAAGTGCCAGCAATAACAATGCAATGGGGAGATATGTAGTTTTTGCTTTTTTTTCTTTCTTTACATGGAAAAGTGCCATAATACCTCCGAATTATCCGATGCTTGACATAATGCTGAGAAGCGGTAGCAAAAAGGATACTAATATAAGTCCGATAAAGAAGGACAAAATGATGATTAAGGTTGGTTCCAGGATGGAGATGAAATGGTGTAACTTTTCATCAGTCTCTTTTTCATAGGCATCTGAAATGTTTAACATAACGTCATCCATGGCACTGGTCTTGTAACCGATGGTTACCATGCTGGAGTAAGTCTTGGAAAAGAGCTCGGCTTCCAAAAGCGCTTCTGAAAATCCTTTGCCGCTCTTAACTAATTTACGACAATTTTGAATACGAGCTTTCAGGAATGGATTGTCGATTAAGTCCTCTGCCAGATCAAAGCCCTGATCGGTGTCTAAGCCACTGGAAAGAGCCAGGTACATACAGTTGGCAAAACGGCTTCGGGCAAGTGCCAAAGCCAGCCCCTTGTTTTGATAGAAACGCTTTCCCCAGGGACTTTTCAGTATAAGGAAGGCAATGACAAGCAGTAATATGCATATAATTACAAACAAAAGAAGGTACTTATTCAGGAAATTACTGATATTCATAAGTGCCTTGGCTGTTCCGGTAAGTGTGCTGCCAAGTTCAGCATAAACATTAGCAAAAATAGGAACCACTTTTGTAATAATTACAAGGATTACAACTAACATTAATGCAGACATAATAAGAGGATACGTAACAGCATGCTTAATACCTGCACGTATTTCGTTCTCACGCTCGTAGTATTTGCACAGAGAATCCAAAACCTCTTCCAGACGACCGGTTTCTTCGCCCACACGAATCATTTTCAGCATATACGGGGGGAATGCATCTGTGGAGGAAATGGCTTTGTAGAAACTCATACCTTTTTCCATGGGGGTATAAATTTCTGTCAGCAGTGCTTTGGTTTCTTCGTCAGCAGCATCTTCTTTTAACAGAAAAATACCATAGTAGATGGGAAACCCTGCTTTTATAATCATTCCTATTTGTTGGCAGAAAGCAGAAAGCTCTGCTTCGGAAAGCATGTTCTTGGGTTTAAACATAATAATCTCCTAATACACATATTTTGTCAGGTATTTATTGTCCTTGGCAATAAATTTCTTGGGTGTCTTACTGGTAGATGCAAAGGTGGGATCCATAAGATTCCAGTTGGTTCCGTCGAATTCGATAATTCCGTTAATCCAGCCAATATCTTCAATGTACACACTAATCCAAGCATGATATTCCTCACCTACGTAGCCTACTTCCAGACGGGTGGGAATGGTCTGGCTTCTTAACATGGTGGCCATAACAGCGGCGTAATCAAAACAAATACCGGTCCGGGAAGTAAATACCTCATCAACAACCGGTAAATATCCGGAAACTACGGTTTTGGCTTTGTCGTAATCATATGTAAAATTCTCAATAATGTAATTATATACCTGTTCCACTACTTCCAAATCGCTGTTGGCAGGTTTGGCTAAGAGTGCTCCCTGGGCAACAGGAAGAGAATCGGCAGTGAAGTTCACATACTGATTAGGGTATAAATAGGGTCCGAAAGTGTTGGATATGGTTACATTGATATCAGCCGAAAGCGCAAGAGAGTACTTGGTTCCGGAGATGTTTTCATATACTCCGACGGTATAGGAGCCGTCGCCGGCTGTAAGCGGAAATACTTCATATCCGGTGCCGTGCAAATTGTATGTATATGTAATGTCATCGGGAGCTTTTATTTGCAATTTTACTGCATTGTTCGTTCTGGTGTATTCTGCCATGATATAGCCTTCGCAGGAATTGGAAACATCAAGAATCACTGTATCAGTAGAATGGACAGTGATGCCGCTTGCCTCAGGAACTAAAACATTAGAGGTATTGTCTCGAGTTCCGGAAACAGAAGGAACGGTATTTACTGAGGAGTCACCTTCTGTATTTGTGTTTGCGGAGGGGGATAGGGGAACGTTTTCGGGGTTGAAAACATTCGCATTGTCACAACCGCAAAATGCTATGCAGAGTAGAAAAACAATCGAAACAAGATAGGTAATATTTCGCTGTCTTTTTTTCATAATAAATCTCCATAATAAGATTATCAGATGCACTTATATTGTAATCCATAATGAGAAAAAAAGAAATACAAAAACGAAGAAAAAGTCCGATAGTACGGACTTTTTCGGATAAAATATTCTTTGCAGTTTAATCTTCCAACAATCTTAAGCCTGCGGTGTCTGTTACCGGCAGGGAGAAGGTAATGGCCTTTGCTTTACTGTTTAGGCCGGCATCTTTCATGATGGCCTGCATAATACTGTTTTTCTGCTCTGTTTTGGTAACGATATATATGATTTCCTTTTCGGCCGCAAGTGAAACGCCCATGAACTTATCTGCAGCTGCCATGCCGGTTCCTTTGGCGTGGATTACGGTTCCGCCGTAAGCACCTGCGCCACGGGCTGCATCCATAATTAACTCGGTATATCCCTGTTCTGCGATAACAACAATCAATTCGTGAACTGTATTCTGCAAGGTGGATTCCTCCTGTTTCTGATAATCTTGACTTTCTAATAAAAATTGTAATGTTTTCTTGCCACCCACACTGCTAAGGGGAATGGTAAAAGCAATTCCACCACCGGGGGCATCGATTTTTAGTTTTTTCTCCAATTGCTTTTTGATATTTATCCACGAGGCTTCTTCCAATACGGAATAAGCAACTGCCTTTTCCGTGGATTCCAGTCCTAAGTAGTCCAGTACCTCATTGGCAGCAGTCCCAAAACCAAGGGTAAGATACATAACCTGCAAACCATTTTCCCGGTAAAGATCCATATATTTGTTGACAATCTTGCGGTCAACAATGGTGGTCATTAAATATAAATTTCCGATGGTAATCACCATTCCTTTCTGATATGTTATGCCATACTCATTCGATAAATAAAATTACAGTTCAATAATATCCATATCTCCGTATGCATCCAATGCGGTATGAACTTCCTGATATACAGTACCTTTGTGGAGCTTGCTTTCTTTGATTCGGGCAATGAGCCCCATAATCTGAATGGTAATAAGGGGGGTCATGGCAACCATGGCAACGATACCAAAGGCGTCTGTAATAATATTTCCCCCATGTGCTTCGCATGCACCCATTGCAAAGGGGAGCAGGAAAGTAGCAGTCATAGGACCGGAAGCAACACCACCGGAGTCAAATGCGATAGCGGTAAAAATCTTTGATACAAAAAAAGTTAATATTAAAGCGATGGCATAACCGGGTATTAAGAACCACAGAATGGAGATACCGGTTAATACACGTGTCATAGCCAAACCCACGGAAACGGAAACACCGATGGATAAGCTTAAGCCTAAGGCCTTTGCTGATATGGCACCGGAGGTCATTTCTTCTACTTGTTTGGTAAGTACGAATACAGCAGGTTCTGCTAATACAATGAAATAACCGATAATCATACCGATGGGAATGATTATCCACGCATAAGAGAGTTCTGCAATAGTCTGTCCTAAGTAATTACCGGCCGGCATAAAACCTACGTTTACACCTGTTAAGAACAGTACAAGACCGATATATGTGTATGTCATACCAATAGCAATTTTGATAAGTGTTCTTTTGTTTACGTCTCTGGAAATCAGTTGAACAAGACCGTAGAACACAATAATCGGTAAAATGGAAACGGCGATTTCCTTTATGTAAGTGGGGAATTCCACCATGAACAATTTCCATAAATCAACGGTATTATCGATTACCGGAATGGATTCGGATACCTGTTCGGTTTGTCCCGGATTGAAAATCATACCTAAAATAAGTACTGCAAGAATGGGACCGATGGAACACATGGCAACCAAACCGAAACTATCGTCCGCTGCGTGTCTATCGCTTCGGATTGCGGAAACACCGATACCAAAGGCCATAATAAAAGGAACAGTCATGGGACCTGTAGTAACACCGCCGGAGTCAAATGCAATTGCTAAAAAGTCTCCCGGAACAAAAAAAGTCAGTCCAAAAATAATTGCATAAAAGAATACCAGTAAATAGGCAAGCGGTATGGAAAAGAGCATACGCAGGATGGCTAGTACCAAAAAGGAAGCCACACCTGCAGCTACGGCCAGAATCAGTGTCAAATTGGGAATAGATGGTACCTGCTCTGCCAATACCTGTAAGTCCGGTTCAGATATGGTAATGGCAAATCCCATGGCAAAGCTGACCAATACCACAATAAGTACTTTTTTGGAACGGGTCATAATGGAACCCACACGCTCACCGATGGGAGTCATGGATAATTCTACACCTACGTTAAATAGCAACATTCCCACAATTAACAAGGTTGCACCTAATAAGAAGCACACCAAAATACTGGGCGGAATAGGAGCAATGGAAAAGCATAATATTAATACTATGACCAGAATGGGTACTACTGCTTTGACGGTTTCGCTTAGTTTTTCCCGGAATTTTGAACGAATAGATAACAATGAAATCAAAACCTCTCTATAATTTTTTCTTATTTTTCAACGTCAATATTATAGCACATTTGAGAAGTTGAATAAAGGAAAAATATACTGATAATTGTAAAAATTACGTAAATTTGAAAAGGAAACTTTTGTTTGAACATACGGAAAGGATGAATTATAATGGAGAAAACAGAAAGAGATAATATTTAGATGGAAGTGCTAGTTATTTTAATTATAGTCGTGGTGCTTTGTTTCGTGCTAAATATCAGTATGCAGATTATTGCACTTGGCCTGATTGCATTGATGGGGATTGTATCAGGTTTGTTTGCATTGGCTTTTTTGGGATGTATTATATGTATGCTGGCGTCTGAAAGAAAAGAAGCTGCATTTGTGCGTATTGATCAGGGGAAGAATAGCAAGTTCAAAGTGGCTTATTACATGGTGGAAGGTCAGGAGTATCCCTGCATTTTCCCTAAGGAAGCCGTATTGGAACATAAATTATACAGAACCGATCAAACCTACCA
>JAZSII010000036.1:0-23558 GCA_045533725.1 Acetatifactor sp. | reverse complement strand
CCTATGAGCAGGGCGATTATTGACGAAGTGCTGTCGCTTGGAGTAAAAGCGGTAGATGGTCTGATTACTGTCGGAAAAGGACAGCGAATCGGTATCTTTGCGGGTTCCGGTGTGGGAAAATCAACTCTGATGGGTATGTTTGCCCGCAATACAAAGGCAGATATAAATGTTATTGCTTTGATTGGTGAGCGAGGAAGAGAAGTAAGAGAGTTTATTGAGCGTGACCTTGGCGAAGAAGGTATGAAGCGTTCGGTGGTAGTTGTGGCAACCTCGGACAGACCTGCACTTGAAAGAAATAAAGCGGCCAAAACCGCTACGGCAATTGCTGAATTTTTCCGGGATCAGGGAAAGGATGTTTTGCTGATGATGGACTCACTGACACGTTTTTCCATGGCGCAAAGAGAGATTGGCTTGTCCAGCGGAGAACCTCCCGTAACCAGAGGCTATCCGCCAAGTGTGTATTCTGAAATGCCCAGACTGCTGGAAAGGGCCGGACGTGCTGCCAAAGGTTCTATAACCGGCTTGTATACGGTATTGGTAGATGGTGATGATTTTAATGAGCCGATTACGGATACTGCCAGAAGTATTCTGGATGGACATATTATGCTGACCAGGCGTCTGGCACATAAGAATCATTATCCGGCTATCGATGTATTGCAAAGTATTTCCAGATGTATGAACCAGGTTGCAGCCAGAGAGCATAAGGCTGCAGCCGGAAAATTAAAAAATGTATTGGCTACCTATAACGAAGCAGAGGATTTAATTAATATCGGAGCTTATAAAAGCGGCAGTAATCCGGATGTTGATTATGCTATCAGTATGAATAAAAAGGTAAATGAGTTCCTGCTTCAGGATGTAGAGGAAAAAGTGGAGTTTGAGGACAGTGTCAACAGACTTATGACAATGTTTGAAGGTGTGTAATTCGTGGCTGTATTTCGATATAAAATGCAGAGTATTCTGGATATAAAGCTAAAGATGGAAAATCAGGCGAAGCAGGATTTCGCTCAGGCAAAGCTTGCATTGGACAGGGAAGAAGAGCGGTTGGAGGAACTTCGTAACCGTAAAAGGGAGTACGAGGAAAATGCAAAAAGGCTTTTAAGCGGCAAGCTGGATTTGCAGGAAATCAACTCCAATAATGAGGCTATTCTCATGACGGACGCTATGATTAAGGAACAGGAAAAGCGTGTGCTCAGAGCGGCTCAGATCTTGGAAAAAGCAAGACAAAAGCTACAGGAAGTAATGCAGGAACGCAAGGTGCAGGAAACCCTGAAGGAAAAGGCTTATGAGCAATTTTTGCAGGAAGAAAAACAGCAGGAGAGCAAAGAAATCGATCAATTGACCAGTTATAAATATGGTCAGAAAATACAGATGGCTGAAAACAGCAGTGCGGAGGTTTAGGAATGGCTGGTACAGAAAAACCGGGTCAGACACTGATCATATCTGAGAAAAAGCAGATACAGGATGAAAAGAAAGAACTTCAAAGACAGCAAAAACAGCAGAGAAAAGAAGCAAAAAAGCGTGCAAAGGAAATTGCAAAGCGTGAGAGTGCGCTGGAGGACGGCGGCGGCAGCGGCTGGGCTACATTTTTTGCCACGGTATTCATTGTAATTGTGTGGTTGGCGGTAATTGCTGTTATTATCAAGTTGGACATAGGCGGTTTCGGAAGTAATGTTTTAACACCGGTATTAAAGGATGTTCCGGTGTTGAATAAAATTCTGCCGGGAGTTGATCTGACGGAGACAAATAATCCCGATGCTTATGGCGGATATTCCAATTTGGGAGATGCGGTAGACCAGATTAAGCTTTTGGAAGCAGAGCTGGAAAAGGCTTACAGTACGAATAAATTTCAGGAAGAGCAGATTAATGATTTGACGGCGGAAGTGCTCAGGCTGCAGGAATTTGAAAAGATGCAGGTTGATTTCCAGCGTATCAAAACAGAATTTTATGAAGAGGTGGTTTATTCGGAAAAAGGTCCGGGAGCAGAAGAATATAAAAAATTCTTTGAGGAAATGGACCCTACCACTGCAGAGTTTTTGTACAGACAGGTAGTAGTGCAGCTGGAAGAAAGCGAAAAGGTAAAAGAATATGCTGCAACCTATACGCAAATGAAGCCCAAGGAGGCGGCCGGAATCTTTGAATCCATGACGGATAATTTGGATTTGGTGGCTAAAATCCTGATGACCATGAATTCACAGCAGCGTGGTGAAATCATGGGACAGATGGATCCGGAAATAGCCGCAAAGCTTACAAAAATTATGGATCCGGAGTCTTAAGAAATACAGACTTTCGGTCGATATATATTATGCACATTGAAAACTAAAGAAAGGAGGATGGACAATGACGAGTACACCTGTAAATGTACAAGGATTTGCAACAGGTTCCGTATATGGTGCAAATCGGGTGCAGACAACCGAAACCAAGGGTGACTTTAGTAAGATTTTTGAAAGTCAGAAAAATGTTTCCGAGGATGTGGAAGAAACTGCGTATGCAGAGCAAGATGGAGAAATGCAGAAAAAACCGCAGGTAGAGGAAACAAAGGATGATGAGGTGAATGCGGAAATTAATCGTGCAGAAACGGATGAAAAGAGTACTACTGTTAATGAAACCGATGAGGCGCAAGCGGAAACAGATGATGACCTGTTAAATGAGGAATCGTTTACCGAGGAAGAGCTGGAACAGATGATTGCGGTGTTGAACAGTGCGGTTACAAATGTGAAGGATATGCTGATGCAGGAACTTCAGCTTACAGAGGGTGAGCTGAATGAATTGTTGCAGGAGCTTGAACTGAGTAATTTGGATTTACTGCAGTTGGACAACATAAAGGAATTGGTTTTGCAGGCAGTGGGTGCGCAGGACATGACGGCTGTATTGACAGATGAGGGTCTGTATTCTCAGATAAAGAATATAGAAAACGAATTTGTTAATATTATGCAGGACCTTCAGGAGACATTGGAAGTGAAAGAGGAGGATGTTCCGTTAATAACCGAGCAGGTAGAGGAATATCAGAACTTACAAAAGAATGAAGTTGATAAGCCCATTACAGTTGAAGTGGAGACAGAGACGCAGATAGCAGGAGAAACGAAAGTTACAGCTGCGGACAAACGCGAAACTTCCGATAATGGACAGAATCCCATGCAAGAAAACAATGCGTTTACCGAATCGCGAATGATGACGGGTAATACCGAGAATGTGCAGTCGGCTTCAGGAATGCAGACAACATCGTATGCTACAGCGGAAACAGAAAATATTATGAGACAGATTATGGACCATATGAATATTCATTTGACGGCAGAGACAACGGAGTTGGATATGCAATTACAACCGGAAACATTAGGTACCCTGCAGATTAAGATTTCTGCAAAGGAAGGTATTATGACAGCACAGTTCACAACCGCTTCGGAAACAGTTAAGGGCGTGTTGGAAAGCCAGATGATTCAGTTACAGCAACAGCTTGAACAGCAGAATATCAAAGTAGAAGCGATAGAAGTTACTGTTCAGACACATGCTTTTGAAAGTGCTCTGGAAAAGGGTAACGAACATCAGGCATCAGAAGAAGAAACAAAAAAGAATCGGACCAGACGAATTGATTTGCTTCATTTGGATGGTACGGAAGAATTGGAGTCAGAGGAACAGTTGTTGGCGGAAATGATGGAAGCTAACGGCAATACCGTTGATTATCTGGTTTAAGGAAAGGAGTGAAGAAATGGGTCTTATAGCAGGCGTAGAAGACGGCAAAATAGTAGAAAGTGCTTCGCAGAGTTCATTGACAGGAGCAAATAATAATTCAATGGATAAGGATGCTTTTTTGCAACTTTTAGTAGCACAGATGAAGTATCAGGACCCGTTGGAACCGACTTCTAACACAGAGTATATTTCACAGTATGCACAGTTTTCGCAGGTTGAGCAGATGCAGAGTATGTCAGCCAGCATGGATTTGCAGAGAGCCAGTGAGTTGGTTGGCAAAGAAGTGTATGTTAAAACAACCACTACCAGCGGAGAGAGCAAATATGTTCAGGGTAAAGTGGATTATGTAGTATACGAGAACGGAAAAGCATTTTTATCCATTAATGAATCCTTGTATTCATTGGAGGATTTGGATACCGTAACCGATCCGGCATATATGGAGGCATATAACCTTGCAACCGAATTTGTAGAAAAACTGAATCAGTTGCCGAATATCAATGCATTGGAATTGAGTGATGCTGAAAAGGTAGAAGAACTCAAGGAAATGTATGACAACATGAATGAATATCAAAAAACATTCGTGGCAAAAGAAAAAGAGGATGTTTTGAAGGCATACACGGACAAGCTGGCAGAACTGAGGAATGCAAAGGATAGTGAAGAGGAAGGCGGAGAAAACGCAGGTGAGTAAAAGGAAGTAACGAGGGATGATGTTATGATACAGAATTCAAATTATTTAACAGCCCTACAGTTACAAGAGCAATATCAAAATGGTCACAAACAAATAAAAGTACAGGACTTGCAACAGAATCAGGGATTGTCATTTCAGGATATTCTGAAGAACAAGACAAGCGCTGATGCGGAGCTGAAATTCTCCAAGCATGCAAGTGTAAGGCTGGAGCAAAGAGGGATTCAACTGACGGCGGGACAGATGGAACGCTTAAGTGACGCAGCAGCAAAGGCCGGACAAAAGGGTATTAGAGATTCGCTTGTGATTGTAGACGAGCTGGCATTTATCGTAAACGTACCGAATCATACGGTAGTGACCGCTATGGAAAGTACAGAAGCCATATCAAATGTTTTTACAAATATTGATGGAGCAGTTATTATGTAGCCGGACCTTCGGGAGGCTTAATTACTCTGACTGATAGAGGAGTATGAACTGCTTTTTAGTAAGGAGGACAATGAATTATGATGAGATCATTGTATTCCGGTGTTACCGGATTAAAGACACACCAAATAAAGATGGATGTTATTGGTAATAACATCGCTAACGTTAATACAACCGCATTTAAGTCCAGTTCCATCGTTTTCAGTGAATTGATGAGCCAGACTACACAGCAGTCAAGCGGAGCAAATGCAATCACAGGTACCGGTGGTACCAATGCAAGACAGATTGGTCTTGGTGTTAAGAGTGGTGCAATCAATGTGAATATTACTACTCAGGGTGCAAGCCAGTCCACAGGTAATCCTTTCGACTTGATGATTACAGGAGATGCCATGTTCGTTGTAAGTGACGGAATGGAAACCTTCTTTACCAGAGACGGTTCTTTCTACGTTGACGGAGCGGGTAATCTTGCTATGTCAAGTACCGGTTATAACGTAATGGGATGGGGCGTGGATGAAACTACGGGTACCATTCATAAGGATACGGTAGCTGCTCTCAGAATCATGAGCGCCGCAAATATGACTTATCCTCCGGAAGCAACCTCACAGGCGTATATTTCCGGTATCTTGGATAAGAACGATTCGGATGTAACCAGTGCCAACGGTAAAGTGGTTAATTTGAATTTTTATGATAGTTTGGGATATACCTATACTGCAAAGCTTTGCTTTAAGCAGTCTGATGTAACAAATGAATATAGTGTGGAGCTTGCAGGAATTTTGGATTCTACGGGCAAAGAGATTGATATTTCTGCAATAAATAAGAATGAGGTGCTTCGTTATCAGCAGAGCCTTACCAGTGTGCATTTGGACGCAAATGCATATAGGTGGGATGGCACAAAGCTTATGAGTGCTGTTGCTGATGAAAGCGGTGCTTTTGCAGAGTTTACAGATTTGGCAAATATCTTTAGTGCAGATGGTGCGGTAATTGATTCCGATGAAGCCAGAGCAGGCCTGGATGTCATTGCAAAGGCATATGGTTTTGAAGGCTCTACAGATGAATTCCTTGCATTGTGTGATGTGGAAACCGCAGCTGACGGAACTACTTCTTATGTGACGATTCAGAATATGCTTGCAAATCTGGCCAGTGGTGCAACCGGAACAAAGTTCCCTACAGATGTAACAAGCTTTGAGTTGGATGGACGCGTATTTAATGGTGCAAATGTAGTTTATGATGCAACAAACGGTGAATTCCAAAGCATCAACGGCAATACCACGGGAACCACCTTTACCATGAATCTGTCAGAGCTTGGCGGCAATTTCAGCGATATCGTTGTGGATTTGAGCGAAACCTCCATGTTCGACAATAAGGGAACTTCTACAATCGGTGCTACCAGCGGTAGCTTGGAAGGCTTGGGCTCCGGTAGGAGATTGGGAGAAATGATTGGTGTCAGCATCCAGAACAATGGTATGATTTATGCTACATATGATAATGGTATGACCAAGCTTTTGGGTCAGATTGCAACTGCAGAGTTTGCAAATGCTTGCGGTCTGGAAAAGAAGGGTGATAACCTTTATGCGGCAACCTTGAACTCCGGAGATTTTGACGGTATCGGTGTGGACGTAACCGCAAACGGCGGCTATATGTCTACCGGTCAGTTGGAAATGAGTAATGTTGACTTATCCGCAGAGTTTACGGAAATGATTACCACCCAGAGAGGTTTCCAGGCAAACAGCCGTATCATTACCGTTTCCGATACCTTATTGGAAGAGTTGACAAACTTAAAGAGATAATGAAACTTAGTGCCTGAATTGGGCGACAATAACAAAATAAACCGGTCCTAAGTCACATATTGTGACTTAGGGCTTTGCGTTTATTTGGAATTATGGAAAAAGGAGGGAAAAGAATGATTGAAGTAACAAAAATTAATGGTCAAAAAATACTGGTAAACCCTCATTTGTTTGAGGTGGTAGAAGAAACACCGGATACGGTTTTGACATTAACCACCGGAAGAAAAATAATTATAAAAGAAAGTAGACAAGAGATAAAAAATTTAGTAAAATTGTATAGAAAAGATATTTTTGCGGATTAAGTAAAAAAATACGAATTGATAGGTGATTTTTGTGGATATAGCGTCAATAATTGGTTTGATTTTGGCAGCGGCATTAACCGTATTCGGTATTTTGTCCAGTGGTGCTTCGATAGGTGATTATTTTGATATGCCGTCGGTACTTATTACCTTCGGCGGTACATTTTCTGCTGTTATGGCCAGCCACACCATGAGTGGCTTCCTAAATGGTATAAAGGGCATAGGACTGGCATTTAAGGCTCCCATTATCAATACCTCAGAAATGATTAAAAATATTATCGATTTGTCCAATGTGGCACGTAAGGAAGGTTTGCTTTCACTGGAAGAGGCTGCGGCAGATTTGGATGAGCCCTTTTTGAAGAAGGGTATATTGTTGGTTGTGGATGGTACGGACCCGGATTTGGTACGTGCGATTTTGGAAACGGAACTCATCAGTGTGGAGGACAGACATAAGAAGGTTATTGGTTTTTGGGACATGGTTGCATCCATGGGACCTGCATGGGGTATGATTGGTACCTTGATTGGTTTGATTGCGATGTTAAATGATTTAAATGATCCTTCCTCCATTGGACCTGCTATGGCGGTGGCTTTGATTACTACACTGTATGGTTCCCTGCTGGCAAACTGGCTGGCAACTCCTATAGCAAACAAGCTGCGTGTTAACAATGCGGCAGAAATGCAGCAGAAGGAAGTAATGATTGAAGGGCTTTTGTCTATTCAGGCAGGAGAAAATCCCAGAGTCATTGAAGAAAAGTTGAAATCATTCCTTGCACCTAAGGATAGAACAAGTAACGAGGACGAGGAGTTCGGAGGCGAAATGTAATGGCAAAACGCAGGCAGGAAGAACCAGCGGCAGGGTCGCCGGCATGGATGGCTACGTTCAGCGATTTGATGAACCTTTTGTTATGCTTTTTTGTATTATTGTTCTCCATGTCAACTATTGATGAAGAGAAATATAATCAATTGGTTGCATCAATGACATCAGCATTCAGTATTTTTAACGGCGGTTCCACCGCTATCGGAGAAGGAATACTGATAAGTAATGGTGTAAGTCAGCTGAACGAATTAGATAAATACATTAACAGTACCGGTAATACTGCTGAAGATGTGGAAGATTCCGATGAATTCAATGATTTTGATCCCAGTGGCGAACTGAGTGAAGAAGAAAAATTTGAACAGATGCTCGAAGAAATAGAAATGCATAATCTTCAGGCAAATGAAGAATTGGCAGAGCTTATTGCGGAATCTGTAGCAGAAGGCGGTATGACGGAGCAGATTGAAGTGAATTTTACAAATCAATACGTGATGCTCACACTGGAAGGGGCGATTTTGTTTGACTCCGGAAAGGATGAATTGAAACCTGAAGCGTTGCGTGTATTGGATAGAGTGGGTGTAATTCTGGAAAGATATGCCGGAGGCGTGATAGAAATAGAAGGTCATACGGATTCCGTTCCCATTAACAGTGTAAGGTTTGCAAATAATAATGAGTTGAGCAGTGCGAGAGCGCTTTCTGTATTTGATTATCTGATTGAAAATACTTCCTTGGATCCGGCAAAGGTTAAACACGCCGGAAGAGGTGAGTACGTACCTATAGCAGACAATTCCACTGCAGAGGGTCGTGCCAAAAACAGACGAGTGGAGATTCGTATTTATAATTCGATTATCCAATAAAAGGAGCAAATGATGAAACAAAACAGTTTATTGACAGTTATCATATTGGCATTGTTGGTAGTAAATATCATTTTGTCCGGTATTATGATGATTAGTTTTATGGGAACCAACAAAAAGACAGCAGATTTGGTAAGTGATATAGCGGCTGTATTGAACTTGGAGTTGGGGATCGATGAAGAGGAAGAGGTAAAAGAAATTCCAATGTCTGAACAAATGCCATGGGCAATTGAAGGCGCATTGACAATTCCGCTTCAGAACGAAAAGATTTATGATGAGGAAGGCAATGTAATAAGTTCAAAAGAACATTATATTGCATTTAATGTATCTTTTTCACTATATACCAAGGGTGACGGATATAAGGAATATGGTGCAGAGTTCGGTAATTATGAATCGTTGATTAAGGATGCAATTAACTCTACCGTGTCAAAGCATACCATTGAGGAATGCAGAGAAGATTTTGAAGCAATTCGAGTGGAAATGCTGGAAGCGGTACGTCAGATGTTTGATGAGAATGAGTTTATTTATAAAATCGCAATTAGTGAGTTGAGATTTCAGTAGCCTCCAAAAGGAAAAATGAAATAAAAGGAGGTGAGGTTTGTGGGTGAAGTACTATCCCAAAGTGAAATAGATAGTTTGCTGGCGGCATTGTCCTCCGGCGAGTTGGATGCAGGTGATATACAAAACGATAATGAGCGCCAGGTAAAAAATTATGACTTTAACCGTCCGGCGAAGTTTTCAAAGGAACACCTGCGAACCTTGGAAATTATTTTTGAACATTATGGCAGATTGGTGTCCACGAATTTACCTGTATATTTAAGAAAAAATATTCAGGTGACGGTTGCCAGTTCTGAAACCGTAGCATTTTCGGAATTTTCGAATGCTTTATCAAATCCGGTAATATTGGGCGTGGTTAATTTCGCACCCCTGAACGGCAATATGTTGATAGAGTTGTCGACGAACTTAGGGTACGCCATGATAGACAGAATGCTTGGTGGTTCAGGAACGCCCCTTGAAAAAACAAGGGAGTTTTCACAAATAGAGTTAACGATTGTAGAGCGTATCATGTCCATGCTTACGCAGTTAATGCGGGAACCATGGAGAAATGTGGTGGATATATCGCCGGTGCTTAATCGTTTGGAAACAAATGTACAGTTTGCACAGGTGGTACCGCCTTCGGATATGGTTGCAATTGTAACATTGAATTTGAAAATCGGAGATGTTGAAGGATATATCAATATGTGTCTTCCTTTCTTTACTTTGGAAGATGTAATGGACAAGTTAAATACCAAGTACTGGTATTCTGTAATGCAGGAACAACATGACGAGCATTATGACGAGTATATCGAGAGTTTGATTCGTAAGGTTGATGTTCCTGTGAAAGCAATATTGGGAAGAAGCACTATTTCCGTAGCAGATTTCCTGGGACTCCAAGTGGGGGATTGCATCCGTCTGGATACCAAGGTAGATAATGATATGGAGGTATATGTTGGCAATATCAGAAAATTCACTGCACTTCCGGGAGCAAATGATGATGCTTATGCAGTGAGGATAACTTCGGTTATTCGTGAGGAAGAATAAAGCGCTTGTATGACGGCAGAATGGAGGAAAAAATGGATGGAATGTTATCCCAGGACGAGATAAATGCATTGCTTATGAGCATGGATTTGTCCGGTAATGCAGATAGCGCACCTGTCTCAGAACCGGAACCGGAGCCAGTGCCGGAGACCGGAATGGGCGGTTCATTTTTAACCGGTTCGGAAGCGATGAGTGAAGAACAGGCACTGTTATCAGAGGTGGAAAAGGATGCTATTGGTGAAGTTGCCAATATCAGTATGGGTTCATCTGCTACAACATTGTATTCACTTGTTAACCGAAAGGTAAATATTACGACTCCGGTAGTTACTTTGGCACAGTGGACAAGCTTGTTGGCAGAGTATGAAAAACCTTGTGTATTTATTCAAATACGATATACACAGGGATTGGATGGTACAAATATTCTTGTACTGAGAGAGAATGATGTAAAAATTATTACTGACCTTATGATGGGCGGAGATGGTTCGAATACAGACGGAGAATTGGGAGAATTGCATCTTAGTGCAATTTCGGAAGCGATGAATCAGATGATGGGTTCGGCAGCAACGTCTCTTTCTACAATGTTAGGCACGGTAATTGATATCAGTCCGCCGGAAGCGACTCTGTTAAATCTGACAGAGATAAACAGTGCATCGGATGTGGCCGCTTTTCTGGGTGGTACATTTGTAAAAATTGAATTCCGTATGCAGATTGGTGAGTTGGTAGACAGTACGATAATGCAGCTGTATCCGGTAGAATTTGCAAGAAAGATTGTAGATACCTTCATCGGAGTGCAGATGCCGTCTGAACCGGAACCGGTGGTACAGGAAACCACTGTTGCACAGGATGCAACACCAATGCAGGATATGTCTGCAATGGGCGGTATGCCGCAAATGAATGCAGCTCCCCAGATGAATACGGATTCTATGATGGGTATGAATTCTCAGATGGGCATGAATCCTCAAATGGGTATGGATGCTCAGATGATGGGTATGAATCCTCAGATGATGGGCATGAACCCCCAGATGATGGGTATGAATCCTCAGATGATGGGTATGAATCCTCAGATGATGGGTATGCCTGCATATGGATATCCCATGGGAATGGCACCGCAGATGATGCAGCAGGGCGTTAATGTTCAGCCTGCACAATTCCAGAACTTTGATGCAAATGTTAGTGCGATGCCAAGTCAGGAAAATATTGGTTTAATCAGGGATGTTCCTTTGGAGGTGACCGTAGAACTTGGCAGAACTACTAAATCAATTGCTGACATTTTAGATTTTGCACCGGGTACGATTATAGAGTTGGATCGTATCGCCGGAGAACCCATTGATGTGTTGGTTAACGGTAAGTTTGTGGCAAAAGGCGAAGTGGTAGTAATTGAAGAGAGTTTTGGTATCAGAGTAACGGAAATAATTAAATAAGATTACTTAATGTCAGATGGAGGATAATATGGCAAAGAATATATTAATTTGTGATGATGCAGCGTTTATGAGAATGATGATCAAGGACGTATTGAGCAAGAACGGCTATACCGTATGCGGTGAAGCTGAGAATGGCCTTAGAGCAATTGAAAAGTACAATGAATTGCATCCGGATCTTGTGCTCATGGATATTACCATGCCGGAAATGGATGGAATTGCAGCATTAAAGAAAATTAAAGCAGCAGACCCCAGTGCAGTAGTTATTATGTGTTCTGCTATGGGTCAGCAGGCAATGGTTATTGAATCTATTCAGGCAGGTGCAAGAGATTTTATCGTTAAGCCATTTCAGGCAGAGCGTGTAATTGAAGCAGTGAAAAAGGTTATAGGCTAATGTTACTTACAAGCAATAACGGAGATGGATATGCACAATTAATTACTGTTTTGCTGATATTTGTGGTTGTTTTGGCAGTAACTGCGTTTACAACCAAATATATCGCAAATTATCAGAAGCACAACAGTGTTAATATGAATATCGAAATATTGGAAACAATTAAGGTTTCTACCACGAAGTATATTCAGCTTGTTAGAATTGGTGATACTTATGTGGCAATGGCTGTTTGTAAGGATACGGTTACAAAGCTTTGCGAAATTCCCAAGGAGCAGCTAAAGATAAACGAACCGAACGCAGGGGAAACAAAAACCTTTAAGGAAATGCTGAGTTCGGTATTGCACAAGGAGCCAAAGAAGTAAGTGAAAAAGGTATTTACGAAACTGAAAGAAAAGAATATTTTATTGCTAATATGCCTACTGTTTTCGGTGGGCATATTGTGTATTAACAGCAAAATAACAGTCTATGCGGCTGAGGCGGGAAGTACGGAAGAGACTACGGTAATAGAAGAACCGGGAACCGCTGAGGAACCGGAAGACCTGATGGAAGCCAATATTGCTAATACGGTTACCATTACCTATAACAACGGAAACGGAGAAATAAACGGTGCACTTAGAATACTGATTACGCTGACGTTGATTGCAATCGCTCCCATTCTGTTGATTATGCTGACATGCTATACAAGAGTGATTATTGTGTTGCATTTTACCAGAGCGGCATTAAATACACAAACGGCGCCCCCTAATCAGGTTTTAATCGGCTTAGCCCTGTTTTTAACATTTTTTATTATGACACCGACCATAAATCAAATTAATGCAGAGGCAATTCAACCCTTTGACAGAGGTGAACTGACTCAGGAACAGGCTCTTGTAGCAGCGGTTGGTCCTATACGTGAATTTATGTATGAGGAAACTTTGGTTAAGGATGTGGAGCTGTTTATGGATATTGCAGGAGAAGAGTGGGATGGCGAGAATTTGGATGATATTCCGCTGTCTGTACTGATTCCCAGCTTCATTGTAGGTGAATTGAGAACTGCATTTTTCCTGGGATTTCTCATATACATACCGTTTATTGTAATAGATATGGTTGTGGCATCTACACTGATGGGTATGGGTATGATGATGTTGCCGCCGACTACTATTTCCATGCCGTTTAAGATATTGTTGTTTGTTTTGGCAGACGGATGGACTTTGATTATCGGCAATCTTGTTAAGACTTTTTACTGACGAAATACTAAGGAGGTAGGATATGACAATTGATGTGGTAATTCAGATTGCCAGTAAGGCATTATATTTGATTATTAAAGTATCCTTGCCGGTTTTGTTGGTTTCTTTGATAGTAGGTCTGCTTATCAGTATTTTTCAGACAGTTACGTCCATACAGGAGCAGACACTTACCTTTGTACCAAAGATTGTATGTGTGTTCCTGGCATTGATTCTTTTGGGAAATTGGATGCTTACGGAAATTGTAGATTTTATGGTGGAATTGTGGTCAAATTTCAGTTTGTACATAAGTGGTTAACGGAGAAGAGGCATGCTGAATATATCGTTTTCGCTTTATGATTTGGAATATTTCTTGCTGGTTTTAACCAGAGTGTCCTGTTTTGTGTTTGTGGCTCCGTTTTTCAGTATGACTAATACACCCAGACATGTCAGGGTAGCGCTTAGTTTTTTTACGGCAGTGTTATTGTACGGAACCTTGACGCCTACAGAAATGCAGGTCAGCTATAACACAGTGAGCGGATATGCCGCAATTGTGGTTAAAGAGGCAGTAGTAGGACTGCTGGTAGGCTTTAGTGCGAATCTATGCAGTACCATTGTCAATTTTGCGGGAGCAATTGTGGATATGGAAACAGGTCTTTCCATGGCACAGGTAATGGACCCCACAACAAAACAACAAACAAGTATTTCCGGAGCTTTATATCAATATGTATTTACGTTATTACTGATAGCTACCGGGATGTACAGGTTCTTGATGGGAGCATTGGCGGATACATTTGTATTAATTCCCATTAACGGAGCAATATTTAACATGGATTCACTACTTTCATCCATGTTACAGTTTATGAGCAGTTATATTATTATTGGGTTTAGAATTGCACTTCCCGTATTTTGTACCATGCTTTTACTAAATGCTATATTAGGTGTTTTGGCAAAGGTATCCCCTCAATTAAATATGTTTGCGGTAGGTATTCAGATTAAGGTGCTGGTTGGACTTTCCATACTCTTTTTCAGTGCAGCCATGATGGATGGTGCAGCAGACTTTATATTTGTACAGATGAAGGATTTGATGAAGGCTTTCAGTGGAGGAATGATGTGAGTCTGAAATATAATCTTCAGTTTTTTGCAGACGGTCCCGGTGGTGAAAAAACGGAACCGGCTACACAAAAAAAATTAAGTGATGCACGAAAAAAAGGTCAGGTAGCAAAAAGTAGGGAAATTGCGAATGCGTTTGGTTTACTGGCTCTTTTTTTGCTGATTAAGTTTTGGGCCGGAACCATGGGTACACGGTTTTTGGAGCTGTTTACGAATACATACAATAAAATGCCGGAAATGGTTGTGCAGTGGAATGGTTTTTTATCTTCAAAGGAGCTTTTTGCTGTATTGAGAAACAGTGCATTACAGATTATGCTGATTCTGGCGCCGATTTTTATTGTAGCATTTATCGTTGCATTTATCAGTGATGTCTGGCAGGTAAAGTGGGAACTTTCGCCGGAAGCCATGAAACCTAAGTTCAGCAAGTTAAATCCTATTTCCGGATTCAAGAGGATTTTTTCGGTAAATTCGCTGGTAGAATTAGTAAAATCCTTACTTAAGATTTTTTTAATAGGATATATATGTTATAATTATGTGATGAACAATAAAGAAAGCCTGTTTCTTTTATATGATATACCGCTTATGCAGGCCATAGGTCTGGTGGCAGATATGGTAGTCAGTCTGGGTATCAGGATTTCTTTGGTATATATGGTGCTTGCCTTTGCAGACTACGCATATCAGAAATTTAAGTTCAATAAAGATATGATGATGAGCAAGCAGGAAGTAAAAGACGAATATAAGCAACAGGAAGGTGATCCTAAGGTAAAGGGACGTATTCGTCAAAAGATGAGAGAGGTTTCCCAAAGGAGAATGATGCAGAGTTTGCCGACTGCGGATGTGGTTATTACAAACCCGACGCATTATGCCGTGGCAATCAAGTATGACCCGGAAGTGGCAGATGCTCCCATTGTTTTGGCAAAGGGTGCAGATTATCTGGCAGCTAAGATTAAAGAGGTCGCAAAAGAAAGTAAAATAGAAATTGTAGAGAACAAGCCCTTGGCACGTATGCTGTATGCAAACGTTGATGTCGGGCAGGTAGTGCCTCCGGAGCTGTATCAGGCAGTGGCAGAGGTGCTGGCTTTTGTATATAAATTACAGGGAAAGATATAAGAAGAGACTTAGGAAAAGGACAGTAAGGAGGTGGACATATGAAGATGAAAAAAGCGGATATATTTGTAGCAATATATATTCTGACGGCTTTTATTATGTTCATAGTTACACTTCCGAACTGGTTGTTGGATGTATTGCTGGCAATTAACATAGCTACTGCATTTACGATTATGTTCAGTTCCATGTTTGTGAAGGAAGTATTGGACATGTCCTTTTTCCCTACCATGCTGTTATTTACGACTATATTCCGAATTGCATTGAATGTATCGTCTACCAAGCTGATATTATCTACTGGTGATCCCGGTAACGTTGTTTCCACCTTTGGTGAGTTCGTTGGCGGCGGCGACCTGATTATTGGCAGTATTATATTTATTATCATTATTTTGATTCAGTTTATGGTAATCAACAAAGGTTCAGAACGTGTGGCTGAAGTAACAGCACGTTTTACCTTGGATGCAATGCCGGGTAAGCAGATGGCAATCGATGCTGACTTGAATACCGGCGCAATTACAGATGAGGAAGCAAAGAGAAGAAGAGAAAAAATCCAAGAGGAATCTAATTTCTTTGGTTCCATGGATGGTGCGGTTAAATACGTAAAGGGAGATGCCATAGCAGGTCTGATTATTACGGCCATCAACGTAATCGGTGGTATTGTAATGGGTGTAACCAGACAGGGATTGGATATATCTGCAGCATCGGAAAAATATGTTATTCTGACCATCGGCGATGGTTTGGTAAGCCAGATTCCCTCTTTGCTGATTTCCTTGTCAACGGGTATTTTGGTTACCAAGGGAAGTAAGGATGCGGATTTCGGCAGCACTTTGGTGGGACAGTTGTTTGGACTTCCCAAGGTTATGTATATCGTAGGTGCAACCTTGGTTCTGTTAGGATTTGTAACACCTTTGAATACGATTTTGTTTGTGGGATTAGGCCTAATATTTATCATTTGCGGCAGAACAATGGAAGCTACTATTGAGATGTCACAGACAGAAACGGAAGTGGATGCGGCAGAGATTGCTGCAGAAGAGATCAGGCAACCGGAGAATGTATCCAGCCTATTGCAGGTGGACCCTATCGAGTTGGAATTTGGATATGGAATTATTCCTCTGGCAGATGTGAATCAGGGCGGAGATTTATTGGACCGTGTGGTAATGATTCGACGTCAGATGGCATTGGAGCTCGGTACGGTAGTGCCCATTATTCGTTTGCGGGATAATATTCAGTTAAATCCCAACCAGTACATTATTAAGGTAAAGGGTATTCAGGTCAGTGAAGGAGAAATTCTTTTTGACCATTACATGGCTATGAATCCGGGATATGTGGAAGAGGAGATTACCGGTATTCCTACCTTTGAACCATCCTTCCATTTGCCGGCATTATGGATTACGGAAGGACAGCGTGAACGTGCGGAGAGTATGGGATATACCGTTGTAGATCCTCCGTCCATTATTGCAACGCATTTGACAGAGATTATCCGTCAGCATATTTCAGAATTACTTACCAGACAGGATGTACAGAGTCTAATAAACAATTTAAAAGAAAATCATCCGTCCTTGGTGGAAGAATTGGTACCCAAGCTTTTGGGAATCGGAGAAATCCAAAAGGTATTGCAGAATCTTTTGAAAGAGGGTATTTCTATTCGAGATTTGTTAACGATTATGGAAACCCTGGCAGATTATGCCGTGACAACAAGAGATACGGATGTATTAACGGAATATGTTCGACAAAGCTTGAGGAGGGCTATTTCCAACAAATATTTTCCGCCACATGAAACAACCAGTGTGGTAACTCTGGATCCGAAAGTGGAGCAGGAGATTATGAGTTCAGTGAAGCAAACGGAGACAGGCGCATTTATTAATCTGGATCCTATGCGTTCTAAAGCAATTATGACCTCGGTGGGAAAGGAAGTACAGAAGCTGGAGAATTTAGGGAAAAATCCGATTATTATTACATCTCCCATTGTCAGAATGTATTTTAAACGCTTAACCGAGGATTATTACAAGGATTTGATTGTAGTGTCTTATAATGAAATTGAAGCAAATATTGAATTACAGTCAGTAGGGATGGTGACCGCTTAAATGATTATTAAGAAATATATTGCAAAAACAGAAGCAGAAGCAATCGAAAATGCGAAAAAAGAATTGGGTAATGATGTGGTAGTCATGAATGTGAAGGAAACAAAGCCCAAGGGGTTATTTTCCTTTTTGCGTTCCAAGATTACAGAGGTAACGGTGGCCTTGGAGGATGAGAATGAAAAATATAGTCCTCTGCGCAAGGAGAGTAGCACTAAAAGTGCCTCCGCTTCTGCAGAAACCCAGAAAAAATCAGAATCTACTACCAGCATTGAAGAAAAATTAGAAAATCTGCAGAATCTTCTGGTAAGCAAATTGCAAAGTGAAGAGGAAAGAAAAACACAACAGAAGAGTGCGGAGGTAGTGTCTGATTCGGAAACTGTGGAGGAAAAGGCGGAAGAAGTGCCTGCAGAAGCAGAGGAAAAAGATGAGGAGTATTTGAAATTTTTGAAGGTTCTCTACAACATGATGATTGATAATGAGGTGGATGAACACTATGCAAATCAGATTATCGATGGTTTAGATAAAGGATATAAGCCGAGTCAGAATTTTGATCACTTGCTGGCAGGTGTGTATCAACGTATGATTTTGAAATTTGGGAAGCCGGAGATAATCGGACCTGCGCAGGAAGGTCCCAAAGTAGTGGTTTTTATCGGCCCTACGGGTGTGGGAAAGACTACTACAATTGCCAAAATTGCCAGTCAGTATGCCGTGGAGCAGAAGAAAAAGGTGGCACTGGTTACGGCAGATACCTATCGTATAGCAGCTGCAGAGCAACTTCGTACCTATGCAAATATTATGCAGGTCCCGTTCCGTGTAATCTATAGTGAAGAGGACATGGTTGCCGCAATTAAGGATTTTGCGGATTTTGATTATATATTTGTGGATACTATGGGTCATTCTCATCGTAATGAAGAACAGAGGGACAATACAAAAAATCTGATTGAAGCAATCGAACGTGTAGCAGAAAGTCAGTGTTATCTTGTATTAAGTGCAACAACCAAGTACAAAGATTTGCTGAAAATTGTGGACAACTATAAAGTGATTGCAGATTATCATTTGATTTTTACTAAGTTGGATGAAACCTATACCTTGGGTAATTTATTGAATCTGAAATTATATACCAATACTTCAATCGCATATGTGACCTGTGGTCAAAATGTTCCGGAAGATATAGAAGTATTTAATCCGCAAAAGACTGTGAAAGTATTGCTTGGCGGAAAGAAACTGTAAGGAGGGTGCTATGGACCAGGCGGAACGTTTACGTATTATAAAAGCAAATCAGCAAATCAAGCCCATAGCACGAGTTATTACGGTAACCAGTGGCAAAGGTGGTGTGGGTAAGTCTAATACAGCCATCAATTTAGCTATTCAATTTCGCAAAATGGGTAAAAGAGTTATTATTTTGGATGCGGATTTTGGACTTGCCAATATTGAGATTATGTTTGGTGCGGTTCCCAAACATAATTTATGTGATTTGATTTATCAGGGTAAGAGTATTAAAGAGATTATTACCTGGGGACCTATGGACGTCGGCTTCATATCCGGCGGTTCCGGAATTGCCGGAATGTCTAATCTGAGCAGGGATTATTTAAATTATATTATACATAATCTGGTGCAGCTTGATTCATTGGCGGACATCATTATTGTTGATACCGGAGCCGGAATTTCAGATGCTGTGTTGGAGTTTCTGGTGGCCAGCGGAGAAATATTATTAATTACGACTCCGGAGCCAACTTCCATAACGGATTCTTATTCTCTGCTTAAGGCGCTTAGCCGTCATCCCAGATATCAACCGGAATCTACTACCATAAAGATGATTGCAAACAGAGTATCAAGAGAAGAAGAAGGACAGATATTATTTAATAAGCTTAGTGCAGTGGTAACACGTTATTTGAAAATTCCCTTTATTTTTTTGGGAAGTGTACCACAGGATGAGAAACTGCAGCGGGCAGTTATGCAGCAAACACCGGTTTCTATTCAAAATCCAAATGCGAAGGCCAGTCTTGCTTATGAAAATATTGCTATGAAATTAATGGATAAAGAAGCAGTAACCACGCATCAGAAACGTGGTATGGCGGCGTTTTTTTCACATATAATTACAGGAAGAAAGAATGGAGAATAAATACAGGGGGAGAAAACGATTATGATTTCCAAATTTTTATCGCCCGGCGAAAAACTGGAATTACAAATGTTAGAGCATGCCAGACAGGACAATGATGAAAATAAGAGAATCTATTATTCGCAGATAAATGATATTTTATCAGAGGATCGTCTGGAGATTTCCATGCCCATGGAAAAGTCAAAATTAATATTACTTCCGGTTGATACGGAGTATGACATGACCATTTATACTGCACAGGGATTGTATCAATGTTTTGTGAGAGTGGTGGACAGATATAAAAGTGATAATATGTATTTGCTTGTGGTAGAGCTTACCAGTAATCTTCGCAAGAATCAGAGACGTGAATATTATCGTTTCAGCTGTGCCTTGGAGATGTGTTCGCGCAATCTGGAGGAAGAGGAAATTCAGGCAATTGAAAGCAAGATTCCCTATTCCCTGGTACCGGGGCTTCCGTTAAAGAGAAGCGTGATAGCGGATATCAGTGGTGGCGGATTGCGTTTCCTTTCCAATCAAAAATATGAACCGGACAGTCTGCTTTACTGCAGTTACCATCTGGTAATTAATAATGTGAGAAAGCTTTACGAGGTGGTAGGCAAGGTGCTTTATGTCAGAGAGATGGAGAACAGACCCGGAGTATTTGAGCATAGAGTAAAGTATGTAAATATGGAAGAGGAAAAACGCGAGGAAATTATTAAATTCATCTTCCAGGAAGAACGTAAAAATATGAAGAGAGACCGTTTCTATTAAAGATACTTAAGAGCATGGCACAGAGAGGTAGAAATGAAGAAAAAAATCCTTGTAGTTGATGACTCTGCACTCATGAGAAGAGTCATCTGTGATATAATTGATAATGATGAAAGATTTGAAGTGGTCGACAGAGCAAATAATGGTTTGATGGCCTTTGATTTGCTAAGCAGAAAGACTTACGATGCCGTGGTATTGGACGTGAATATGCCCAAGATGGATGGTCTTCAGCTTTTGCAGGAATTGCGTAAATATAAAATTCCGGCAAGGGTTATGATGGCCAGTACAGATACGAAGGAAGGCGCCAAAACCACCTTAGATGCACTGGATTACGGAGCGTTGGATTTTATACATAAGCCAAACAGTGCAGAAGAGTGTCGTGCGGATATATTTCAAAAACGACTGCTTGGAATTTTGGATTTAGTAGCAAATAGTAATTATCCTGCATTTGATACCCCCAAGAAACAGGCTGAGCATGTTGCAGCGGTTCAAAAAGCTGTTGATATTGTGAAAGAAAGACCTGTTAAAGAAGGTGTATCAAAGATTGTTGCATTGGCCAGCTCTACAGGCGGACCCAAAGCATTGCAGTCGGTTATTCCACGGTTGCCCAAGAATTTACAAGCACCGGTATTGCTTGTGCAGCATATGCCAAAGGGCTTTACGGCATCCCTGGCAGAACGGTTGGATTCTCTGAGTGAGCTTCATGTGAAAGAGGCGGCGGAAGGTGATGTACTGGAAATCGGAACTGTATATATAGCACGAGGCGGAAGGCATATGCAGGTGAAAACGTCTTCTTCCGGTCAGAGTACGATTCATTATACGGACGAGCCTTACAGAGAAGGTGTTAAGCCTTGTGCAAATTATATGTACGAGTCATTGATGGAAAGTAATTATGATGAAGTCATATGTGTGGTAATGACCGGTATGGGGTGTGATGCAACAGCAGGAATTAAGAATTTGATTACCAAAAAGAAATCATATGTAATTGCACAGAATCAGGAATCCTCCGTGGTATATGGTATGCCAAAGAGTGTTGTAAACGAAGGTTTGTCAGATCAGATTGTACCATTGGATAAAATTGCACAGGAGATAATATTTAACGTGGGGGTAAAATAATATGGATGTCAGCCAGTATCTAGAGATTTTTATCGATGAATCAAGTGAACATTTACAAAATTTGAACACACAGATTCTTAATTTGGAATCAGAGCCGGAAGATATGAATACCATCAACGAAATTTTCCGAGCAGCACATTCCTTAAAGGGCATGTCCGGAACTATGGGTTATAAGAGAATGCAGAATCTGACTCATGATATGGAAAATGTTTTTTCTGAGGTGCGTAACGGACAGATTAAGGTTGTTCCCGGCATGATTGATGTATTATTCCAGTGTCTTGATGCTTTGGAAGAATATTTGGCAAATATCAAGGAATCAGCTGATGAAGGAACAAATGACAATGAAGATTTGATTCGTCAGTTAAATGCTATTCTGGAGAATAAAGGTAATGTAGAGGCGGCACCGGCAGCACCTGTAAAACAGGAAGCTACACCTGCAAAGCAGGAAGGCTCTGCAGATGGCAGGAAGTGGATGGATATTGCCTTGGACAGCACACAGATACATGTTTTGGGTGAAGCACAGAAGATGGGCAAGAAAGTTTACGGTATGACTGTTACCGTACAGGAGTCTTGTTTATTAAAGGCTGCACGTGCATTTTTGGTATTTAAGGCTGTAGAAGAAAAGGCAGAAATTATTGTTTCCAATCCTCCCGTACAGGATATAGAAGATGAACGTTTTGATATTGATTTTAGTTTGATTGTTATTTCGGATAACGAGTTGAAGGATGTAACCGGAGCAGCCGCATATGTTTCTGAAATTGCTGAGGTTAAGGGTGATACAATTGACTTGAGTAAGATGAAAAAGCAGGGCGGCGGTTATGCAGGTGAAACTGTAGAGCAGAAGAGTACCGCAGCGGAGTCAAATAAGCCGGCAGAAAATACCCCGGCAGCACAAAAAACCGAGAAGAAGGCTGTGAGCAAGCCTGTAGTGAACCGTACCGTACGTGTTGATATCGAGAAGCTGGATGTTCTGATGAATCTGGTAAGCGAATTGATTATTGCAAAGAATTCCCTGATATCCTCTTCGGCACAGGAACAGAGCAATAATACTGTATTCAATGAAAATATTGAATATTTGGAGCGTGTTACCACTAACTTACATGAGTCCGTTATGAAGGTTCGAATGGTGCCTATTGAAAGCGTTGTAAGTAAATTCCCTCGAATGATTCGTGACTTATCAAAAAAATTGGATAAGAAAATGGAATTATATATGACAGGTGAAGAAACCGAATTGGATCGTACCGTGGTAGATGAAATCGGCGATCCGTTAATGCATCTGCTTCGTAACTCTGCAGACCATGGTCTGGAAAGTGCTGAAGTCCGTGCACAAAGAGGAAAACCTGAAGTTGGTTCTATTTTCCTGGATGCTTATCAGGATGGTAATAATGTTATTATTGAAGTTCGTGATGACGGTAATGGTATTGATGTAGAAAAGGTTCGTGCAAAAGCGATCGAGCGTGGCAGCATTACACCGGAGCAAGCTGCCAATATGGAGGATAAGGATATTATCAATTTGTTATTCCTGCCCAGCTTTTCTACAGCAAAGGCTGTTACGGATGTATCAGGCCGTGGTGTGGGTTTGGATGTTGTTAAGTCCAAGATTGAATCATTGAGCGGTGATGTAGAGGTTAAGAGCACGCTTGGTGTAGGAAGTACATGGACCATTCGTTTGCCGCTTACCTTGGCAATTATTCAGTCTCTTATGGTTGGTGTCGGCGGAGAGAAGTACGCAATTGCACTTGGCTCTATTCAGACGATTGAAGATATTTCACCCAGTGAGATTCAGATTATCCAAAACAAGGAAGTTATTCATTTGAGAGGTAATGTGGTACCCCTTATTCGTCTTTCTGATATTTTGGATGCACCCAGTAAAGTATCTCCGGAAGACAATCTGATTGTAGTTATTGTCAAGAAGGGCGACAGACTTGCAGGTTTGGTTGTGGATGAAATGATCGGACAGCTTGAAATTGTTATTAAGTCCTTAGGTAAGTATATTAAGCAGTGTAAGTATATCAGTGGTGCAACCATTCTCGGTGATGGTGAAATCGCATTAATTCTCGATGCAAATGCATTGTTCTAATAGGAAGGAGCTGACAATATGGAAGAGGTAAAAGTAGTAGAACTCGATACTACCCAATATGTTGTG
>JAZSII010000121.1:0-6782 GCA_045533725.1 Acetatifactor sp. | reverse complement strand
TACAAGCCCCTTCCACGTCCAGATTTCCATCTGCATACATCCGGAGTACTATTTCCTTCCGTCCGTCAGCTAAGCCGGATGCTCTTCCTTCTTCTCTTCCTTCCTCAATTAATTCCTTCAACGCCTGACACATATCTACTTTACCATCCTTTCTGTATTCATCTTTTACCTGTATCAATTCCTCTGCTTTCACATACTGAGTGACCACCTCATAAGCATCCTCCTCCATACTCTGAAAGCTTTCATCATTTTGCACCAATTCCGCAAGTGCTTTTTTATCACCTGAGCATCGGATAAAGTCAAATACTTGCTTCACATCCGTCCGAAACACGTCCGTATTTTCAAACTCTCGAATCTTAACGATGTTTATGGGATAATCAGAAACGAACCGTTTCAGTTTCTCCGGTACATCCGTCCAATCCAGCATATCATGTAGGCTTTCCGGACCGTCCCATTCTTCCTTTCCACCATACAATACAAATGTTACCACCGGATGCAACCGGCTATCCTTCCCAAAACCATACAAATATTCTCCGGCACGCAGTCCCTTTTGTTTCCGCAACTTCTTGCGTATCTTACCGGTCTGTTTTTCATATTCTCCTGCATCATACTCCATACAGCGAAGGGGGATACTGTAATCTACCATTTCCTGATTTTCCAGTCCTATTATAGCAAAATTTACTCCAAAGGCCACCCTTCGAATCATATCCCGAATTCGGACCTTTGCACCTTCTCCAAGTACTCTGTACCACCTTCCCAAAATCGTCTGGGAATCCAACTCTTGAAGGTCTTCTGCCACCACCAACTGCTGACCGCCGCCCCCAATGCCGTTAATCACATCCGCATAACGTGCATCATCCCGGAAGTATTCCTTCCAGCATACATCCATTTCCATATTCTCATCCTCCTTTGCAGGAGTCACCGAAACCTCCTGCCTTCTTTGTGTGAATTTGAAAGCATAGATTTCCGAACTTTTAGAATAATAGAATTTATTGATAAAAGAAAAAACATGCTTCTTCTAATAGAATAGCATGTTTTCCTTTATAATACAAGTATTTGTTTTAGTTTATTTTATTCCTCAATAGATTTCTTCTTACTTACCAAAACCTTCTCTTCGAAGCATTCAAAGATATCTTCCACGGTATCTTTCTTCATCTTAGGCGTGATAAGGCTCACAATAGGTACTACAATCAATCCTGCAATCATTGCAATGGCACCTGCATTAATAGGCGATGCAATGAATGAAAAGAACATATTTGCCACAGTGATACCTACACCGCAAGCAAAGCTGGCCCAAACTGCTGCTTTGGTTACGCCCTTCCAATACAGACCATACATGAAGGGTGCCAGGAATGCGCCTGCAAGTGCCCCCCACGAAATACCCATGAGCTGCGCAATAAAGGTAGGAGGGTCAAGTGCAATCACTACACTAATACCGATAAATACCACCAGGAAAAGTCTCATGCAAAGAAGCTGTTTCTTTTCATTCATATTCTTCACAATATTGCCCTTAATCAAGTCCAGGGTCAAAGTGGAACTGGAGGTCAGTACAAGCGATGACAAGGTGGACATGGATGCAGAAAGCACCAACACAATTACAATACCGATTAAAATATCGGGCAAAGTGGACAGCATGCTGGGTACAATGGCATCATACACAATTTTGCCGTTTGCGTCGTAAATAGCCGGACCATCAAACAATCTGGAGAAACCACCCAAGAAATAACATCCGCCGGAAATCACAATTGCAAAGAAAGTTGAAATAATAGTACCGGTCTTAATGGATTTTTCATCCTTAATTGCATAGAATTTATGTACCATCTGCGGGAGTCCCCAAGTACCTAAAGAGGTCAGCACCACTACACCAATCAGATTCGGCAAATCCGGTCCGAAGAAGGAAGCAAATACACCCTTTTGTCCCATAGTAAGAGGCACGTCGCTTTCAAACTCAGACAATTTCATAACGGCTTCGTAAAAACCGCCCTGACCATTCAATACAGCCGCAATAACTGCAACAATGCCAAACAACATAATAATACCCTGAATAAAGTCTGTAATGGCAGTAGCCATGTAGCCACCCAAGATTACATACAAACCGGTCAATGCCGCCATGGTTATAACACACACGGTATAAGGAATATCAAAGGCCATTCCAAACAATCTGGACAAACCATTATATACAGATGCAGTATAAGGAATCATAAATACAAAGGTAATTGCACTTGCTGTAATACGAAGTGCATTGGAATCAAAACGCTTACCAAAAAAATCCGGCATGGTGGATGATGATAATTTCTTGGTCATAACACGGGTTCTTCTACCCAAAATAATCCAAGCAAGCAAAGAACCGATTATGGCATTACCGATACCAATCCATGTTGCTGAAAGACCGTATTTGTAACCAAACTGCCCTGCATAGCCTACAAAAACTACCGCCGAAAAATAAGAGGTACCATATGCAAAAGCTGTCAACCAAGGCCCTACTCCTCTGCCGCCTAATACGAAATCATTTACACTCTTTACTTTCCTCTGCGAATAAAGTCCCACACCAATCATGCATGCGAAAAATAATACCAACAATGTGATTTTGATGATCATGTCCTGTTCCTCCAATGTCTCCTTAACGTTTGGGTTTTTCCTGATTTTTTCAAGCAACCCTTTTTGCTTTATTACTAAAAAGCGCAACGCTTTAAACTTTTGAACTTAGACGCTTTAAAGCAATAAAGTAATTGTATTATATAAAACCCTCGCCAAAAATGCAAGGTTTTTTTTAACATTTTTTTATTTATTCTTTGACCGAAATCACCTGTTCATATAAATCCAGGCCAAAGCTGGTAAGCTCCGGCTCTCCGGCTACCATTTTGTAGGTCCGGGTACCGTCCTCCAATCGCTGTGCACTTAAAAATATCGCCTTGTCCCATTCCTCTCTGTATACCTTCTGGGCAAAGCTCAGCAAGTGGGTTACAGTAAGCACCTTCACTCCGGCCTCTGTAAATGCTTTTATAATATCATATGCAATCTCAGAGCCTTCCTCTTCTGTAGTCGTAGCAAAGGACTCATTCAAAAGGACCATGGACTCCGGCTCCAATCCGTCGACAATTCTGTGAATACGGCTTAACTCCTCATCCAAACGTCCACTGTTCATGGCCATATCTTCTCTTCTCACAAAATGTGTAAAGAGATGCGTGAATATGCCGCTGGAAAAACGCTTAGCTGCCACAAACATACCGCTTTGCATCATTACCTGTGCAATGCCGATACTTCGTAAAAAGGTGGATTTTCCTCCCTGATTGGCACCTGTTACAACCAAAAGCATTTTATCCGCAAATTTGCAGTCATTGCCCACGGGTACCTTACGGTTATACAGCGCCATGGATAATTCCATGAGATTCGTAAACTCCATATTCTCCGTACTGCATACAGTGGGATAACAAACAGGTAGGCCAATCTGCTGACAACGTTCATACAAATTGACGCAGCCCACATAAAATGCACTTTGCACCAAAAGTATTTCAAAAAACTTTTTGCAATTTTTGGAAAAGCCCTGCATATAGTCATACACATGCCCAACTGCCGCCACCTTCAATTGTTCCAAATTGTCCAGTGTCTGTTCATCCGTAATAATTGTCATAGGCTCCTTTGACAAACTTACCTTCACACGATCCAAAAGTGTTTTGGATGCGGTATGACGGCTTATTTTGACATCCCGGGTGCCCAGCTGTTCCAGCTTCATATGCTCCAATTTCAGTCCGCTTCCCGGCACACATTCCATAATAATGGACGGTTGCGTAGTCTTATTGTAGTAATGCTTCACATTCACATCTTCATCATCACAGAAAAAACGCAAATCCCCCATAATCTGCCGCACTTTGCTTTCCCATTCGTCCTCATAGCTCTCCATTATCATTTCACAAAAACGAAGCAAACCCTCTGAATGAAAGCTTGTGCTATATCCCACACATAGCTTCTTCAATTTCGTCAATCCATCCAAAAACAGATTTATCAGCCGGACCTCATACAGTAATGTGCGGGAAGTGTTGGCATTGCCACCCTTATCCCGCTCCTTCTTACCCAGCTTGCGCCATTGCTCCATCAACGCTTTGGTAATGCTGTAAAACCTTTCCGTAAACTCAGGATTATTCAAAAAATCCTTTAATACATTCTGTCTGTACTCCAGTTCTTCCCGGGTAGCCAGGGGAGTCATCATCACTCTCTGCATTGCCTTGCGGATATCCTCATCGGCCTCTGCTCTCTGTGCGCCCTTAACATTTCTGGCTTCTTTGCTGATAGCCGCATTTTCAAACAACACCTTCAGCCCCAAATCCGTCACCATACCGGCAGAATCCTGATAAAAATCTGCTTTACTGAATTCCTTGTCCTTGTATAACAAATAGGCATTAAGCATGACTGCCTCCTCCTTTCTTTGCCGTGTACTCCTTCAAACGCTCCTGCAGCTCCCCGTAGGTCAATTTGTACTTTCCGACAATATCTCCCGCATGTCCTTTGTGCTCTGCATTACTGCGCATAATCTTGAAGGTTCTGCGATGCTCGGCACTGCCATCCAGCATGGCCGCCATATGTACCACACCATCCGTATCCGCTCCCAATGCTCTTAAATGAGTTACATACACACCATGGCAGTTTCTTTTCATAAAATAATCCAGCACTCTAGCCCCCATAATACAGCCATCGTAATGGGCCGCCGTAGTAAATAATTCATTGATGATTACAAAAGCCTTTTCGCAGCCTTTATTCATAATGGGTGCCAATCTGCGCAGCTCCTCCATGAGCTTACCCTGACCGCTTTCCATACTTTCTTCCACCGAAAAATGAGTTACCAGTCTATCGAAATAATACAGATTTGCCTTCTTCGCATTTACATCCAGACCCATTTTGGCAAAATAAATCAGCTGTCCCAAGCTTCTTGCAAAGGTGGTTTTTCCTCCCTGATTGGGTCCGTTTACTATAAAAAACTGCTCCTTTGCGGTATACAAAAAGTCATTGCTGACCACTTCCTTTTCCGCAGGGAAATTGACACATGCCAAGGCCAGATCATATACCTCCACGCCTTCCATAGCCTTTGTTTCATCAAAGGTAGGGGTAGCAAACACCGCGCCCCGTCCTTCCCATTCCTTTTGGAAAGCATAAAACGCCAGATAAAATTGCACTTCCTGCTCTAACTGTAGAATCCGTGGATCTTTATACTGCTGATATTTCTCTCCAAAGCGGGTAATCTCAGCCTCCAATTTGGGATATTTATGAAAAAAGGTTTCCAGCATACGTCTCTCCAGACGTGTAAGAAACAAATCCGTAGTAAAGGGGCTATGCATGCTTCCTTTCTCCACTACCCCATATTCGCCAAAACACTCTGCCAGTAAGTCCTCATAAGTGCCGTCCTGTGCCTTCGGGGAAATACGTAATTTGTTACCGATGATTTCTACCGTAAACCTGGTTCCGGTCAGCATCTCCCAAATCTCATAAGCATCTTTCTGCATCTGCGCAAAAGCAGGCTCCTTGCAGATATCTTCCAAGAAACCACAAAGCTCCTGCAAGCCGTCAGCCGTAACCTCCTGTTTTGCAATTCCCATTTCCAATTCCTGCTTCAGTTCTATAATGGCTTTACAATAAAAATAGACAGACTCCAACTGCCAGCAGGCGCCCTGCAAGGGTTCACCCGAAAATGCAGGTGAAACTTCCTTATCTGCCGACCTGCGCATATCCGCCGAAAATTGCATCAACCTGTCATACAAGGCAGGCTTTCTGATATCCCTGTAAATCTCCTGCCGATATCGCACATCCTCTTTGGAAGGAAATATATAAAAATATTCTTTTACAGCATAATCCGGAGAGTTCTTCTGAACCCTGTTTATCACTTGATCCAAATTCAGGTCCACAAAGAAATCCGGTTGCTTTCTCTCCTGTATTTCGTCGTGTTTGGTTGTTCCTAAAATACTAACAAAAGGCATATGAATCCCTCCATTTCAAAAGTTTCATTGCATTGCCCGAGAAAATAGCATCTTTCTCTGTACGGGACAAGGGCAGATTATTGATTACTTCAATGTCCCTCCCCGCATCACTCCAGGGAGAATCCGTAGCAAATAAAATTTTGTCGGTACCATGCTTCTCACAAAGCTTCAGAAACATCTCCCGGCTCATATAATCAAAACAAAATGCGGTATCCAGATACACCTGCTCTCCTGCCAGATATTCTGCCACCTCATCCCACTGCTTCCAGCCACCCATATGGGCCAGCACCAGCTTCTTGGGTTTCAGGGTGTCCAATACCTTCCGCGCCTTATCCGGAGGACAATGTACGGGCTCTGGTAGTCCTATATCAATACCGGCATGCACCAAAATCGTAAGCCCCAATGCATCCGCATACTCGATAATCCGCATATATCGGGAATCATCAATCATCACTCCCTGATAATCCGGGTGAATCTTAATTCCGGGCAAGCCCATTGTCTTAATCCAGTCAAGCTTTTTCACATAATCCTCGCTGTCCGGATGAATTCCGCCGAAGGATAAAAGGCGTCCTGCGTACTGCTCATTCACCTTTGCAGCAAAGGTATTCACTGACTCAAATTGCGAAGGTTTGGTGACCACCGTCATAATCACAGACAAGTCTACACCTGACCTGTACATAGATGCTAGCAATCCGGTCAAAGTACCATCTGTAGCAGCCTTTATTCCTGCCACTCCGGCCAATGCAGCAATGGTTTTCTCCGCAATCTTATCCGGAAAAATATGAGTATGAAAATCAAAAATCATGTTACGCCTCC
>JAZSII010000131.1:0-19278 GCA_045533725.1 Acetatifactor sp. | reverse complement strand
AACCGAGGAGCCGGAGTATGAAGAGGTAGAAGAGATAACTGAGGAGCCGGATGCGGAGAATGAAGATACAGAGGACATATCCGAAGAAGATGGCGAGGCAGACTTGCAGGCTGATATTGCAATAGATGTTGTTGATGAATTTGATGAGACAGGTGCCGATAAGGACGACTCAACAGAAGATGGCAAGGACGGCAGTACACTGCGTAGTTTGACCAAGGAGGAGAAAGAATTATTCGCTCCTTATATTCAAGGCCGTCAATCCAAGGCACAGTTGTTAAATGCATTGGAAACAGTATCTCTGGCAGCATATACAGGTAATATTGTAATTACCGGCCGAGAGGGTCTGGACACAATCGGTTTGGCAAGAAACCTGATTCGTCATATTCAACAGGAAGATACAAATTTCTCCGGTAAGGTAGCAAAGATTTCCGGTAATTCATTAAATAAACGTAATATTCCGGAGATATTCGAAGGCTTGGTAAATGGTGCATTAATTGTGCAGAAGGCAGAGGATATCAATGAAGCTACTGCCAAGAGCCTGTATAAGGTATTGCAACAGGAAACAAGAGGAATCATTGTAGTATTGGAGGGTACCAAGAGAGCAATCAATACTTTCTTTGATAAGTATTCAATTCTGGAGCCGTGCTTCAATGCCAGAATTGATATGGAAGCCTTGAGTAACGAGGCCCTGGTAGCTTTCGCAAAGAAGTATGCAAGAGAATTGGAATATTCCATTGACGAGTTTGGTATGCTGGCACTTCACAGAGTAATTGCGGAAAGACAGACCAGTGACCATGCAGTAACCATTTTGGAGGTCAAGGAAATAATGGATGATGCCATTGATAGTGCAAATCGCAAAAGCTTAGGCCATTTCTTTGCTGTATTGGCGGCAAAGCGTTATGACGAAGAGGATATGCTGATTATCAGGGAAAAGGATTTTATGTAAAATAATTCAGAACAGGCGGACAAAGAAGTATCCGCCTGTTTTTTTGTACATAAAATCGGTTGTATTTCTAAAATAATATTTAAATCAGCCGATAACCTTTATACCAGACAACTTGGAGGATGTATATGCGGATTACTTTTGATAATTTGTCACAAGTGAATACAGAGAATGCCAAAACAGAAAAGGCAGTCAGGGGACAGAGTTCTGCCAAAGCAGACGCCTCTTACAGGGTGGCTTTTGACGGGAAAGACAGAGTCGGATTTGGGACCGTTTCCAAAACGAAAGGGAAAGAAGCCGTGGTAACACAGAATATCGATGCAGATATGACTAATTACCGCAATCAAATGACTGTTATGTCCCATACTATGTCAGATGAGGATTTTGCCCGCATGCAGGAGGAAGGATACAATCCTGCAGAAATGCATCCGGAGGAAACGGTTACCATTTTGGATAAGATAAAATCCGAGCTGGTTAAGGCCGGTGTACATGTGGAAGGTTATACAGACTCTATTGATGAGAAGACTCTGGCGGCGGCAGTGGGGAGTGAAGCGTTAGCACATTCCATGGTCAGCAGCTTTGCCAAGAGAGATGTTCCGGCAGAGGAACAGAATGTGGAGAAGGTACTTTGGGCTTTGGATATGGCGGAACGTTTGGAAGTACCCACCCGGGATACCTATTACTTTATGGCGATGAACGAAATGTCAGCAACCTTAAAGGATTTTTATGTGGCATCTGCCAGTGGATCGCAGGTAAATAAAGAAGCTGCCAATCTGTACTTTGGGGAAGAAATAAAGGGATATATTACCAAAAACGTAGGCGAAGGTGAGAATGCGCTGGATTTGGTGGCTGAGACAGATAAGCTGTTGGCGCGATTAGGAGTGGAGCCCGGCAATTCAGAAAAGGAAGCGGCAACATGGCTGATTGAAAATCAGGTACCGGTAGATAAGAATGCAATATATCGTATGAAGGATATTTTGGCGGTTCCCTTTCCTCTAAAAGAAGAATATGTCATTGAAGTGGCGACGGCAGCTATTGCGGACGGTATTCCGGTAGAAAACAGAAATCTGGCAGACAGCACTACCTATTTGGAAAAGGCAGTAGCTGTTTATAACAGATATCAGGGAGAGCAGGCGATACATCTGGTACAGGACAGATTGCAACTGGAGGAGATTCGTCTGCACATGACGGTGGAAACCAATTTGAAGCTTTTGGAGAGCAATTTTTCCATTGATACGGCGCCCATTGAAGAAACCATTGAAGCTTTGAAGCAGGCGGAGCAGGAGCTGGCTAAGCAATATTTCCCGAAGGAGCAGGCACCCCTGCCAAAGTATAATATGTATAAAGAAGCGCAATCGGTAATTCGTGAATTACCTCATTTGCCGATTGCAACAGTAGGAGACTGGTTAGACAGAATTCGGGAAGGAACTTTAAAAGAATTCCATGAAACCGGAAAGGCAATGGCAAACGTATATGAGAAGGCGGGAGAAAGGTACGAAACCTTACAGACTGCGCCAAGGACAGACATGGGTGACAGTATCCGCAAGGCTTTTGCTAATGTAGACGAAGTTTTGTCACAGCATTCTTATGAGTTGACGGAGGAAAACAGAAAGGCGCTTCGGGTTTTGAGCTACAATCATATGGATGTAAGCGACGAAAACATGGAGCGGGTAAAGCTGGCATTAAATACGGTAGAGCGGGTAGTGCATCGAATGACTCCGGCAGCCACCTTGAAGATGATACGGGATGGTGTAAATCCCCTGGAGGAGACCTTGCCGGATTTGGAACAGTATTTTGACAGTTTACCTGAGGAATATGCGCAGAGCAGTGAGAAATATAGTCGTTTCCTGTACCGTTTGGAGCATTCCGGACAGCTGACGGCAGAGGAAAAGGAGGCCTTTATCGGATGTTACAGATTGGTACATCAGCTTGAAAAGGCAGACGGTGCAGCAGTGGGAGCTTTGTTGAATGCGGGAGGAGAGCTTCATTTCAAAAACCTGTTGTCAGCGGTTAGAAGCGGAAAATTCAAAGGCTTGGATGTGAAGATAGACGATGCGGTAGGAACGTTGAGTGAAGAGGCTGTTTTGAAATATTCCATCTCAGAACAAATTGAGAAAGCTTACAACCTGGCGGAGGCAGACCGGCAACGAGAACTGTTCAGGGACAGTGCTCAGACATCACAGGAAGCCTTGGCAGCTTTGGGGCGAGGAGAATTAGAGACTACACCGAAGAATCTGCAGGCGGCTCAGGAACTGGAAGCGCATTTATATGAATTTTTTACCAAACAGGAAACTTGTCTCGGACGTAAGGAAAAGGAAAAAAATAAAGAGACTTGGAAAAAGCTGGAGGTAAAGGAAAGCTTTGTAAAGGAATATTCCGAGTATACACAGGACGTGCTTTCACAAATTGAGGAAGCAACCATTGCAGAATCAGATAATACTCTGGATGTGCGTAATATGCAGCTTTTGCATAAGCAAATGCATATCGTGCAGAAACTTGCACCGGCGCAGGAATATTTCTTCCCCATGGAAATCGGAGGAGAAGTTACAGGAGTTCATCTTCGTATTTCTCAGGAGGAAGAACTAAAGGGTCTGGTGCAGATTACAATGGAAAGCCCCACATTGGGTAAGATAGCCGGTGCGTTGCAGGTGCAGGAGAATAGAGTGGAGGGCTATTTTGCGGGAAATGAGGAAGATGCGGTTATGAAATTGAGAGAATCTTCCGATATAGTAAATAAGAGCCTTGGCGAAGAATGGAAGTTTTGCGAGGTAGAGTTTATATATAGCAAATCAAATCATATCCCTATGGATTGGACACGGAAGTCCACCGGAACGCAGGTAAGTAATGACAGCCTATACCGGCTGTCGAAGAACTTCTTACAGGCGCTGAAGGCTGTGGGTGATGCAACATAGGAGTGAGAGAAGATGAGAATTAATTACAATGTATCAGCAATGCTTACCAATAATGCGTTGGCGAATAATGATAATTTTTTGTCCCAGTCGTTGCAGAGATTATCTTCCGGATTAAAGATTAACGGAGCAAAGGATAACCCGGCAGGCTTGGCTATTTCCAAGAGAATGAATGCACAGATTGAAGGCCTGTCCGTAGCAAATCAGAATTCCAGCGACGGTGTATCTATTATCGAAACAGCGGACGGAGCTTTGACGGAAGTGGCAGAGATGCTGCAGAGAATGAACGAGCTTTCCGTACAGGCTGCAAACGGCACCATGAATCCGGAAGACCGTCAAGTGATTCAAGATGAAATTGCACAGTTGAAGGATGAAATTGAACGAGTGGCAGATGCGACAGAGTTTAACGGTCAGCCTTTACTGAACGGTGAGTTTGATGTTAAGGGATATACCAGTGAGGAGGGTATTAAGGTAAATACCTTTAGCGATACCACTCCCCCTCAGACTTATGTAATTGACAGTATTACCATTGCAGAAGAAACCGACGAATACGGCAATACAATAAAAGTAGTAAATGATATTGCGTACGGAGAGGGTTTCCCGGAAGGATTGGAAGCAATTGAAGTAAGCGATAGCTTTGTAACTATTCGGGGCAAAGAAGGCTTCGAGATTAAACTGGATATCAAGAAAGCAGAAGCTGGCACCTATTCAGGAGTTCAGGTGGCAGTAACCGATGTAGGCCCCATGAGATTGCAAATCGGTGCAAATGAAGGACAGGTATTGGAAGTAGATATTCCTACCATATCCCTAAGAAATATGCATATAGATGATATTGATGTAAGCACCGAGCTGGGAGCAAAGGATGCCCTGAATCGTGTGAGTGATGCCATTGCTTATGTTTCTGCGGCAAGAGGTAAGCTGGGGGCGTATCAGAATCGTTTGGAATCTACCATAAACAGCTTGGATGTTACCAGTGAAAATATGACCGCCGCATATTCGCGCATTATGGACGTGGATATGGCGGAGGAGATGACCAAATATACTACATATCAGGTATTGACACAGGCAGGTACATCCATGTTGGCGCAGGCTAACGAGAGACCTTCACAGGTATTACAGTTATTACAGTAATGGAGGAATGCTATGACGAAGGAAGCAAAGCAGCAGTTTACCCTACGTATTACACAAGCCAATCCTACGGAAATGATTGTTATTCTGTACGATATGACACTTATGTTTATCAAGGAAACAAAGGAAGCTGATTCGGCTGAAGATGTGATGGCATATAAGGAAGGGATTCGAAGAATTCGCGCATGCATTAACGAATTGCTCCAGTCTCTGCATTTGGAATATGAAATTGCCGGTAATTTATACAAACTATACATGTTCTGCATTCGCAGACTGGCCTACGCTGAAGTGCGCAAGGAAGTTCGGGTGCTGGATGAAGTGGAAACGGTAATTGTGCAATTGCGAGATGCTTATGCACAGATTGCATCCCAAAACACCGCAGCACCTGTTATGAGTAATACTGAAACAGTATACACCGGTTTGACTTATGGAAAGGGTGCCCTAACCAAAGACATGACGAACCAGAGCTCGAATCGGGGAATGCTGGTGTGAGGTATCCTGAGCAAGTGCCGCTTCGGCTACGGAAAGGTCGCATAAATGTTTGTATCGCTTTTGTAAGGAATTGATTTCGTAAATGTAGCAATCAATCATATCGGGATCAACGGCGTAATCAAAGCCCGCATAGGCGCTATCCAGTGCCTGGCGGGTTTTTTCCATTTCGGATCTTAAATTGATAATGGTAAAATCTTCTTCCAGAACCGGAGGGGTCACGTAACTTTTTTTAAATAATACTTTCATACTTCTCCATTCTGCCAATAGGCTGTTAGTTGGTTGTTAAAAGTATAGCCATCATGTATGAAAAATATACCAACCGACAAAAAAAGAGAAAAAATAAAATATATTTAAAATTTACAAATTATATATGGACAAACTCAAAATAATGTGATACAATCCATTTCACATAGAAGAGAATCTATCTTCTTACTAAATTCATTTTTCTAAATGATTCAGAAATTCATATGAATTCCCGAGAACAATATGATATAAGGAGGAGTTTGGTTGGAGCATAAGTTATTGGTGTTATGCGATCCGGAGGAAGACTATGCCCAGCATATGGCAGAATTTTTGTGCAAGCGTAAAGAGGCTGGATGGGAAGTGATAGTGTATACCAAGCCGGAGGAGTTGGAGCATTTTAAAAAGGATATTGAGGTTTTGTTGATAGCAGAATCGGTATACGGAGAGTTTGTAAAAAAGCTATCTGCCAAGCTGGTTGTTTTGTTGAATGAAAGCGGGGTTATCAATACAAAAGGAGTGTTGAATATTGATAAGTATCAGGAGGCAGAGAAGGTGCACCGGGCTTTATGGTCCGAATATCTGGAGTTGGAGCAGGAAACCACACCGGTGTTAATGGAAAATCGGAGAGCAAAGTTTATCGGAATGTATTCACCGATACGACGATGTCTGCAGACAACATTTGCACTCACCTACGGACAATTAATGGCTGAGAAGCATCCTACTTTATACTTATCTTTTGAGTATTACGGTGGTTATGCGCAGCGGGGAGATTGCGTCGAGGATGGTCTGGGGAAGCTTTTATACTATTTACCGGAGGAGAGAGGTTTGCAGGCACACATCAAAGCAGTGACTAACAGAATTGGCGGTTTGGACTATATCACACCCATGATAAACGGACAGAATCTGCTGTTTGTAACAGGAAACGAATGGACGAAGCTGTTGTACAAAATTGCTGAGAGCGGAGCTTATGAATACATCATTTTGGATTTGAGTGAAAGTATTCAAGGATTATTCGATATTTTGCAGATGTGCGAGCGGATTTACACCATCGAAAAGGACGATGTGGCAGCTAAGAGCAAGATATTGCAGTATGAACAGTTACTAAGTATGCAAAAGTTGAATTTTTTACGTGAAAGAACTTCAAAATGCAGTCTTCCGCTGTTTCGTAAATTACCCGGGGAGATTGAGCAGTATACGAAAGGCGCGTTGGCCGACTATGTGAAGGAATTGATACATGGGGAGGCGAAATAATGCAGGATTATACTTTATATAAAGCAAGACTCCGGGAAATCATATTGGACCGTATGGATTACAGCAGGGAAACAGAGGATGAGGATGTTTTGTCGCTGATTGACGAGGTAATTATGGAGCAGGAAGATTTCAGGCTGATGTCGGTTGGAACGAAAAGAAAGCTTCGGGAAGAATTATTTCATACATTGCGGCGTTTGGATGTATTGCAGGAATTTGTAGAAGATACCGAAATTACGGAAATCATGATAAATGGTCCCAATCATATTTTTATAGAAAAGAACGGAACTCTGCAAAAACAGAAGCAAGGATTTGAATCCGAAGAAAAACTGCGTGATGTAATACAACAGATTGTGGCGGGCTGTAACAGGGTAGTCAACGAGGCTTCGCCGATTGTGGATGCCAGATTGGCAAACGGCAGTCGAGTAAATGTAGTGATGGATCCGGTGGCTATAAATGGCCCCATAGTGACTATTCGCAGGTTCCCGGACAAACCCATAGACATGCCGGAATTAATTTCAAAAAAATCTATTTCCGCAGAGGTGGCGGAATTTCTAAAAACATTAGTAAAAGCAAAATACAATATTTTCATTAGTGGCGGAACCGGTAGCGGTAAGACCACCTTTCTAAATGTATTATCAGGATTTATTCCCAAAAATGAACGCATTATCACAATTGAAGACAGTGCAGAACTGCAATTGCAGGGGTTGGACAATCTGGTGCGGTTGGAAACGCGAAACAGTACGGCAGAAGGATGCCGGGAAATTACCATGAGAGAATTGATTAAAAGCAGTCTGCGTATGCGGCCTGACAGGATTATTGTGGGAGAGGTTCGAGGTGAAGAAGCGGCCGATATGATTACCTGTTTGAATACAGGACATGAGGGTTCACTTTCCACGGGGCACTCAAACAGTGCCGAGGATATGTTGGCACGTTTGGAAACCATGATTTTGATGGGCATGACAATTCCTTTGGAAGCAATCCGCAGACAAATTGCATCCGGCATTGATATCCTGGTGCATTTGGGGCGTTTGCGGGATGGCAGCAGAAAAATCCTTGAGATTGTAGAATTGCTTGCCTATGAAGACGGGAAATTTGTGATGAACCCATTATATCGATTCGCGGAACAGGGAGTTGATGCTACTGGGAGGATTTTGGGAGAACTGCGAAAGGAGGGAGTACTTGTTCGGGATAAAAAACTTCGTGCTGCGGGTTTGCAAATATGGTAGGGGCATGACCTTTGCGAATATTGTTCTGGGAGGTGGCGTTACAACATTCTTTGCCTACTTTTTTTATCGCAGTATATGGGCAATGCCCTTTATGCTACCCTTTGGGATTTTGGCAATTCATATTCGAAAAGAAAAGGAAGAAGAGAGAAATAAATGTTATCACTTGGAACAATTCAAGGAATGCATATTGTCTGTAGAAGCATCCTTGCGGGCGGGATATGCAGTAGAAAATGCATTTGTGGAAAGCATCAGGGATATGAAAATGATGTTTGGAGAACACAGCATGATTGTAAAGGAACTCTGCTTTATCCAAACGGGATTAAGAAATAATGAGACTTTGGAAAGTTTACTGTTTGCCATGGCAAAAGAGTCAAAAATATCGGAAATTCTTGAATTTGCAGAGGTGTTTTCCATTGCGAAACGGAACAGCGGAAATGTATCGGGAGTAATTGATCTCTATAGTGTAGTAATTTCACAGAAAATAGAAACCCGACAGGAGATACAAACCGTGTTGGCTGCCAAACGGCTGGAACAAAAAGTGATGAATGTAATGCCGTTTGCTATGGTCATTTATTTGGATACTACCAATCCGGGGTATTTTGAAATGTTTTTTCACAATTTCACAGGAGTGGTGTTAATGAGTGCCTGCTTGGGGATTTATGTGGCGGCTTATATTTGGTCTGAGAAAATATTTACGAAAGCATATGAGTAGGAGGTTGTATGATTGGCATAGTGTGTATATTGATTCTGGTCAGTTATCCGATAATGGCATTTTTGGCCCGCAAGAGGGATGGACCGTTGTTTGAACGGATGAGTATTTGGTTACATGGTTTCCTGAAGGGGAAATTGCATCTTCCCATAGAGAGCAGAGCAGTAGCAAAGGATTTGGAACGTTTATTTCCTATGGTGTCAAAGGAGAAAGTGAAGGAGCACTATTATGTCCGGAAATGGGAATTAATTCTGAAAATTGTACTGGTAGGAACTCTTCTTTGTCTGGGAATAAGGATTTCGAGTGTTCTTAATGCAGGTGCACTTAGGGAGCTTTCCAGAGAAGCGCCGGGACAGGGAGACAAAAGTATTTTGGTGAGGGCTACTGTAGGAACCCAAACCGGAGAATTGATTCTGAATGTTGAAGAAAAGCGGCTGAGGAAGGAAGAACAGGAGCTTTTGCTGGAGAAATGTATTCGGCAGATAGAGGAACAGCTGGCAGGCGGAGAATGGAAGGATGAAGAAGGTGCGTGGATTCTTCCGGAATATTTTTCAGAGTATCCGTTCGAAATTCTCTGGCGCAACAGGGCACCAAATGAGTTGGAAGCTTATTTCTATTATGGTGAGGAAATGTATCAACATACCTTTTTTGTGAGTGCAGAGGAAGCGGTCGCGGAAGAAACGCTGGAAAAACGCCTGCTAAGAGAAGCAGGAGAGCTGAACACAACCACCATATATGAGGATACTTATTTACTTCCTGTAGAAATGGACGGAGTTCTCGTAGTTTGGGAGAAAGTATCTGAGGATGACAGCGGAATCCTTTTTATAATAATCCTTTTGGTGGTGGTTGCGGTGTATTTTCTGAAGGACAGGGATTTGCATCAGGAATGGAATCAAAGGAAATTGCATATGAAGGTAAGCTATCCCATGGTTTTGAGCAAATTCATTCTGTATATGGGAGCAGGGCTAACGGTACGGGGATGTTTTTTGCGTATTGCGGAGGAAGGAGCAAAGAAAGAGAACAAAGCAACCGACGCAGAGATATATCAGGAAATGTTTTATGCAGGACAGGAATTAAATGCCGGTGTTTCGGAAGGACTGGCATACGAGCGTTTTGGAAAGAGGACCGGATTGGAGGAATATACCAGATTTACTACTATGCTGATTCAGAACCTGAAAAAGGGAAATACGGTCCTTTTGGAACGTTTAAAGGAGGAGTGCCGGAAGGCACAGACAGAAAATATTCATATTAGAAAAAGGATGGGAGAGGAAGCACAGACCAAGCTGCTGTTGCCTATGGTTATGATGATGGGTATTGTAATGCTGCTTGTTATGATTCCGGCATTCTCATCTCTTTGAGAAAGGAAAGAGAGGTAATGGTTTATGAGAAAAATGAAAAGATGGCTGGATAAGAAGCTGTTAGATTGGAAACTGTATGTTTCGGAGAATAATGCAGGTATGGGAACGGTAGAAATCATTTTGATTATTGTGGTATTGATTGGTCTGGTTATTATCTTTAAAACGCAAATAACGGAGCTGGTGGAGTCCATTTTCAGTAAAATAACAAAACAGGCAGGAAAAGTGTAAGCATGAGCAGAAGGTTTACAGGAGGATATTTAAGTGTATATATGTCACTTACATTGCTGGTAATGCTTTCCCTGTGCCTTACATTGATTGAAGGAGCGCGGCGCAGCTGTGCCCGATTGGAGACAGAATGCGCCGTGGATATAGGTCTTAATAGTGTTATGGCAGAATACCATAGAGAACTGTTTAATCAGTATAATCTTTTCTACATAGACAGTTCCTACGGCACTTCGGTGCCTTCGTATTGCAATACCCAATACAGATTGCAATATTATATAGAACAAAATTTGAATACATGGAAGAAGAATGAATATATGGGCGTTTATGAAGATTTCCTTGGTTTGGAATTGCTGGATGCCTATGTGGAGGGGGTGGCATTTGCCACGGATGATGAGGGTGTGCGATTTCAAAAAAAGGCGGCACAGGTAATGTTAGATGAAGTGGGACTGGGCTACGTGGAAGATATCCTGACAGTAGTCGGTATCGTGGAGAAAAACAAGCTGACCGAGTTTAATCTGGAAGAGGAACGTTTAAAAGTTAACCGGGAAATAGCGGAAGTCGTGGGAGAAAAGGAGGAAGAGGGTAATTGGGAAATGCCCATGGATTATGTTTCCGAATTAAGCGGACAGGGCATATTGATGACTGTGACAAACGGTGAAAATATCTCTGACCAAAAGGTAGATTTGTCCCGCTATATCTCCGAACGCAGAAAAGACGGTGAACTTAATAACGGAAATGCAAGTGATACGGAAAGCATATCCCTTGCAGAAATCATTTTATTCCATGAGTATCTGATGAATCATGCGGGCTATTACGGACAGGAAAAAGAGGGAAGTCTGCTGAAATATCAGGTGGAGTATGTTTTGTTTGGAGCGGATAGTGACAGAGAAAATTTGTCGCGAGCATTAACCTCCTTGTTTTTATTACGCGGGGCGGCGAATGTGATTCATTTATATAGTGATGCGGTTAAGATGGGAGCGGTAAGGGCTACTGCATTTGCAGTGACATTTTTGTTGCCGGAAATAGAGCCTCTTGTAGAGGTTGCTTTAGTGCTTGGATGGGCATATGTAGAAAGTATTTACGACTTAAAAGTACTGCTGGCAGGTGGAAAGGTGCCGCTCTTAAAAAGCGGAGCGGACTGGCACTATGATTTAGGCAGCATAATGGATACCGTGGATTTGGAAGTAAAAGATACCAATCAAAGCGGATTGCGATATAAGGACTATTTACATATTTTATTGTATTTTGCGAGCAGTGAAAAGCTGACATTTCGATTTATGGATGTGATGGAAATGGATATACGGGCTACGGAGGGAAATGCAACATTTCGCATGGATGGCTGTATTGAGTGGATTTCCGTAGGAGCTGTTGTAAAAGCGAGATCCGGCTATATCCATAGTGTGCGGGCGCAAATGAGCTATGAATAAGGAAAGAGGTGAGCAGGGATGTCCTTCTTGTGGACAAAAAAATGGTCAAATAAAAAACAATATAGAATGCCTTCTCCGACATATAAAAAGGTTAAGTCTGACCGAAAATCCCGTATAAAAATCCCCCTATGGTTTACAAGAAGGATGTCCCTGTTTGCCTCTTTCTCTGACGGGAAAGGAGTTCCTGCCGGCATGACTGTAGAAGCATCCATAGTGTTACCGCTTTTTATGTTTTTCTTTTTTCACCTGATGAGCTGTGTGGAGATGATTCGCCTGCATGGTAAGCTGACACTTGCCATGTGGGATGCAGGAAAACAGTTAACAGTATATCAGGCAGTGGCAGATACTGCAGGGATAGAGGTTCCGGATATGGGAGTGTCTTATTTGTATGTAAAGAAACGTGTGGATTATTTGCTGGGGAGGGAGTATTTGGACAATTCCCCCTTGGTGTATGGTGCGGCCGGACTTAACTTTCTTTCCTCAGAATATGATACGGAGGTAATTGATGTGGAACTGACCTATCAGGTTGCTCCCCAAATAACAATATTTCCCTTTGGGTATATGAGAATGGGAAATCGTTTCCTGGGTAAAACCTGGACGGGCTTTGATGTTTCGGGTGAGGTTTTGCAATATGTGTATGTGACTTTGTATGGAGAGGTTTGGCATTCCATACCGAATTGCCGTTACATACATATTGATGTTTTTGGGACTGATGTCAACTCCATTTCTGATTTGCGAAACAGTAACGGAAAGAGATATAGCTTATGTGAGTTGTGCGGAGAGGAAGAGCAGGGGGCGGTTGTATATTATACGCCCCAAGGAGAACGTTATCACAACATAAAAGATTGTTCGTCACTGGTGCGATATGTAAGGGCGATTGTATGGGAACCAAATATTCCGTATCGTCCATGTAGCAAATGTGTGGAGGAGTGAGCATGTGTTTTAAGATTTTCATTATTATTTTGCTGATTATAGGAAGTCTTTATGACTGTAAATATTTAAGTCTGCCTAAGGGGCTTTTGCTGATGAGTTTATTAGGAGGTTTCGGGGCAGTTTTAGCTAAGTTATGGACGGGAAATGAGTATTGGGGAAGAGTAATGGGGGCACTGGTGCCCGGATTGGTAATGCTTTTGCTTTCTCGATTGACAAAGGAGCAGATAGGGTGCGGAGACGGACTTATTCTGCTTGGGATGGGAGGCTGTATGGAATATATAGAAGTAATGTATTCGTTTTGGCTGGCATTGTTGCTGGTTTTTCTGGTAAGTGCGGTATTGGTTGTTTCTAAGGGTGTTAAAAATAATATAAAGCTGCCCTTTGTGCCCTTTTTGGCAATAAGCAGTATTCTGGTTTTGGGAGGTGAATTGCTACTTGGGTAAATTCAGAAATGAAAGAGTGGCAGGCTATATGACAGTGGAGGCGGCGTTAGTAATGTCTGTGGTTTTTATGGTGTATTTGTTTGTGATAGAGAATATGTTGACGCAGTATAACCGATGCACTGAGGAATTGGAAGCGGCCAGGCAGGCGGTGCAGAGAACAGAGAGCGAAGAAAGTATATATGAGGTAACGGAAGTAAATCCTGTCAGCCTTTTGCGATTACAACGACTAATAACAAATGAGTAAGGAGAAAGAAGAATGCTGGAAACAGAGTATGTACGTAATTGTAACTGTAATTATGAAAGAATTCATTTGGAGAAAAAACCGGAAGAAAAGAGGTATCAATACTGCATATTGAATCGTGGCGGAATTCGCTATTTACTTTCGGGGAGCTTGCGTTATATTAACGGAGAAGCGTATTTGTATTATGATATTTCATCCACACAAAATGTTAAGCAGCTGTTTGAAGTGAAAAAAATCGGAAGAGAATGGTTTCATGATTTTTTGTGGGGGATTAAGAGGATGCTGGGCGAACTGGATCGTTTTTTGCTGGAAGAGCAGTGCATAATATGGAGTCCGGCACATGTTTTTCAGGATTTGGAAAATAACGATTTTTCTTTTTTGTATGTACCTTATTATAAAGAAGATAATGGTTTGTGGGAACTGATGGACTTTTTTATTGAGAAAATTGATTACGAAGATGAAGGGTTAGTGGATTTTTTCTATGCTGCATATGAGCAGATGAAAACTGTGGGACAGGAGTATTTGAGAAAAACGATTCATGATGCATGGGACAATTTTGAAAGAGAGGAAGCAAAGCGGTTAGAAGCAAAGGAGAGCTTACAAAATATTCCTGTAGAAGTTAACGCTCCCTATGAAGAACGGCAGCCGGACATTGTGCGGACGAGGGAAAAGAAGTCCTGGGGATTTTGGAAAGAAGCCAAAAAGAAAAAAAGCAGGCAAAAGGAGGATTATAGAGAGCATATGCGCCAGAAACTTTTTGGCGCAAGACCTTTGGCAGTGTGCGAAGAAACTTTGTATGCAGATAAGGTAATTGAAAGTATATCCGAGAGAGAGGAAGCAGAGAACGGGTTTTATGAGGAAGAATTCGGAAAAACCATTTACATAGAAGAGTCGGATATTCTTCAAAAACCTGCCTTGTATAAAGCGGATGGTGAGTTGGTGGCAAAGCTGGAAGAACTGCCTTTTTTGGTAGGGAAGCGAAAAGAAGATGTCGCTTTGGCGTTGAATGATTATTCTGTCAGCAGAATTCATGCACGTATTTCGCAGGAAGAAGGGATTTATTATATAGAGGATTTAAATTCTACAAACGGGACCTATAAAAACGGGCTTCGTTTGCAACCGTATGAAAAGCGTAAATTAGAAAAAGGTGATGAGTTGAAATTCGGCAAAACAGAATATGTTTACAAATAGTCGCAGGGTTGACGAATGGGGTGAAAAAGTGGTACAGTTTTCTCAATGAAACAATGAGTGAAGAGTATTGCGTGGTGGTGAAATGAAGAACCTTTTGAGAAAAATCCAAAGCAGTCCCTTTGTCAGTATTATATTGGTGTCCGTGAATTGTATCGTATTTATTTTGTGTCAATTTCTGGGGGAGTCCCTTTATTCCCGGGGTTATTTGGGGATTCAGGGTATTGTATATGACCGGGAATATGCAAGATTTATTTATTCCATGTTTCTTCATGCGGATTTGGAACACCTGGCCAACAATATGATTTTGCTGTTATTTATGGGTTCCATGCTGGAAAAGATTGTAGGACATATTCCTATTTTAATACTTTATTTTATGTCCGGTATCGGAGGCGGCATGTGGTCCTTACATATGAAAGTGATTCATAATGATTTCGCAATGTCTCTGGGAGCCAGTGGGGCGATTTTTGGTCTGGATGGTTTATTGTTGGCAATTGTAATTCTATTGAGTTACAAGGTGCGGGAAATTACAATCGAAAGAGTAGGGTTAATGATTGCACTTTCGGTATATAATGGTTTTTCTCATACGAATATAGACAATGCTGCCCATATAGGCGGTTTGGTGGTGGGATTTTTGCTCGGAGGGATCATATGTACCATCATCAGAGTGAAGGATAAGTGAAGGAAATACACAATAGTACGAACGAGAGGTGTCTAAATGAATATTCATATTTATTATGGAGGAAGAGGGTTGATTGATGACCCGACTTTATATGTAATCAATAAGATGCAGGAAGTGTTGGAGGAGTTGCATGTAAAGGTAACCAGATATAATTTGCATGAGTGTAAGAATTCTATTGTGACTCTGCCTCAGACATTAAAGGATGCAGATGGTGTTATTCTGGCGTCTACAGTGGAATGGTATGGTATCGGCGGATATATGATGCAGTTTTTGGATGCTTGCTGGCTGTACGGAGACAAAGAGGTTATTTCCAATATTTATATGTGCCCGATTGTTATGTCTACCACGTATGGGGAAAGAGAAGGAAAACTTACGCTGGCTACAGCTTGGGAAATATTGGGCGGACGTCCGTGCAGTGGTATTTGCGGATACATTGCAGATTCAACTTCTCTGGAAATGAATCAACAATATACTACTATTATTGAGAAGAAAGCAGAAAACATGTATCGCACCATTAAGCAGAAAATATTCAGCTTTCCTGCAAGTAATCAGGCGGTAAAGAAGATGGTGGCCATTACCAATCCAATCGACTTAACACCGCAGGAGTCAGAGCAACTTTCAGAATACGCGTCGGATGACAGTTATGTACAGCGTCAAAAGGAGGATATTCAGGAGCTTGCCAATCTGTTTCGGGACATGATGAATGAGGATCCGGAAAGCACCAAGGAGAAGTATGCAGAGGCATTTCGCAAAGCATACAAGGCACAACCGGACAGCGATGCAGTGTATCGGTTTAATATAGAAGATAAAAAATCTGCTTTATACATTAAGGTTGCTGCAGGGAAATTAGAATGTTCATGGGAAGAAATGAAGGGTGTAACAGTAGAAGTTTCTTTAGAAAGCAATGTGTTAGAGGATGTGCAGGCAGGAAGAATGACCTTCCAGAGAGCGTTCATGTCAGGAGCAATGCGTATGAAGGGTGATTTCAAGGTACTCAGAACATTGGATTCTGTATTTGTATTTAATAATTAGTAGAAAGAGGTTTGTGATGAAAAAGGACGATTGTATTTTTTGTAAATTGGCAAATGGAGTAATTCCTACAAACAGTATATATGAGGATGAAGATTTCAAGGTGATTTTGGATGCCGCACCTGCCACAAAAGGTCATGCTCTGATTTTGCCCAAAGAACATGCGGACAATCTTTATGAATTGCCGGATGATTCGGCAGAGAAGGTGCTGGTGCTTGCTAAGCAGCTTGCTAAGAAGATGACTGAGAAGTTGAACTGCGATGGCTTGAATCTGGTTCAGAACAACGGAACTGTAGCAGGACAGACTGTTTTCCATTTTCATATGCATTTAATTCCACGTTATAAAGAGGACGGACAGGAAATTGCATGGCAGCCTACACAGCCGGATGCCGAAGCACAAAAAGAAGTAAGAGATTTATTGGCGGAGTAAGAAAATGCGAACAATTCATGTGGATATAGTAACTGAGAGCATTAAGGAGATGTGCATAGAGGCAAATCATTTTTTATCGGATGATATGCAGGCGGCACTTAGTACGGCAAAGGAAAAAGAAGAGGCCCCTTTGGGTAAACAGATTCTGGAGCAGTTACAGGAGAATTTGCAAATTGCCGGACAGGATATGATTCCCATTTGTCAGGATACCGGGATGGCGGTTATCTTTATGGAAATAGGGCAGGAGATTCACTTTGAAGGCGGAGATTTGGAGGCTGCCATAAATGAAGGTGTCCGATTGGGCTATGTGCAGGGATATCTTCGCAAATCTGTGGTAAAAGATCCGTTAATAAGAGAAAATACCAAGGATAATACACCGGCTGTTATTTACTATAATATTGTGCCGGGGGATCAGGTGAAGATTACAGTGGCTCCCAAAGGCTTTGGAAGCGAAAATATGAGTCGCGTATTTATGTTAAAGCCCGCTGATGGTATTGAAGGTGTAAAAGATGCAATTCTAACTGCTGTAAAAGACGCAGGACCGAATGCTTGTCCCCCCATGGTAGTGGGAGTAGGCATCGGAGGAACCTTTGAAAAGTGTGCTTTCATGGCAAAACAGGCATTGACAAGACCGGTAAACGAGCGTTCCCATATTCCTTATGTAAAGGAAATGGAAGAAGAGTTGTTAATGAGGATTAATGCGAGCGGAATCGGCCCGGGAGGCTTGGGTGGCACAACAACTGCCTTGGCAGTAAATATTAATACATACCCTACTCATATTGCAGGCTTGCCGGTAGCGGTTAACATTTGTTGTCATGTGAATCGGCATGCAGTCAGAATTTTGTAGAAGAAGGTTGGAAAGATGAATAGATATATAAATGTGCCCATGAGCAAAGAAAAGGCAAAGAGCTTGCGGGCAGGGGATTATGTATATTTAAGCGGAATTATTTACACAGCAAGAGATGCGGCACATAAGAGAATGTATGAAGCGCTTCAAAAAGGGGAAGCATTGCCTATAGGGATGGATGGTACTATGATTTATTATATGGGACCATCTCCGGCAAGAGAAGGGCGAATTATTGGCTCTGCAGGACCCACCACCTCCAGTCGAATGGATAAGTATGCGCCTTCGCTTTTGGATATGGGTTCCGGTGGAATGATTGGAAAAGGAAAACGTTCGCAAGCAGTAAAGGATGCATTGGTACGAAACGATGCGGTATACTTCGCAGCAGTAGGCGGGGCAGGAGCGTTGTTGTCTCGTTCGATTCTTTCCTCAGAAGTGGTGGCGTACGATGATTTGGGCACGGAAGCGATCCGGAAATTGGAAGTAAAAGATTTCCCGGTAATTGTGGTTATAGACAGTGAAGGAAATGATTTGTATGAAACTGCGGTAAAAGAATATAATAGGGAATAGATGCTTGAAAGGTGATGTGAAAAATACCTGAAATAAAAATAAAAAGGGAATTGACAAACATAATATCCTTATGTATAATAACATTTGCGTCGTGAGTGACGTACAATAAAATATTGGTAGAGACGTAGTTCAGAACATGGAGAAATACTCAAGAGGCTGAAGAGGCGCCCCTGCTAAGGGTGTAGGTCGTTTGCGCGGCGCGAGGGTTCAAATCCCTCTTTCTCCGCTTTTGCCAATACAAAAAAGAATCTTAAGAAATTGAGATTTCTTTTTTTGCGCAAAATCACAACCTGCTGTTGACAAGAAATAGTGGCCTGTGATATTATAAAAATCCACCACGCAAAACAATTTGCAAAGTGGAAAAAATATTTTACAAAAGTTGTTGACAAAGCAAAACGGCTGTGATATTATAACAAAGCTGTCGCTCAAACAACAGCAAATGTTCTTTGACAAATAAACAACAATGCAACCTTGAAAATTCTTAAGAGAGCAGTAGTGAATACTGCGGAGTCGAAAAGACTTCAAGAAATTCAAGAACGTAAAGATGCGAATCTTTAAACCAAAAACAGTAATGCCAGAAACGTTTAAGAACTGGCAGGACAAAATCTTTTAACATGAGAGTTTGATCCTGGCTCAGGATGAACGCTGGCGGCGTGCCTAACACATGCAAGTCGAACGGACTTTAATGAAACCTAGTGATTTAAAGTTAGTGGCGGACGGGTGAGTAACGCGTGGGTAACCTGCCTCACACTGGGGGATAACAGTTAGAAATGACTGCTAATACCGCATAAGCGCACAGTACCACATGGTACAGTGTGAAAAACTCCGGTGGTGTGAGATGGACCCGCGTCTGATTAGCTGGTTGGCGGGGTAACGGCCCACCAAGGCGACGATCAGTAGCCGGCCTGAGAGGGTGAACGGCCACATTGGGACTGAGACACGGCCCAAACTCCTACGGGAGGCAGCAGTGGGGAATATTGCACAATGGGGGAAACCCTGATGCAGCA
>JAZSII010000289.1:0-27068 GCA_045533725.1 Acetatifactor sp. | reverse complement strand
TGGTGGAACAGTGATATTGGCGGCTTCCTGCATGGCGATACTGAAAATGAAGAATTTAGGGAACTTATGGTTCGCTGGTTCCAATTCGGTCTTTTTTCACCTATTATGCGTTTACATGGCGATAGAAAACGTACTAAAGACCAGCCCAATCCTCATCCGGAGCTTATGTGTAAGAGTGGTGGGCCAAATGAAATCTGGTGTTTTGGAGATGAAAACTATATAACTATTAAGAAATTAATCGAAACGCGCGAGCGACTGAAGCCATATACAATTAAATACATGGATATTGCCAGTAAAACAGGTTCACCCATTATGCGTCCCATGTTCTTTGATTTTTATAATGACGAGGTTTGTTATACTTTAGAGGATCAGTATATGTACGGAGAGGAAATACTTTTTGCGCCAATTATGGAAAGAGGTCAGGTGGAACGAAAAGTTTATTTGCCGGAAGGTAATTGGATATCAGTCATTAATAAAGAAAAATATATCGGGAAACAGTGGGTAACGATACATGCTGAGTTAAATCAGTATATTGCTTTTGTAAAAGAAGGCAGTGAAGTGTTGGAAGTATTTTAGATTCGTAAAAAACATGTTTTTGAAAAGGATTAGGCTTATGAGTAATGTGATACTTTCTGTTTATACAAGAAATGTGAATAAAGAATGTTATCCCGCAGGACTGGCGAACAGTGTACATTTTTCTTACAGGACAGAAAACAAAGAAGAAATTCCGTTTCACAAAAACTATGGCATATTATTTGTGGAGAGTAGAATTTCAACGGAAAACACTATTATCCCCCGAGGTATTAAGAATCCGCAAATTTTTTCTATGGAGAATGGGATATACGGTATTTGCGCAGAAGTGATTTATGAAAACGGAATGCCGGATGAAAGCTGTGAGGGAAAATTTTTTTTATGGACTACCCGAGATTTTATTAATTTTAAAAAAGAAGGATTCATACTCTGTACAGAATCGGAAAAGTGGAAACCTCAATCTTCCTTGGAGATTTCAAAAGAAATTGTACAGGATGCCTTTTTGTATTGGACCCCTATTGTAAATACAGGCATAATGTTTCCGGAAGAAATAAAAGCTTCATCCAAAGAAGAGCTGGATGCTGTAAATGCAACTCTTATATACAGTGACGGTTCGAAACATGAAAAGAAGGTATGCTGGGATACCGGACATGTAAGATTTGATGTGCCGGGAGTTTATCAGATAGAAGGAACTGTACTGTGTACGGAATATAAATTTCCTTTAACTAAAGGCTATGGAGATCCTGTTTTACTTAAATGGGAAGGAAAATGGTATTTTATTGCAACCAATGACAATTTAAATGATATCGGATTGTATGTAAGAGAAGCAGACTCTGTATATGATTTATTTGCAGAAAATGTTGCAGAACATTTGATTTTGCCTTTTGATAAAGAACGTGGTTTTGAGCAGACATTCTGGGCGCCTGAATTTCATATGATTGGTGGAGAATTATACATTTTATTTGCAGTAAGCGGTGAAATGTGGGGACCACAGTGCCATGTGATGAAATTTAACAAGGGCGGCAGAATTATTGATGAAAACAGTTGGGAAAATCCAATTCCGGTACAAAGAATGGACGGGACACCGCTTGCATCGGGGGCAATTACATTGGATATGACCTACATTAAGACAGAAAGCGCTTCTTTTATGGTATGGTCCTATCGCAAGGGCATCGGAACACCTTCGGATACCGGTTCCATGCTATATATTGCAACAGTTGATGAAACGGAGCCTTGGAAATTAATCAGCGAACCCGTACTTCTTACAAGACCCTTATATGGTTGGGAAAATGTAGAAGGAACGATTAATAACGAAGGACCGTATGCTTTTATAAAAGATGGCAAAGTATATTTAACTTATTCAGGTGGTGCTGCAAACGGATATACTTATGCTTTGGGGCTTTTGACGGCAGATACATGTGCGGATTTACTTGATAATAATTCCTGGAATAAAAGCATTACGCCTGTTCTTACGTTCTATTCGGTTGACGGAGAATACGGACCGGGACACAATTCATTTTTCGTGGATGATAATGGTGATTTGATGATTGCATATCATGGTGAGACGGATATAAAAGATCATCTGCGTTGTGACGGAATCAGAAGAGTACATTTCAGAAAAGACGGTTCTCCCTATTTTGAAATGGCAGTTTTTGAAGATGTAAGGGAACAATTCCGCAGAATTCAAAGCACAGTTAAAGTAGAATAAATTACAAAAATTGAACGGAGTAAAATTATGTATAAGATTTTAAAGCAGGAAGGATTAGCAAAAAGGGCAGAGTTTCATACTGTACATGGTACAATTCAGACGCCTGTCTTTATGAATGTAGGTACCGTGGCTGCTATTAAAGGAGCTGTTTCCACGGCAGATTTGGAAGTTATTAAAACTCAGGTGGAATTATCTAACACATATCATTTACATGTACGCCCCGGTGATAAAATAATCAAGCAATTGGGCGGACTGCATAAGTTTATGTCCTGGGACAAACCTATATTGACGGATTCCGGCGGTTTTCAGGTATTTTCTTTAGCAGGACTTCGAAAAATTAAAGAAGAAGGCGTATATTTTAATTCCCATATAGACGGACGCAAGATTTTCATGGGACCTGAGGAGAGCATGCAGATACAGTCCAATTTGGGTTCTACCATTGCTATGGCCTTTGATGAATGTCCACCCAGCAAAGCAGAACGTAAATATGTGCAGGCTTCCGTGGAAAGAACTACACGTTGGCTGGAACGATGCAAAACAGAAATGAAACGTTTAAATAGTCTGGAGGATACCATCAACAAAAATCAGTTATTGTTCGGTATCAATCAGGGTGCTGTTTTTCCGGATATCCGTATTGAGCATGCCAAAATTATCAGTGAAATGGATTTGGACGGATATGCCGTAGGTGGTTTGGCAGTTGGTGAAAGCCATGAGGAAATGTATTATATTTTGGATGAAGTGGTGCCATATTTGCCTCAGAATAAACCCACTTATCTGATGGGCGTTGGTACACCTGCCAATATCCTGGAAGCAGTGGATAGAGGTGTTGATTTCTTTGATTGTGTATATCCTACACGTAACGGACGACATGGGCATTTGTATACCAATCACGGAAAGATTAATCTCTTTAATGCAAAATATGAATTAGACAGCAGACCAATTGAGGAGGGTTGTAAATGTCCCGCCTGCCAAAGATATTCTCGAGCCTATATCCGTCATCTTTTAAAGGCCAAAGAAATGTTAGGTATGCGTCTTTGTGTGCTTCATAATTTGTATTTTTATAATACGATGATGGAAGAAATACGATATGCTCTGGATAAGGGATGCTTCGCTGCATATAAAAAGCAAAAGCTTGAAAACATGGCTAATCCCCTGGATTAACAAAAGTTTTACAATTTTTTAATGGTTTTTCTTAAGAAATGACTTGCCCAATCCGGAAAAGTTGTGTATGATATGTATCAGTGTTTATAGAAATTTTTAGGAGGAACTAAAATGAATTTATTTTTGTCAACAACAGGTGCAGGTACTGCCGATACCGGCGGAAGTATGTTTGCAATGATTTTGATTTATGTAATTTTTTTCTTCTTTATTTGGTTATTATTTATCAGACCGAATAAGAAGGAGCAGAAAAGAATGGCGGCTATGCTTTCCACTTTGGAAAACGGTGATTGCGTTCTGACTTCTTCTGGTTTTTACGGTGTAATTATTGATATTACTGATGATACTGTTATTGTTGAGTTCGGTAGTAATAAGAACTGTCGTATCCCTATGCAGAAATCAGCAATTGTTCGTTGTGAAAAGCCCGAACAATAATTTATAAAGAATTTTTTGCCAACGGTGTCTGTGGAGTCTGCTTCATAGACATCGTTTTTTATAACCTGAAGTTATAACAAATATAAGTAATATGTATTTGTAGAATACCTATGAATATGTTACACTTCCTATAACTACTAATACTGTTATATGTATAGAAAAGCGAGGATAAATTATGGAATTAAAAATCACATGCATTCCCGGTGACGGAATCGGTCCCGAAATTGTAAATGAAGCAAAAAAGGTATTGAATAAAGTGGCTGAAAAATATGGTCATGTTATGAATTATACAGATATTTTGATGGGTGGTGCATCCATTGATGTGCATGGAGTTCCTTTGACGGATGAAGCAATCGCAACAGCAAAAGCAGCAGATGCAGTACTTATGGGTTCTATCGGCGGAGATACCAATACTTCTCCCTGGTATCAGTTACCCCCTAATTTAAGACCGGAAGCAGGCCTTTTAAAGATCCGTAAGGCGTTGAATTTATTTGCAAATCTGCGTCCGGCGTACCTTTATCCCGAGCTTTCAGATGCGTGTCCTTTAAAGAAGGAAATCAGTGAAGCCGGCTTTGATATGATGATTATGAGAGAATTAACCGGTGGTTTATATTTTGGAGAACGCAAAACAGTTGAGGAGAACGGCGTAAGAAAGGCTATCGATACTCTGACTTATGATGAGAACGAGATTCGCAGAATTGCTATCCGCGGCTTTGATATTGCCTTGAAGCGCAACAAAAAGGTAACCAGTGTAGACAAGGCCAATGTTTTGGATTCCTCCAGACTTTGGAGAGCTGTAGTGAATGAAGTGGCAAAGGATTATCCTGAGGTGACCTTAGAGCATATGCTGGTCGATAATTGCGCGATGCAGCTGGTAAAAGACCCTGCACAATTTGATGTTATCTTAACAGAGAATATGTTTGGTGATATTTTATCAGATGAAGCAAGTATGGTAACCGGTTCCATCGGTATGCTATCCAGTGCCAGCTTAAATGATACTAAATTTGGTCTTTATGAGCCCAGCCATGGTTCTGCACCTGATATTGCAGGTAAGGATATTGCGAACCCCATCGCAACCATCCTCAGTGCTGCCATGATGCTTCGTTACAGTTTTGACTTAGACAAGGAAGCTGATGCAATTGAAGCAGCAGTTAAAAAGGTTTTGGAAGATGGCTTCCGCACAGGAGATATTTACTCTGAAGGCTGTGAAAAAGTCGGTTGTACAAAGATGGGCGATTTGATTGCAGAACACATTTAAATGTGATATTATGTTGATAAATGTTGATTTACATAGCAAAGAAAGTTGAGGTTTAAGGAAATGAGAAGTGATGCAGTAAAGGTTGGTACCGCACAGGCACCTCACAGAAGTTTGTTTAATGCATTGGGCTATACAGAAGAAGAAAGAAGACGCCCTATGATTGGTATTGTAAGCTCTTATAATGAAATTGTTCCCGGACACATGAATCTGGATAAGATTGTGGATGCTGTAAAGATGGGCGTAGCTATGGCTGGCGGTATGCCGGTTGTATTCCCTGCCATTGCAGTATGTGACGGTATTGCTATGGGACATACCGGTATGAAGTATTCCCTGGTGACCAGAGATTTAATTGCTGATTCTACCGAATGTATGACCATGGCGCATGGTTTTGACGGTTTGGTTTGCGTACCTAACTGTGATAAGAACGTACCCGGCTTACTTATGGCAGCTGCCAGATTAAATATTCCCACCGTTTTTGTTTCCGGTGGTCCTATGTTAGCAGGTCGTATTGACGGACATAAGACCAGCCTTTCCAGTATGTTCGAGGCAGTTGGTAGTGTGGCTGCAGGTACCATGACCATGGAAAAGCTTTGTGAATTCGAAGAAAAGGCTTGTCCATCCTGCGGTTCCTGCTCCGGTATGTATACCGCAAACTCCATGAACTGCTTAACCGAGGCTATCGGTATGGGCTTAAAGGGTAACGGTACCATTCCTGCAGTATATTCTGAAAGAATCCGTCTGGCGAAGCATGCAGGCATGAAGATTATGGAGTTGGTTGAAAAAGATATTAAGCCCCGTGATATTATGACAGAAAAGGCATTTATGAATGCTCTTGTTGTAGATATGGCTCTTGGATGTTCCACAAACTCTATGTTACATTTACCTGCTATTGCAAAGGAAGCCGGCGTGGATTTGAATTTGGATATTGCTAATGAATTATCTGCTAAGACTCCTAACCTTTGCCATTTGGCACCCGCAGGTCCTACTTATATGGAAGATCTTAACGAGGCCGGCGGTGTTTATGCGGTAATGAACGAATTGACTAAGAAGAACCTCTTGAACTTAGACTGTATGACGGTCAATGGTACTACAATCGGTGAAAACATTAAAAATTGTGTAAATAGAAATCCTGAAGTAATCAGACCTGTGGAGAATCCTTATTCCGAAACCGGCGGTATTGCAGTCCTTAAAGGTAATCTTGCTCCGGACGGCGGTGTTGTAAAGCGTTCCGCAGTAGTTGCCGAAATGATGGTTCATGAAGGCCCTGCAAGAGTATTTGAGTGCGAAGAGGATGCAATCGCAGCCATTAAGGGCGGCAAGATTGTAGCCGGAGATGTAGTAGTTATCCGTAACGAAGGTCCTAAGGGTGGTCCCGGTATGAGAGAAATGCTGAATCCCACCTCTGCAATCGCTGGCATGGGTCTTGGTTCAAGCGTAGCACTCATAACTGATGGTCGTTTCTCAGGTGCTTCCCGGGGCGCATCCATCGGACATGTTTCTCCGGAAGCAGCAGTGGGCGGACCTATCGCTTTGGTACAGGAGGGTGATATCATCCGTATCAATATTCCTGAGAATAAGCTGGATATGCTGGTGTCTGAGGAAGAACTGGCTGAGAGAAAGGCAAATTGGAAGCCGAATTTGAAGGAAGTTAGCGGATATCTTGCTCGTTATCGTGAGTTAGTTACCAGTGGTAACAAGGGTGCTGTATTAGAAATTAAGTAATCAACTTATGTAATAGAAAATGGTCGTTAATATGACGGAAATGAGGAAAACATGCAATTAACAGGTGCTGAAATTGTAGTAGAATGTTTAAAAGAGCAGGGCGTGGATACCGTATTCGGATATCCTGGCGGAACTATTCTGAATATCTATGATGCTCTTTACAAACACAGTGATGAAATTAATCATATTTTAACATCCCATGAGCAGGGTGCTGCCCATGCGGCAGACGGTTACGCTCGTGCCACCGGTAAAGTTGGTGTATGTATGGCAACCAGTGGTCCGGGGGCAACTAATCTTGTTACCGGTATTGCTACCGCTTATATGGACTCTGTTCCCATGGTAGCAATTACTGCAAATGTTAATCTTCCCTTACTGGGTAAGGATACCTTCCAAGAGGTGGATATTGCCGGTGTAACAATGCCTATTACCAAGCATGGATATATTGTTAAAAATGTTGCTGATTTGGCAGATACTATTCGCAAAGCTTTTTATATTGCAAAAAGTGGAAGACCGGGACCGGTTTTGGTGGATATTACCAAGGATGTAACAGCAGCCGTTTGTGAATATACTCCTGTGGAGAAAAGGAATGTAGAAAAAACTGTCAAGTACACAGAAGAGGATATGGAAAAGGTGATCAAGCTGATTAAGAAAGCAAAGAAACCTTTCATTTATCTGGGCGGTGGTGCAGTAATCTCAGGTGCGGACAAGGAAGTGGCAGAGTTCGCAGAATTAATTGACGCACCGGTTTGTGATACTCTTATGGGTAAAGGTGCTTTCGATGGAAAGAGTGACAGATATACCGGTATGATTGGTATGCATGGTACCAAAGCCTCCAACTTGGGTGTAAGTGATTGTGATTTGTTGATTGCATTAGGTGCACGTTTCTCAGACCGCGTTACCGGTAATCCTAAGAAATTTGCAGAAGGTGCCAAAATCGTACAGATTGATGTGGATGCAGCTGAAATCAATAAGAATATCCGTGTGGATGCTGCACTTATCGGTGACTTAAAGCTGGTTCTTAAGGTATTAAACAGCAAGCTGGAACAGCAGGACCATGCGGAATGGATGGCGAAGATTCAGGAGTTAAAGGCTAAATATCCCATGAAGTATGAGGATGGAGCGTTATCCGGTCCTTATGTCATTGAAGAAATTGACAGAGTAACAGAGGGTAAGGCCATTATTACTACAGATGTAGGACAGCATCAGATGTGGGCAGCACAGTATTATAAGTATACAGAGCCCCGTACCTTCCTTTCCTCAGGTGGTTTGGGAACCATGGGATACGGCTTGGGAGCTTGTATCGGAGCACAGGTAGGACAGCCTGACAAAATTTGTATCAACATTGCAGGTGACGGTTGCTTCCGTATGAATATGAACGAATTGGCGACTGCCAGCCGTTATAATATTCCGATTATTCAGGTGGTTATCAATAACCATGTATTGGGTATGGTACGTCAGTGGCAGACCTTGTTCTATGGCAAGAGATATTCACAAACCATTTTGAATGATAAAGTGGATTTCTGTAAGGTTGCAGAAGGTCTTGGCTGTGAAGCAATACGCGTTACTTCTAAAGAAGAAATAGGTCCTGCCATCGAGAAGGCTATTGCATTAAAAGCTCCGGTTTTGGTAGAATGTGTCATTCATGAGGATGATAAAGTATTCCCCATGGTACCTGCCGGTGCACCTATAAGTGATGTTTTCGATGGAGATGACTTAAAAAATAAACAGGATTAAGCTATGAAAAAAAAGATATGCACCATTACATTGATTGTTGTATGCTGTATATTTCTTGTCAGTCTTTTGGTTTATTTTGTTATTGCCGAGTATTATAAAGACAAATTTATGATTAATACATGGATTAATGATGTATATTGTACCGGCAAAACGGTTGATGAGGTCAATTATGAACTCTTGCGATATAACAAGACACCTTATCTGGTTTTGTATGGTGCTGAAGGCGAGCAGGAAATTATCAGTTTTTCGGATGCGGAGTATTATCAGGATTTACGCCCTGTATTATATTCGTATATGAACGAACAACAAACAATGAATTGGCCATTTGAAATGGCAAAAGAAAAAAGAATTATTGCAGAGCCGATTACAACATGGAACGAAGATTTATTACATGAAATGATTGTAAATTCTTCCGTTGTACAGAATAACCTTAGGGATATATCCACCATTGATGTAAAAATTATATGTACGGAAAATGGTTATGAGTTGTATGACGGAATGCCGGATGTATTTGATCCGGATGCTTTTGCTGATAAGGTAATAGAAAACTATAACAACGGCATATTTTATACAGACATTACAGATGAAGCGTTCTATTATATAGAAAAGGATTCTGAACAACAAGCAACGGAACGGGCATTATGGGATAAATTAGATGCTTTTCTCGATACAGGCTTCGTGTTGGATATGGGTGCGGAGAAATATGTTTTTAACAAAAAGATAACCTCTGATTTTATTCTATTAAATGAATCGGGTGAATTTGTTTTTGATGAAAACGGCAATTTTCTTTTTGATAATGATAAAATCCGTTTATATTTAAGTGAATTACTGCAAAAATACAATACAGTCGGTACAAACTTGAAATTCAGAACCACCAATGGTGATTTTGTAGAGGTGAAATACAATAAATACGGTACCGAAATTGATATTGATGCAGAAATAGAGTACATAGTAAATGCGCTTAATAGCGGCCTCAGCGATACATATATTCCTACTTACAAGCAGGAGGGCTATGTTCGCGGTTTGAATGACATCGGAAACACCTATATTGAGGTTGATATGACCTTACAAAAATTATACGGATACAAGGATGGCGAATTGGTTGTTGAAACCGATATTGTAACCGGAAATATGCGAAGAGGCTGGGATACTCCTGAAGGTGTAAATTATGTTTATGCCAAACAAAAGAAGCGAATATTACGCGGTGCCAATTATGCCACACCGGTGGATTATTGGATGCCGGTTGTAGGCAACATCGGACTTCATGATGCAAATTGGCGTAGTGAATTTGGCGGAGAAATTTATCAAACAGATGGTTCCCACGGCTGTATTAATATACCAACCGATATTATGCCTGCTGTATATGAAAACTTTGAAATCGGAACACCGGTTATTATGTTTTATTAGTTACCCGCAGCAAATTATTTGTGGAAATTTTTCGGATTTTTAACAATGCAGTTGACTAAAGCAATTTTTGAGTATAAAATGTGGTTTAAGTTATTTTTTTAACATTATAAGAATGAAAGATTACGAGGAGGAATGAATTGTGTCTAGAGTGTACAATTTTTCAGCAGGTCCCGCAGTTTTACCTGAAGAAGTATTAAAAGAAGCTGCAGAAGAGATGTTGGATTACAGAGGAACCGGTATGTCGGTTATGGAGATGAGCCATCGTTCGAAGGCTTATGAAACCATCATCAAAGAAGCAGAAGCTGATTTAAGGGATTTGTTGGAAATTCCTGATAATTATAAAGTTTTATTCTTACAGGGTGGTGCACATTTGCAGTTTGCTATGGTACCCATGAACCTTATGAAGAATAAAGTAGCTGATTATATTGTAACCGGTATGTGGGCTAAAAAGGCACACAAGGAAGCACAGAAGTTTGGTACTGCAAACAAAATTGCAACTTCTGAGGATGACAATTTCTCATACATTCCTGATTGTTCCGACCTTCCTATTTCAGAAGATGCTGACTATGTTTATATTTGTGAAAACAACACCATTTATGGTACTAAGTTCAAAACATTACCTAACACTAAGGGTAAGATTTTAGTTTCTGACGTTTCAAGCTGCTTCTTATCTGAGCCTATGGATGTTACTAAGTATGGTATCATCTACGGTGGTGCACAGAAGAACATCGGACCTGCAGGCGTTGTTATCGCTATTATTCGTGAAGATTTAATTACTGAGGATGTTTTGGAAGGAACACCTACCATGCTTCAGTACAAGACTCATGCAGATGCTGATTCTATGTACAACACTCCTCCTGCATACGGTATTTATATCTGCGGCAAGGTATTTAAATGGTTAAAGAAGCAGGGTGGTCTTGCAGCAATGAAGGAATATAATGAAAAGAAGGCAGCAATTCTTTACGATTTCCTTGATCAGAGCAAGCTCTTTAAGGGTACCGTTCGTAAGGACAGCAGATCTCTTATGAATGTTCCTTTTGTAACCGGTGATGCTGATATGGATGCTAAGTTCGTTAAGGAAGCTACTGCAGCCGGCTTTACCAACTTAAAGGGACACAGAAGCGTAGGCGGTATGAGAGCTAGTATCTACAATGCTATGCCTATCGAGGGTGTTGAAAAATTAGTTGAATTTATGAAGAAATTTGAAGAGGAGAATGCATAATTATGTTTCAGATTAATTGTTTAAATCCTATTTCTAAGATTGGTCTTGATAATCTTACTACAGATTACAGAATCAATGATAATGTAAATGAAGCGGATGGTATTTTGGTCAGAAGTGCTTCCATGCATGATATGGATTTACCGGATGGTCTTCTTGCAGTAGCAAGAGCAGGTGCCGGTACTAACAATATTCCTTTGGATAAATGTGCAGAAAAGGGCATCGTTGTATTCAATACTCCCGGTGCTAATGCAAATGCGGTTAAGGAGCTTGTAATTGCCGGTATGCTTCTTGCATCCCGTGATGTTGTAGGTGGTATTGAATGGGTAAAATCCAATACTGACGATGCTAATATTGCAAAAACTGCAGAGAAAGAAAAGAAAAACTTTGCAGGAACCGAACTTATGGGCAAAAAACTCGGTATTATCGGTCTTGGCGCTATCGGTGTTAAGGTTGCAAACGTAGCAAGACATTTCGGTATGGAAGTATATGGCTATGACCCCTATGTATCCGTAAATGCTGCATGGTCATTAAGTCGTGATGTTAAGCATGTATTTAATTTGGATGAAATTTATGAAAACTGTGATTTCATTACCGTACATGTTCCGTTGATGGATTCCACAAAACATTATGTTAATAAAGAAGCGATTAACAAAATGAAAGACGGTGTTGTACTTCTTAACTTTGCAAGAGATCTTTTGGTAGATGAATCTGAAGTATTAAAGGGTATTGCAGCAAAGAAGATTCGCAAGTATGTTAGTGATTTCCCGAATCCTACCACAGCCGGTCAGGAAGGATGTATTGTTATTCCTCACTTAGGTGCAAGTACGGAAGAAGCAGAAGATAACTGTGCAGTTATGGCAGTTGAACAGATGATGAATTATCTGGAAAACGGTAATATTGTAAACAGTGTTAACTATCCTGCATGTGATATGGGTGTATGTAACAAAGCCGGTCGTGTTGCAATTTTCCACAAGAATATCGCTAACATGATTACCAAGTTTACGGCTTGTTTCGGTGATGTTGGAATTAATATTTCTGACATGACCAATAAGTCAAGAGGCGAAGTTGCTTATACCATGATGGATATTGAAGCACCTGCAACTACAGAAATCGTTGAAAAATTAAATGCTATTGACGGAGTATTCCGTGTACGTGTCGTAAAATAAAACGAACAAATTTCCCCTGTGAGTGTAAATGCTCACAGGGGATTATTATTATTGTATTCATTTAGCGGAACAGCAAAGGCATTCCTTCACCAAAATTCACATCCTGAAGAGTGTCTTTTAATTTGTTCTGTGTATTGACACTGGCCTCTGTCTGTAAGTCCATGTACAAAACAAATACATCTTCTAATTTCATGCCCTTTTCGTCAGCGATTTCCTGCATAACGGGTTTTAATTTTTCTAATTGAGCTCCTACAGGTACCTTCTGTGGATCGATATCTCCCAAAACATTTTCAGAGTATGAATTAATTCGCTCCAATATCTTTCTGTTTTCGTCTGTCATATTATAACCTCACTTTATTTAATTCTTGAATTGTTTCTATTTGTACAAATATTTTAACATCTTGTACTTGAGATGTATAGTAACATTTGATAAAATAATTATAATATATTTTGATATGAAAACAAAGGAGAATTATTATGGCAAATATTAAACCATTCGGTGCTTACAGACCGGCACCGGGCCTAGAAACAGAAATTGCAGCATTACCTTACGATGTTTATAACAGAGAAGAAGCATGCGAAATCGTAAAGGAAAATCCGGGTTCTTTTTTAGCTATTGACAGAGCCGAAACAGCTTTTTCGGCCGATGTAGATACCTATGATCCCAAGGTTTATGCAAAAGCAAAAGAATTATTATGGAGCTGGATTAAACAGGGGCGTTTTGTAAAAGAGAATAAGCCCTGCTATTATATATATGAGCAGGTAATGGATGGCAGAAGCCAGAAGGGTATTGTGGCTTGTTCTTCTATTGATGATTATATGAATAATGTTATTAAGAAACATGAAAATACCCGTGCAGATAAAGAGCAGGACCGTATTAATCATGTTAATATTTGTAATGCACAGACCGGACCTATTTTCCTGGCATACAGAACAAATGAAATAATTAGTGCTGTTGTTAAGGAAAATCTTAAAAAGACCCCTGTATATGATTTTGTTTCCGAAGACGGTATTACACATCGTGTATGGGTTATCAACGAAGATGCTGATATCCTTGCGATTCAGGGAGCATTTGAAAAAATTAATGAAATTTATATTGCAGACGGTCATCATCGTTGCGCATCTGCTGTAAGAGTAGGAGCCATGAGAAGAGCGGAGAATCCGGAATTTGACGGTACGGAGGAGTTCAACTATTTCTTATCAGTTTTATTTCCCGCAGATGAATTAAGCATTATGGACTACAATCGTGTGGTAAAAGACTTAAATGGATATACCAAAGAAGAATTTCTTACAAAAATTTCTGATTGCTTTGATGTTAGGAAAGTGGGAGAAGATCCCTACAATCCTGCAAAAAAGGGAGAATTCGGTATGTTTCTTGATAATGAGTGGTATTGCTTAACTGCACACTCAGACATCTGTAGCGATGATGCTGTAAAAGGTTTGGATGTGTCTATCCTGCAGGATTATTTATTATCACCCGTATTAGGCATCGGTGACCCCAAAACTGACAAGCGCATTGATTTCGTAGGAGGAATCAGAGGCTTAAAAGAGTTGGAAAGACGTGTTAATAAAGATATGACCGTTGCATTTTCCATGTATCCTACATCAATTTATGAATTATTCGGTGTAGCAGACGCCGGTCTTCTTATGCCCCCCAAGTCAACATGGTTCGAGCCTAAATTGCGAAGCGGATTGTTTGTACACGAAATATAAATAAAGGAGGGACAATATGAGCAATAAGTTAAATAAGCTATTAAACCCGGTAAAAATAAATGAGATTGTTTATTCCGAATGTGATAATCCTCATGAAGTATTAGGGCCTCATATTGTCGGTAATCAGGTTCTTTTTCAATTATTTTATCCCGGAGCCATGTCTGCAAAATTACGTCTCATGGACACCAGAAAAGATTATTCCATGCAAATGATTAGTTCGGAAGGTTATTTTGCTTTTTTACTGCCCTTAAAAGAAATGGGTGAGTATCGATATGTTGTTTCTGATGGGATTAACAAGGAAATACTGGTATTGGATTCTTATCGTCATGCACCGCTCATCAGTCATGAGGATACTGAAAAGTTTAAAAACGGTATTCATTATGAGGTATATGAGCTATTAGGTGCTCATCCCTGCGTTTTGGATGGAGATGAAGGAACTTATTTTGCTGTATGGGCTCCTAATGCACGTCGAGTCAGTGTGGTTGGTGATTTTAATCACTGGGATGGACGTATGCACCAGATGCGCAGATTATGGGATTCGGGCATATTTGAAATATTTATTCCGCAGGCAATGACAGGAATAAATTACAAATTTGAAATCAAATGCAGTGACGGACAGCTTCTTATGAAAGCAGACCCTTATGCATTTTATTCTGAATTACGTCCTAATTCTGCCTCAATAATTGAAGACTTGCGTGATTTCTCTTGGACAGATGAAAATTTTCTTTCCAAAAGAGAACTATTTCAGAAGGGCAATGTGCCGATTAATATTTACGAATTGTATTTGGGTTCATTTGATGAGATTTCTGAGGATGAGAAATTTTTGAATTATCGTCATATTGCCCCCAAATTAGTCGAATATGTTAAGCGAATGAAATATACCCATGTTCAATTCATGCCCATTATGGAGCATCCTTTGGATGAATCCTGGGGATATCAGGTGATTGGCTTTTATGCACCTACGTCACGCTACGGTACCCCTGAGGATTTCATGTATTTAATTAACGAGTTACACGCTTGCGGAATAGGAGTTATTTTAGATTGGGTACCTTCACAATTTCCTAAGGATGCGCACGGACTGTCTTCATTTGACGGAACCTGTCTTTATGAACATTTGGATCCCAGAAAAAGTGAACAGCCCTGTTGGGGTACTAAGATATTCAATTATTCCAGACCGGAAGTATCCAATTATTTACTTGCAAATGCCTTGTTTTGGATAAATAAATATCATATAGACGGAATTCATTTCAGTTCTGTTGCAAGTATGCTGTATTTGGACTACGGCAAAAAGGAAGGCGAGTGGATTCCTAACATGTATGGTGGTAATGAAAATCTTGATGCAATAGAGTTTATGAAGCATTTGAATTCTATCATCAAAAAATCCGCTCCCGGTGTCATTACAATAGCGGAAGACCATTCTTTATATCCGTTGGTGACTGCGGATTTGAATGATAATGGATTAGGCTTTGATTACATGTGGAACAATGGTTTTACAAGTGATTATTTAAATTATATTGTGCATCCGGGAAATGAGCGTTGGCATTTCCATAATGACTTGATTTTCAGTACGGTATATGCATATAGCGAACGATTTTTGCTTACCTTCTCACATGATGATATCGTACACGGAAAAGGAAGTCTGGCTTTCAAAATGCCCGGTACAATAGAAGAAAAATTTGCTAATTTAAGACTTTCTCTTGCATACAAAATCACTCATCCGGGTAAAAAGCTTACCTTTATGGGACAGGATATGGGCGATATGGAAGAGTGGAACGAAAAGAAATCTCTTAAGTGGAATATATTGAATTATCCTGTTCACAAAGGGATTAATCAATTATGCGCCGATTTAAATACACTGTATCGAACGGAAGATGCATTGTATTATTTCGATGATTCTGCAGATGGTTTTGAATGGATTAATTCTATTTCGGGCCAAAACAGTTGCTTATCTTTTTTGCGAAAAGGAAATGACCCCGCCGAGGTTTTGGTAATAGTTGCAAACTTTTCGGACAAACCTGCCACGAATCGCATCGGTCTTCCGTTTGCAGGTGAGATGAATGAGATTTTAAATACAAACCATAAGCAATATGGTGGTGAAGGTCAGGTAAATCCATATGATATTAAAACAGAAGAAATTGCATGGGATAACCGACTGGTTTCTGCAATTGTAGAAATGGCTCCTTATTCCTTATGTATTTTTAGATTAAGAAAAGAAGAAAATGAATAGGAGAGATTCATAATGTATACTGTTTTTCTTGATACCATTTTGGCTCAATTGGCCAGTGGTGTTTTGAACTTAGGCATTCGCATTTTGATTGCTATATTAACACTGTTTATTGGTTCAAAGCTAATCAAGTATGTTTTGAAAATTTTGAAAAAAACCTTGGAAAAAGCAGGCGCAGATTCAAGTATTTCACAATTTTTGTGTTCTTTTGCAAAAGCTGCATTGTATATTGTACTAGGTTTTTTAATTGCATCTTATTGCGGTGTGGATGCAGCAAGTATAGTTGCTTTATTAGGCTCGGCAGGTGTTGCCGTTGGTCTGGCTGTTCAGGGCAGCTTATCCAATATGGCCGGAGGTGTATTAATTTTACTATTAAAACCGTTTAAGCTTGGTGATTATATTATTGATAGTGCGGGTAACGAAGGAGTTGTTGATGAAATTCATGTTATATACACAAAATTAAGAACGCCTGACAACAAAGTTATTATTTTACCCAACGGTACATTGGCCAACAATAGTATAACAAATGTTTCTTCTTCAAACATTAGACGTTGCGATCTTATTGTAGGCATTGCTTATGATTCTGATATCAAATTAGCAAAGGAAACCATTATGAAAGTTATATCAGAAGATGCTGATACTCTAAAGGATCATGATTTAAATGTTTTTGTAGATAATTTAGGGGTATCATCTATTGATATCGGAATTCGATGCTGGTTCGATAACGAAAACTACTGGACCGGTAAATGGCGTATAACGGAGAATGTTAAATATGCCTTAGATAATGTCGGAATAGAGATACCTTATCAACAAATTGATATTCATATGAATAATTAGTTAAAATCAAAAAGCCTTGCGGATATCATCAGCAAGGCTTTTAAGCTGAAAATGGGACTTGAACCCACGACCCCTTCATTACGAGTGAAGTGCTCTACCGACTGAGCTATTTCAGCAACATACATATTATATAGTGTTATGGTACAATTTGCAATACTTTATTTTATGTAATGCAGCTGAAATCAGCTGCTTATTTTTTTCTTGATTTTGTGCTCTAAACATTGTATTCCTTTATAAAACAGCATTGCAATAATACATAAAATTATGATGGAACTGATTACCATATCAAGCTGAAATACTTGTGAACCATAAATGATTAAATAACCGAGTCCTCGTCTTGCCGCCAGAAATTCTCCGATGATAACGCCAACCAGGGCTAAGCCTATATTTACCTTTGCAGTACTGATTAATATAGGAACGGAGCCGGGAAGAACAACCTTACGAAAAGCTTGACGCTTATTACCGCCCAGAGTATATATCAGAGTTATTTTTTCATTACTGATTTGTTTGAAGCCTGTATAGAAGCTTATAATAGAACCAAATACCGCAACGGATATTCCTGCTACAATAATCGTTGTAATACCCGTACCCAACCAAACAATAAATAAGGGTGCAAGAGCTGATTTGGGAAGACTGTTCAAAATAACCAGATATGGTTCTAATATTTCCGATAATTTACTTGAATACCATAGGGCAGTAGATACAATTAAACTTATCAGACATACCAGCATAAAACTCAAAAAAGTCTCATACAAAGTAATTCCTATATGCATAAACAAATCTTTCTTAATAACTAATTCTATTATTGTCTGTATCATACGACTTGGACTGGAAAAGAAAAATGCATCAATCCAATTCAAATAAACACTGACTTCCCACAATATTACAAAAGTAACTAAAATTAAAACTCTGTAGAATGCTATTTCGGAATGATGTCTTTTATGTGCCAAAATATATTTATCCTGATTAGACAATTGTTTTTTTTCAATTTTTTTCATCATTTAACTCCTTCCATAATATATTAAAGTAAGAGTTGAATTCGGGAGCATTCATAGATGCCAATGGTGTTTTTTCGGATACCGTCAAATGAACTTCGATTTCTTTTTTTACAGAGGCGGGACGATTTGTCAGCACTATAATTCTATCTGCCAAACGTACAGCTTCAGATAAATCATGGGTAATCATAATAACCGTTTTGCCGCTACGTCGAATCAGATTACAAATATCTTCTGATACAATAAGTCTGGTTTGATAATCCAATGCACTAAAGGGTTCATCCAATAGTAAAAGTCTTGGATTTAATGCCAATGTTCGAATCAATGCGGCTCGTTGCTTCATTCCTCCGGATAACTCGCTGGGACGCTTATCCTTAAAGGCCCATAAACCATATTCATTTAACAGTTGATTTACATACTTTATGTTTTCATCTGTAAGGGAATGATTGATTTCCAACCCTAATACAACATTTTGGTATATACTACGCCATTCCAGCAAATGATCACGCTGCAGCATATAACCAACCTTGTGATTTGCGGTTGCCATATGCTCTTCAAAATGAATGGCTCCGCTTTCCGGTGGTATGAGTCCGGCTATAATCGATAGCAATGTTGATTTTCCACATCCACTGGGACCCACAATGGCTATAAATTCACCGTTCTTAACATTAAAAGAAATGTTATCAAGTGCCTTCGTTTCTCCGTGCAATGTATGATATGAGAAGCATATGTTCTCCAGCTCTAATAAATTATTTTCCATGGGACGCCTTTCAGGTTAATTATTTCTATTGTTACACATTTTATTATATTCACTCTATTGCAAGAAAGTGTCATTTATGGTATTATCTTCGAGAGTCATTAGTATTAGAATGGAGAGATAATATGGCAGATTTATGGGGTGGCCGTTTCACAAAAGATACGGACCGGATGGTATATGATTTTAATGCATCAATCCTTTTTGATCAGAAATTGTACAAGCAGGATATTAAAGGAAGTATTGCGCATGTCACCATGCTTGCTAAGCAGGGAATTTTGACACCGGAGGACAAGGAAGCAATTATTTCCGGATTAGAAGGAATCTTAAAGGATGTAGAAGAGGGTACATTGATTATCGATTCCAAGTATGAAGATATTCACAGCTTTGTAGAAGCTAATCTGATTGACAGAATTGGCGAAGCAGGAAAGCGTCTGCATACAGGCAGAAGCCGTAATGATCAGGTTGCTCTTGATATGCGTCTGTATACAAGAGAGCAGGTTTGTAATACCGACAGCCTGTTAAAAACTCTTATGCTTGCAATTTTGAAAACCATGGAAGAAAATACCGAAACATATATGCCCGGCTTTACCCATTTACAAAAGGCACAGCCTACTACTTTGGCGCATCATTACGGAGCATATTTTGAAATGTTTAAGCGTGACAGAGAACGTTTGGCTGATATTTATAAACGTATGAACTATTGTCCTTTGGGAGCAGGTGCCTTGGCAGGTACCACCTATCCTTTGGACAGAGAATATACAGCCTCTTTATTAGGTTTTTCAGGACCGACCTTGAACAGTATGGATTCTGTTGCAGACAGAGATTATTTAATTGAATTTTTGGCTGCTTTATCCACAATAATGATGCATCTAAGCCGTTTTTCCGAGGAGATTATCATCTGGAACAGCAACGAATATCAATTTGTTGAAATAGATGATGCGTATTCCACTAGTGGGATTTTTATGCCGTAGAAGAAGAATCCGGATATAGCAGAGCTTGTAAGAGGAAAAACCGGAAGAGTATATGGCGCCCTTATGTCTCTTTTGACAACTATGAAGGGCATTCCCCTTGCGTATAACAAAGATATGCAGGAAGATAAAGAAATGGCTTTTGATGCCATGGAAACAGTACAAAACTGTCTGCTTTTATTTACCGGCATGATTGAAACCATGAAATTCCGTAAGGAAAAAATGGCCAAAAGTGCCCTGGGTGGTTTCACAAACGCTACAGATGCAGCAGATTACCTTGTGAATAAAGGGGTTCCTTTCCGTGATGCACATGGAATTATCGGACGTCTGGTTTTATACTGCATTGAAAAGAACTGCTCTATTGATGATTTAAGCTTAGATGAGCTTAAAAATATCAGTTCTGTTTTTGAAGAAGACATATATGAAGCGATTTCACTGGAAACATGTGTAGAAAAGCGTTTGACAATTGGTGCGCCCGGCAAAGACGCTATGAATAAGGTAATTGCATTTAATAAGTCATATCTTGAGAAATATCAGGATTTGGCATGACAATAATTATTTTACATAAACTTTGTTGTTAAAAATACACAAAAACTTTCATGGTAATGTTTTAAAATACCACGAAATGCTCATTGTTTTTTTACAATAATTAAAGTAATATATTCCCAACAAAAGACACTTGTTCGTCGCAGACGGACAGTCGAAAGCAAGGAGATGATAATATGAGTGAAAAATTAAAAGTAGGTATCCTTGGTGGTACCGGAATGGTTGGACAGAGATTTATTGCATTATTGGAGAATCATCCGTGGTTTGAGGTAACTACTATTGCAGCAAGCCCACGTTCCGCAGGTAAAACCTATGCAGAAGCAGTAGGTGATCGTTGGAAAATGACCACACCTATGCCGGAAGCTGTTAAAAATATTGTAGTAATGAATGTAAATGAAGTAGAAAAGGTTGCCGCTGAAGTTGATTTCGTATTTAGTGCTGTTGATATGAGCAAGGATGAAATCAAAAAAATCGAAGAGGATTATGCAAAGACTGAGACTCCCGTAGTTTCCAATAATAGTGCACATCGTTGGACGCCTGATGTACCTATGGTAGTGCCTGAAATCAATCCGGAACACATGAAGGTGATTGAATTCCAGAAAAAGCGTCTTGGTACTACAAGAGGATTTGTAGCCGTAAAACCCAATTGTTCCATTCAGAGCTATGCGCCGGTTTTGACAGCTTGGAAGGAATTTGAACCTTACGAAGTAGTTGCTACAACATATCAGGCAATTTCAGGAGCAGGAAAAACCTTTAAGGATTGGCCCGAAATGATAGAAAACATTATCCCTTATATCGGTGGCGAAGAAGAGAAGTCTGAAAAAGAGCCTCTTCGCATCTGGGGTGAGATTAAAGACGGTGTTATTGCTCCTGCAACAAGTCCTGTTATTACATGCCAGTGTATCCGTGTACCTGTTTTGAACGGACATACCGCAGCAGTTTTTGTTAAGTTTAGAAAGAAACCTACCAAGGAACAATTGATTGAAAAGCTTTGGGCATTTAAGGGTGTTCCTCAGGAATTAGAGCTTCCCAGTGCTCCCAAGCAGTTTATTCAGTATTTGGAAGAGGATAACAGACCTCAGGTTAATCTGGACGTTGATTATGAAAACGGAATGGGTGTAAGTGTCGGACGTATACGTGAAGACAATGTTTATGACTTTAAGTTTGTCGGACTTTCACACAATACTGTAAGAGGTGCAGCTGGTGGTGCAGTTCTTTGTGCTGAATTATTAAAAGCTCAGGGATACATCACCAAGAAATAGTTATAAAAGTAAATACAAAAAGCGGAGGTGTTATTGATGAATGAATTGCATTATCAAATCGATTTGTTAAAGGCAATAAATCAAAATCTGACCGGTAGAGAGGAAATGTATCGTTTGGCTTTTGAATCATCTAATAACGCCTTTCTTTTTTACTCTTATGTAAATAAGGAATTATGTACCTTTGGAAAATGGAATTCTTTCTTTCCCTTTGAAATCAAATGTACAAATGATATTAACAAAATTTTGGATACAGTTACGCCGGAATATCGTGATCTGTTAAGAATTATTTTGTTTCCGGAAAAGAATCATATAAAAGAAGAAAGTTGTGTATGCAGACATTCTGATCGTAAAAGCTGGATTCAATTTAAAGTAAATGCAGAATATGATAGTCAGGGTAGGATAATTCATAAGCTTATCAGATTTACAAATGTATCAAAAGACAAGCATCATGAAGAAGAATTGTCTTATCTGGCATATTATGATACAATGACCGGCTTGTATAATCGTAACTATTTTATACAGTGTCTCAACGAATTGCTTACCGCGGCAAAGGAAGAAAATGAAATCGTAAGTATTTTATTTGTTGATGTAGATGATTTTCGAAAAATCAATGATAGCATGGGAATGCTGGTTGGAGATGAGCTGGTACAACAATTAGGCTCTGTTTTAAAAGATTTAACTGCAAATCCAAACATTATTGCAGCACATTTTAACAGTGATATTTTTTGTGTTGCAATTTATAAACCTTATGGTGATATTTCAGCAGACAAAATCGCCGAAAAAATAAATACAGCACTAAATGAACCTTTTAAATTAAGTAACGGTCTTGATTTATCAATTACCGTAAGTATCGGTATTGCAGAATATCCCGAATCTGCCCAAAACGTCTTAGAGTTAATTAATTGTGCTGAAATAGTTATGTTTCGGTGCAAAACCTTGGGCAAAAATATGGTAAAGCATTTTGATACCCCTATTTTAAATGATTTTATTCAAAATGCAAAAATGGATACTAAATTAAAGGAAGCCGTTCTTTCTGATAATAATTTTATCTTACAATATCAACCGCAGTTTTATACCGGCAATAAAAAGCTGCGCGGAGTAGAAGCACTGATTCGTTGGAAGGATTATGATAATAAAATGATAAGTCCGGGTGTATTTATTCCAATTGCTGAAAAAAATGGCACAATAATACCTATCGGTAATTGGGTGATGGAAGAAAGTATACGTCAGTTCAGCGAATGGAAGAAGGAATATCCGGATCCGTTGATAATGTCAATTAATGTTTCTGCGCTTCAGTTTATGAGAGAGGATTTTGAAGAAAAACTGATTAGTATCATTACAAAATATGGTGTTAATCCTCATAATATTGAAGTAGAAGTAACGGAGAGTGTCCTTATTGAAGACTTTGGAATTGTAACCAAAAGATTACGTAATCTGAGAGCATTTGGTATACGAGTATCCATTGATGATTTCGGTACCGGTTTTTCTTCTTTAAGTTACTTGAAAAATCTTCCCATTGATACTCTGAAAATTGACAAACATTTTATTGATACCGTTGTAAGTGATTCCCCTACGCGAATTATTACGGAATCCATTATTAAAATGGTTAAAACTTTGGGGTATGAAGCAATTGCGGAAGGTGTAGAAGAAGAACAGCAATATGATTATTTACATTCTATGGGATGCGATGTTATTCAAGGCTTTTATCTTGGACGCCCTCAGTCTGTAAAAGATATTGAGAAACTATTAAAAAACAACTAGGAGGAATCGTGGGGAAAAGTTTATATATAGCCGAGAAGCCAAGCGTTGCAAAAGAATTTGCCAAGGCTTTACAACTAAATACCAGCGCAAAGGATGGTTATATGGAATCTCCTGAGGCTATTGTTACCTGGTGCGTCGGACATTTGGTTACCATGAGTTATCCGGAAGTATACGATGAAAAGTATCGCCGATGGTCATTGGAAACCATTCCTTTTGTTCCTTCTGAATTCAAATATGAAGTGATTCCTGCCGTACAAAAGCAATTTAAGATTGTCAGCAGTCTTTTGAATCGCGAAGATGTAAGCACCATCTATGTTTGTACAGACTCCGGACGAGAAGGAGAATACATATACCGTCTTGTTGAGCAAATGGCAGGTGTAACAGGAAAGGAACGCAAAAGAGTTTGGATTGATTCACAAACAGAAGAAGAAATATTGCGCGGAATCCGGGAAGCAAAGGACTTATCTGCTTACGACGCACTAAGTGATGCTGCTTATTTACGTGCCAAAGAAGATTACCTGATGGGTATTAATTTTTCCAGAGTTCTGACTCTGAAATATGGTTATCGTGTAAAAGATTATTTAAAACGTGATAAGGCTGTTATTTCCGTAGGACGTGTTATGACCTGCGTTCTTGGTATTGTAGTAAATCGTGAAAGAGAAATCAGAAACTTTGTAAAAACACCTTTTTATCGTGTTCTTGCTAATTTCGACTTACAAGGCAAGAAATTTACAGGTGAATGGAAAGCGGTAGAAGGCAGCAAGTATTTCGAATCCCCTCTACTATATAAAGAAAATGGTTTTAAAGAGGAATACACTGCAAAACTTCTGGTAGAAATGTTAGAAGATAATCCCGTACAGCCACCGATTATCGAAAACATTGAACGGAAGAAAGAAAACAAAAATGCACCCTTATTATACAATCTGGCAGAACTGCAAAATGATTGTTCCAAATTCTTTAAAATCAGTCCCGACCAGACCTTGCAGGTGGTACAGGAGCTTTATGAAAAGAAAATGGTTACTTATCCACGTACGGATGCCAGAGTACTGTCAACCGCTGTTGCAAAAGAAATCTACAAAAATATCAGTGGATTAAAGAATTATGCCATTTGTTCTTCTTTTGCATCGGAAATATTGGAACAAGGAAGCTATAAAGGCATTTCCAAGACACGATATGTAAATGACAAGCAGATTACCGATCACTATGCAATTATTCCAACCGGCCAAGGTTTGAATAATTTGAATGCTTTGAATCCTACCGCTGCTAAGGTATATGAAACTATCTGCAGAAGATTTTTAAGTATTTTTTATTCACCCGCAGTATATCAGAAGGTGGCGATTACAACCGGGATAAAAGAAGAAAAATTCTTTTCTAATTTTAAGGTATTAAGCGACGAAGGATATTTGAAAGTTATGCAGTATTCTTTCTTCCAAAAGAATCAGGAAAATAGTGAGTCCAAGGAAAAAGAAGCAAAAGATACAAAAGCTGCAGAGGAAAACGAAGAAATTAAATGCGACGAGCAGTTTATGGATTTATTAAATAACCTTAAAAAGGGCGATAGCATAACCTTAGAGCAATACGAAATTAAAGAAGGGGAAACTTCGCCTCCCAAACGTTACAATTCCGGTAGCATCATTCTGACCATGGAGAATGCAGGTCAGTTTATCGAAGACGAGGAGTTACGTGCACAAATAAAGGGCAGCGGTATCGGGACCAGTGCAACCAGAGCTGAAATTTTAAAGAAGCTTGTCAACATTGAATATCTGGCCCTGAATAAGAAGACCCAAATTATTACACCTACATTATTAGGAGAAATGATATATGACGTGGTAAACAGCTCCATTAAACCACTTTTGAATCCCGCATTAACAGCAAGTTGGGAGAAGGGTTTAACACAAGTGGCAGAAGGGCAGATTACCTCGGACGATTATATGGTGAAGCTGGATGATTTCATTACCAGAAGGACTAATATTGTAAAACAATTAAACAACCAGAATGCTTTGTTAAGTATGTTCCAAAACGCTGCAGCAAATTACAAAAAATAAGCTTCCACCAATTAAAACCGGTGGAAGCTTTCTTATATTACTCTGGAAATTTTGTACAGTACTTACGCATTCTGGTTACTACACCATCCGTAACACGGAATTCAATTGAATGAGAATAATCAAAGTTATCGGGCTCATATACAGAGTATGTTTCATAATCATCATATTCATAATTATAGTATTCATAATCCCCGAAAGCTGCCACTAATTCTTCTTCGGTCATTCCAATCTTAAAACCACCGGACAGTGTTAAATCCAATTCGGGACCATACTCAGTATCACAATCAATATTTACAAAATAACAATTTTTTGCATATGTAGCATGATCTGACAAATTATATACAGTCAGGTAAAACTCTTCATCATTATATACAACATTCAGATATTCACCACAACCTGAATTAATAATCAAATCAGAATAATCCTGAGAAAATTCAAAACCATTATCAAATAATACCTGTATAGGGCAAGGGAACTCGTAAACAACACCCTCTAACTGGAAGGTTGTTGAGAATACATCGGTACCTAATTCTGTCGGTGCAACATAAGCAGAAATAGAAGCAGGTACTTCGGGATTAAACGTATTATCAATTCCGTCAAGTTCAGCTGTGTTTTCAATATCTACATTAGACAGAAAACCTGTTTCGTTGTCTACACCAAGACAGATTTCCTTATCATAATCAAGTGTATAATACATGTAATAGTAGTAAGAACTTTCATAAACATCAGTAGGTTCACCATATGCTGCAACGATATCCTCTTTTGTTGCTACACCAAACTGAATGCCCTTTGGTAAAATAATTTCATGTTCTTCACTAATGCTGTATTCGCTAATTTCAATTCCGGTTACAATACTATCGCAAATTTTAGAAGAATTGATGGACATATTCAAAATATCTGTCCAAAGGTACATATCCTCTTTATCCCAGGTATCATAATCATAATAGTCTGAGTAAATGAGCTTTTCGGGATCACCATCATATACCCAGCCATATGCTTCAAAATTTGAATACCACATAGGGAAGGAATAAATATCTCCGTCAATAGATATCTGGAAAGAATAAATATCCTCTGAAAGTTCGGTAGGAATTTCGAATTGTTCAGGTTCCGGAGTGGGTTCGGGAGTAGGCTCGGGAGTAGGTTCCGGAGTGGGTTCGGGAGTAGGTTCCGGGGTTAATTCCGGTTCATCCTCGTCGTCTTCCTTATCTTTTTTCTTGTCTTCCTTATCTTGATCCTCGTCTTCATCTTCATCTTCGTCGCGATCTTCATTATTGGATTTTGAAGAAGAATCATCGCTGTCTGAACAAGCAGCGAAAGAAAAAGCAAGTACAAAAACCATAAGGAACATTAATAGCTTCTTTTTCATAAAAACCTCCTATTAATATGTAAGTATTTGTTATTATAAAATAATACTTTATAAAACTTTTGTCAACAAATTATAAAACCTCATAATTTGCTATACAAAAAACTTGTAAATGTAAACGGAATGGTGTACTCTTACTATGTATTTTTTAATAGGAGGAGTTTATACATGTCAGAAATAATGATTAAGGATTTGTACACTTTAGAAGAAACCATTGCCAAAGATTTATTAGAAAACATTGATTATCCCTGGTAAG
>JAZSII010000266.1:0-2353 GCA_045533725.1 Acetatifactor sp. | reverse complement strand
AATCTCGAACTACACTTGTCCCTAAAACCAATTACCTTTTCACCGGTACATATGGAACTTCTAAGCACCGGATACTGATTTTCCGGGTCATAAGGAACCTTCTCCCTGAGATTTTTTTCATAGTGTGGAATTTTCCCATTATCCTGATGCATCTCTATCGCAAATATTATGCCAAACACAAGTAAAATCAATCCACCCACCACAGAAAACAACCAGATATATTTCCCTGCTATAATCCAAAGCACGGCAGGTACAGCTATCCCTATAACTAACGCCACAGCTATAAACTTACCGCCAAAATGTATAGAATTAATTTTCCTAACAGGCTTCATACTTATTCTCTCTATACTTTCTTATTTATTTTGCACAAAAAAGCTTGCATTTTAGCCATTTGTACAATTGTTTACAAAGTTACCAACAATGATCAGCATTCATTAATGGGCGAAAACTGTGTCATTTCAGGTGCAATGCACATCGTTTTCCGGTCAGAAAGGTACACGAAATAAAACGTCATCCTTTTATATGAAGGCGAATCTGTGTCCCATTCTTCCCTATGGCTGCTAACCTCTCATGTCTAACAGGATCATCCTTCCTTAGAAGGGTCCTAAATTCCTTCGTCCAGCCTACCCATAGTGGGGTGCCGCCTCTGCTCCTATCCAGGGTCATGCCCTATAACATATGTCTTAGCGGCTTCGCTCTGCTTTGTCATTGCTAGAGAGCACTCCTGTAATCCAGCACCAATTGAATTCTTGGCGGACGTTATCTGTTACAGTATGTGCGTTTATTTTAGGCTGCTTCCGGTCTGATGATATCCCTTCGGAACTTCTCCTCATCAAAGTCACAGCCTTTTTGTAATACTACGTAGAATACCCGAATCGCTTTACATGCAACCGCTATCTTCGCCTGCATTCCTCCTAGCGGATTCTTATTTCTGTTCCTGTAATAAAGGAACACATCCTGAAATGCCGGATTCCAGTTCATCAGTGCACGCGCTGATTCATACATTGTTCTTCGCAGCTTTCGTCTGCCCCTCTTACTGATTCTTGGCTGACCTTTCTTTTTACCTGAGCTCTTTTTGACTATTTCTAATCCTGCAAGCTTCTGTATCTGCTTAGGGTCAGTAAAACGTCCGATATCACCAACCTCTGCGATAAAGCCAATCACAGTACTTCTTCCTACTTCTTTTATGGCGAGCAGTTTCTCCACATTTGGTACTTCTTTTATTTTTTCTTCCAGATATTCATCCAATCTTTTTAGCTGTTCTGCTTTCAGGATGTAGTCATTTACAAGAATCCAAATCTCTAGTCTTGCAGCCTCACCAGCTTCCAATCCTACACTATTCTGTGCAGCTTCAACCAGGGTCTGTGCCCTCTTTAATCCGGCTGCACGCACCTTTGCATCACGCCATATTTGATTGATTCCACCTGCTCCGATTTGCAGGATATCCTTTGGCAGTGGCGCCTCTTTCAGAAGCATTAAGCCACTGGTTGAATCCCAATCGGCATAACACTCAAAATACTCCGGGAAAAACTTTTGTAACCATCCCTGTATCTGATTAGACAGACGTACATGCTGTTTCATAATCTGATCTCTGCATACAGAAGCCTCTCTGATTTCTGCATACACTCCGCTGGGAAGATATGATGTTGAATATCTCCCATCTTTCACAAGTAACGCAATGGTCTTGGGATCTTTTAAATCACTCTTTTCAGGGCTGTTATCATCCAGCTCCATGCTTCTGTTTACGGTAAACGGATTAACCGTCACGAGCTGGATTCCGTGATCCTGCAAAAACTTTTGAAAAGTAAGCCAGTAGCAACCTGTAGGCTCGCAGCCAACAATTATCTTTTTCATTTCAGTTTTATTCATAAGTTCCTCTGTCCAGCGAAGGAAAGTAAGGAATCCCATTCCAGTATTGCTAAACTTAAATACTCTTCTGGAAAGTTCAAAACCTCTCCAATCAAAGGCTCTGCAGAAGTGTGTCTGTGATCCGACATCAACTCCAACAATTAAAGTATCAGATGTTACTTGCTTTAGTCTGTCATTCTGTGTTAAATTCATTATTAGAAACCTCCCGTATTCTTAAAGTGTTTTTTCATCCGCCAAGATGAACACCTTAATTGTACTTCGAGGTTTCGTTTTATTCAATTGGCATTATTTCTGAATTACAGGAATGCTCCTATATAAATGTTCGAATTAATCAAATTTTGAATAGTCTAAAAGTGCATTTCTAACTGACGTCAAGTGGTTTCTACCTACAGTTATTTTGGTGCCATTAGTTAATAAAATTTCTGAACCGGACAAAGAGTTTACATGTGAAAGATTTACTATATAGGATTTGTGACATTGAATA
>JAZSII010000136.1:0-2211 GCA_045533725.1 Acetatifactor sp. | reverse complement strand
GACAAAGCATAGATACTCAAGAACTGGATAGAGAACATACTGGTTTACAAGAACGATTAAAGCAGGTGACCGGAGCCAAGAACAAGCTGGCAAATCAGATGGATAACTTATCCGTATCAGACAAGCATTATGTCAGGAAGTATGAGGATATGCAGGTGCGTCTGGATAAGCTCTATGATGAGATAGAAGAAATCGAAACTCTGATTGAAGAAGTGGAGACCAGACTGTATAATATTAGGCAGGAGAAAATATCCGCCGACAATGTGTATCAGTTCTTATTATTTTTTGATAAGCTGTACGACAGATTTTCGGATATTGAGAAGAAAACATTTATGAAGAGCTTCCTTGCGGATGTGAATATTTACGAGGAAGAGCAGGCAGACGGAAGAATCCTTCGTAGTCTTAAGTATAGATTTCCAGTGTTTTTCAATGGAAAAGAGATATACGAATTGGATTGGGACAACGAAAGTATCGTGGAGACGGTTGTTCTTTTGTCCCAATAAAAGCCTGATGATTACATTGAAGTGGAATTAGAGTTAGATGAGCTGGATTTGACTTACGCAGAGAGTAAGGCGACTTATAAGGAAATCCAGGAATATGTGCTGAAAGAGCATGGGTTGAAGGTGTCTAATCTGTATATTTCACAGGTAAAAAGAAAGTGTGGAATAGAGGTGGGGGAGAACTATAACCTGCCTAAGTCGGAAGCCGCAAGAGGTCCGGTGGACCTCTGTTCTGCGCGGACAGGAGCGGGAGCGGAGACAGCTAGACAGCCTCAGTGTCCGGAGGAGAAGGAAAAGGCAATAAAGGATGCGCTGGAGCATTTTGGGATGGTTTATAGAGGTGAGTAATAGAAATTATCACGATATATGATGGACCAAGGGCATTTATAGTATTAGAAGTTTGCGGGAATTAGGCTCTTCTAAAAGCATTTCATTAATATTTATATAAAATACATGAAAGCAGAACCAAATTGATTATGTTACTCGTAGTGCAGGAGAAATTAATTTGGAGCTGCTTTTTTATTGAAAATTTTTATGTTTCTTAAAATTTTTAAAGATTTTTTAAGAATTGAAATGTTACTATCGACCTGTAAGTGATGTAGAAAACACCTATTTCTTGATTATAGGGAAGAGCATTTCGCAATAAGGTAAGTAGAAATGGAGAGAACAATTGCAATGAATAAAACAGTTATTCAAACGAAAGATTTGTGTAAAACCTACATTGTAGAAAAACAGAGCAATAATGTTTTACAGAATGTGAATTTAAACGTAGAAGAAGGCGAATTTGTATCCATTATGGGTCCCAGTGGTTCCGGTAAATCCACCTTGCTTTATACAGTAAGCGGCATGGATCGCGCAACCGCTGGGGAGGTGATTTTTGATGGAGAGAATATTTCAGGTAAAAACGAAAAAGAAATGTCTTACATCAGACTGACCAAGATCGGATTTATTTTTCAGCAGATGTATATGATGAAAAAGCTTTGTATCATGGACAATATTGTACTTCCGGGTTATCAGGCGAAACTGAAAAGTCGTGAAAAAGTGAATGAAGAGGCAGAGAAGCTGATGCGCCGATTAGAGATCATAGATACTGCAGAACGCCAGATTACGGAAGTGTCCGGCGGACAGTTACAGAGAGCCTGTTTGTGCAGAGCCCTAATTAACAATCCTAAGGTTTTGTTTGCAGATGAGCCCACCGGAGCATTAAACTCCAAGGCATCCAAGGAAGTTATGAAAGAACTTGCAGAAGCAAATAAAAACGGAACAACCATTCTGATGGTTACTCATAGTGAACGTGTGGCAGCGGTTTCAGAGCGTATTATTTATCTGGTGGACGGAAACATACAGGGGGAATTGGTATTGGGGAAACTGAACGATATGCAGGATTTATCCGTACGTGAAAGAAAGTTAAAAAACTGGCTGACAGACATGAACTGGTAGTTTGAAGAAGTGGAGAAAGAGCAATGTATTTTAGAATGTTAAAAAGAGATTTGACGGATAAAGTCGGACTAAACATTACGCTGTTTGTTTTTATGATATTGGCCTCTGCATTTATTGTCATAAGTACCCATCTTCTGTACAGCAGTTTTGTGGGTAGCGAGAATACTTATGAGATATGTAATACCTCTGACATTACCATGATTGTTCAAAACAGTATTTCTGACAGCAAAGGACAGCGTGAAGAAATAGAAGCCTTTTGGGAGAAGGTTCC
>JAZSII010000124.1:0-20402 GCA_045533725.1 Acetatifactor sp. | reverse complement strand
TGGCTTACTGGAATTACTGAGTCTAATGAGAATATGCTATCAAAAATAGGCATTACAGTAGGTAAAGGTAATGAACTGAAGTTGGATGAGGAGGCACTTAAAAAAGCAGACATCAGTGCTTTGAAAACTCTTTTTACAGGGCATAATTCGTTTGCTGATAAAGTATCTATGAAAGCAAATAGTATTTCCAATGCAGCCGCACGTTACAGCGGAACGTATAAGAGGAATGGTACATTTAACAATGCTTTGTCTGAACTTGTATCCAGCAAGGTGGATAAGGAAGTGTAGGAGGTGTGCCTATGAACTTATCTGTAAATGGTCTTAATGGCTTTTCTATATTTTCACAGAGATTTGGAACCACCGGAATGCTTAAAAGCACTCAGGAAAAGCAAGAGCGACAACAAAAGGCACAAAGTCAGATTGATTTTTTCGAGAACCAGAAAGAAAATCTAAAAAATATGCAATGTGAAAGTATTGAAGATATTGCAAGAAAATTGGAAATGTTTCATTCCTACGAAAATCAGATTGCTGCCGTGAAGAAACAATATAATAACGAGCAAATGTTTCATACTATGGATGAGGCGAGGGAACGAGGAGAACAGATTGCAGAACTTGCCGAAGATTATGCTCCTAAGACTGAGGAAGAAAGAAAAGAAGAAATGGTTGAGGAAGCTCTTGGCATTGAAGAAAAGGGCGGACTTACAGAGAGCATGGAAGATGTCCAGGAAATCACAGAGGAGATGATGGAAGAACTGGCAACAGAGAATGTGGAATTGTTAGATGAAGCGATGACCGCAGAAGATGAAATGCTCATGGAAACTGAGTTGTTAACACCAGAAGAAGTAAAATATAAGAGAATTGATATTTTGATATAGCTTGTAATTTGGGGAAAGGAGGATAGGATTATGGCAATTTCGTCAGTAAATACATATAATGCTGTCGCAGAGAATGCTTATGCAACACAAAAAAAGCAGGTCACAGAAAAAGAAAAGAAAGTGGCTACAACCGTAAAAGAGAGTGGTGTGAGTACCGATGAGTATTTGCAGAAATTACAGAAACAGGTAAAGGATTTGTCTTTAACAATAGGAACCGGGATAAACACAAAAAAGGATAATGCGATAGGGTCGGTAGTAATAAATTCTAAGTTGCTTGAAAAGATGCAAAATGATCCGAAAGTAGAAAAAGAATATACACAGATGTTGCAAGGTATTCAGAGAGCAGAAAGTGTTGTGGGTTCTTTATATAATTCAATGGGTAATGTTGTAGAACGTACAAGCCACTGGTATATGGACGAAAACGGTAATCTGGTACACTTTGGTCATGTACGCATAGAGAATAAATTAGATAAAGAACTTCGTAAACAAGCAGACGAAAATGCAAGGAAGCTAATTGAAAAGACTCGTGAAAAGGCTAAAGAAAAAGCAGAGGAGTTACAAGAGAGACTTGATAGCATAAAAGAAGCAAAGGCTGATAAAACAGCGAAAAGTCAAGTAGAGAAAATGTTATTGGAGAAGTTTTCTGATGCTGTAGATGGCGAGATTTATTTAAATGAGATAGACATGAAACCGATACTTCAAACGATAAGAGTAGAGGAACAAGAGAAAACGAAATCTGAGCCGGGTGTTGGAATTATTTTTGATTTGAAGGTATAAATCTAACAAGAGAAGCTTACTACATAAAGTGGTAAGCTTTTTTGTGCAACAGAAAAACGTTGTTTGTAGAATGCTTTTTCCTTTGAGACGTGCGTTAAATATTGGGCATAACGAGTACCCAAACGGATATATAGCATGGAAATATATATGTGATAAGATTCTAAGCACGTGATATACGGTTTCCCCCGAAACATTTTGTTTCGGGGGATTTTTTATGATATACTATGAAAAAGGTTGAAAATAACGTGATTTTCTGCGGTTGCAACTCCCGGTTGACAAATTGACCGCTGTCATTTTCTTGTAGGAAACCGGTGAAAGTAGTATATTGAGGTCAGTCAAAGGAACCGGTCCTGAAAGACAATACAGTTTGAAGATGGAGAAAAAGAATATGATATTAGCAGACAAGATTATTTTAGAAAGAAAGAAGAATGGTTGGTCTCAGGAAGAACTGGCCGATAAATTAGGAGTTACCAGACAGGCGGTATCTAAATGGGAAGGTGCACAGTCTGTGCCGGATTTACAGAGAATTATGGAGATGAGCAGATTGTTTCAGGTATCTATAGATTATCTGGTAAAAGAAGAAGTGGAAGTGGTGGAACATATTCCGGAAACGGAAGTCGCAGATTCTCAGATTAGAAGAGTGAGTATGGAAGAGGCCAATGAGTTCCTTAGGATTAAAAAAGAGCAAGCTCCGAAGGTTGCATTTGGTGTAAGCTTGTGCATCCTTTCCCCTATTTGTATGTTCTTGCTGGCGGTGGCAGGAGAATGGAATATGATTCCCTTATCAGAGGATGTAGCGGGAGCAATCGGCATGATGATATTGCTTGTATTTGTAGCATTTGCCTGTGGCATTTTTATTACCTGTGGCATGAAAACCAAACCTTATGAATTTCTGGAAAAAGAGACCATTGAAACAGAGTACGGCGTTACCGGTATGGTAAAGGAAAGAAAACAAAAATTTCAGGATACTCATGTGAAATATATTATCACAGGTGTGGTACTTTGCATCGTGGCCGGAATGGTACTGTTTGGAGCGGCCTTTGTAGAAGGAGATGAATTTCTGGAAACGGTATTTTTCTGCGGCACTCTGGTATTTGTTGCAATCGGTGTGAGATTTTTGGTGGTGGCAGGTATTATTCAGGGAAGTTTTCAAAGATTGTTGCAGGAGGGAGATTATAGTATTGAGGAAAAGAAGAAATCAAGATCTCCTCTGGTGGCAGCGGTAAGTGCTATTTACTGGCTGGTAGTTACGGCGATTTTTCTGTGTCTGATTTTCCTGGATTGGGAGTACAAAATCAGCGGACTTATCTGGCCGGTGGCCGGTGTATTATTCCCCGTAGTGGTGATTATCACCAGGATGATAGAGGAAAAGAAAGAGAAGCAGTCAAAACAGTAATACTTGATAAAAGGATGGTAAACTTATTGGTATTCTCTTAACAGGATATGAGGTGCCCTCTTTTGTTAGACATATTTAAGTCTGGCAAAAGGAGGGCATTTTTATTTGTCATTATTTGCAACCTTTGTTTAACATATTGCATCTAATTAGTGTAAAATGAAATCGGCCGATAAAACAGGAGCTTGCTTCAGAAAGGAGCAGTGAAGATAGATGAACAAAGAAGAATTTGCCAAAAGAGTGCTGGCTTTAGAAGGTCCTATGTATCGTGTGGCAAAAACCATACTTCGCAACGAAGATGATTGTGCGGATGCCATACAAAGCGCTATTTTGAAGGCGTATGAGAAGCTGGATACGCTTCGCGATGCAGATTATTTTAAAACCTGGTTAACCAGAATACTGATAAATGAGTGTTATCAATTGATACGTAAAAATAAGAAATATGTAGGTATGGAGGAATATCTGAATGGACAGACAGAGAGTACTCAAAAAGGACAACCGGATGAATCCCTGCATGAATCGCTAATACTTCAGGAAGTGATGCGGTTGGACGAAAAATACAGGGTGCCATTTGTTTTGTATGAGGTGGAAGGCTATTCATTAAAGGAGATATCCAGGATGCTTAGATTGACAGAAACAAATGTAAAGAGTCGTGTGTTTAGGGCAAGGAAGACTCTGCAGAAAAGATTGGAAGGAGAGGCGTAAGATGCTTGATGAAAAGATGTTTGGCGATGTTCCGCAGAAGATACATAAGGTGGTTGCAAATACCTTGGAAGCCTTGGAAGAGGGAACGGAGAAGGTAAAGAAGAGTAATAACAGGCAATGGGGATTTGGCCGTGCGGCAGTAATATTTGGTGCTTTATTTTTGATAACCGGCATTACTGTGTGTTCAGTGGGGGCGTTGCGACAAAATTACAAGGAACGTATGGAAGAAATGACTCGTGAAGATTACGAACAATTCTATAGTATGTGGGAGGAGGAAATGAACCGTGAGTTTACCAACGATGAATTGGCCAGATACGATGAATTGGAAGAACTTTATGTAAAAAACGGTGTATTTCCCCAAGGTGGTGTAAAGGTTTTGGAAGAGGGCGAGGTATATAACGGAAAAGGAATTGCATTGGATATTGTGAACCATATTCTATATTTGCCTGAGGAATTGAGTGATGAGGATTTACTGCAGTTGATTGATTATCAAAAGAAGCATGTATATAGTGTGTATATGCTGAATGAGGAAAGGATAAACGGAGAAGAAATGTGGAGAAGTCGTGTGACGGATATGACTCCGGAAGAAATGGAAGAACTTTATAAAATGTGGGTTTATGCAAACGGAGAAGTATCCGGTGCTTTTAGCAGAAATTTGCAGGAGGAAGAAGATGAACGTTATGATGCGTTGTATGAACAATATGAGAAGGGGCTCTTCCCGGAAAAAGAAATAACTATTATCCGATATACGGAAGAATACGGGGGAGTGGGGGCTGCCTTTTGTGTGCAGGATTGCACCTATTATATACCGGAGGAGACGTTATCAGATGAAGAAATGCTGCAGATAATTGATTTTACGCATAGGGCGTTATATGCGCATTGGAAAATTAATGATGAAATCGCTCTGGGCTTGCGCGATGGGTATCCGCAAGTAGTACGGGAATTCGAGCTGTTCCGGTTACGGATGGAGGCGATGACCGGAGAGGATTATATGCTGTTTGCGGATATGGCGGAGCGGGGGACAAACAGGGAGCTTACCACAACGGAAGCTGCTTTATATATGCAATTGGAAGATTCCTACAAGCGGCGTGGTGTGTTTCCGGAAGGTCAAATAAAGGTTCTGGAAACGGGAGAAGCATATAGTGGTATAGGTGTTGCTTTTGATAGGGCAAACGGCACGCTGTTTTTCCCGGCGGATGAGATGAGCGAGGAAGAGTTGCTACAGTTAATTGATTTCCGGAATAAGTGCATATATAGTGAGTATGTGATGCAGATAGAAGCTAAACGGCAGGAAATTGCATGGATTGACCGTGTAGAAGCTTTAGACTATGGCAGAATGACAGATTATTATTTATGGTGGCTGATTGCAGATACAGAGGTAAGAGGCGGATTCAGCAGAGCGTTATCGGAAGAAGAAAGTAAGCGTTATAATGAAATAGTGCGGAAATATGAAACGGAAGGCTTGTATACGGAAACGGAGATTAATGTGGAGAGCCAAAAAGACCTGATTGGAGATGAAGTGACATTTTATTCTAAAGAATGTAGATTTTACCTGCCGGACAGGGAGCTGACGGATGAAGAAATGTTGCAGATTATAGATTATATCCACAAAGCGCAGTATATTTGTGAGAAGCTGCAGAAAGAAGTAAATATGGGACTGCGGGAAGAGTATTATATTTACAGATAATAAAAACGCCCAATGAAAGGATGTTCATAGGAACTCCAATCATTGGGTGTTTTCTGTGCGCCGGATGGCGCGGGGCTGAACATTCTTATTTCACTTTAAAGCGGAATACATTCCAGGAAATAGGTTTCACATTACTTGTGAGCTTGCCGTCGGCAAAGCTTGCAGCTGTATTAACAACGGGAACGATAGCATCAGGCGTTTCGTAGGTGTTTGCCTTAGACAAGTCATCGGTGTACATCTCCAGATGCTCGATAAATTCCAATTTTTCGAATCCTGCTACGTCCAGCTCGATATCGTTGTCTGCTTCCCAGTTGCGGTTGATAACAAAGATGTTAAGCTCCCCGGTTTCCTTGTCGAAGGCAGCGGCGGTGTCGATAAAGTCTACATTTTCCTGCTCATAATATTGATTGGTATCATCCACGATGTAGCTGGGAATGTTGTAGGTATCACAGTCCACATTGGTTTGAAGGGCAGTACCGCGACCGTAACGCATTAAATGCTTGTAAGGATGTGCGGAAGTGGTGCTCCAAATATGTTCTCTGTCAGAGGATGCCAGTACATGTAAACCGCCGGTCATGCAGGCGATTTTTACACGGTCTGCATGGCGGATAAAGGTAAGGATCGTAGATGCATTTGCCAGCGCCTGTAGCATTTCACTGCCGGGGAAAGGACGCTTGGGCATGTTGTCAGGGTCGTGGCGTGTATATCCGCGGTTGGGGTCAAAATTGTAATGTGTTTTGTAATGCAGGTATTCTCCGCGACCGTAATGAAGCTCGCCGGCGGGACGCATCATGGTAGCATACTCATCAAAGGAAATCATCATTTTCTTGGGTGATTTCAGCTTGGCTGCCACATAATCGCAAATGGCAATTTCTGTATTGATATAATCCTCAAAATAGCGGGAAGCTCCCAAATAGGTTGGAATGTCATCCATCAGTACAGACTGGTAGTGATGCATGGAAATATAGTCCACGCTGTGATAGCATTCCTGTAATGCTGTCAAATCCCACTCGGGATAGTGGAGCATATTGGGGGAACAGGATACACAGGCTACGGTCTCGATACGGGGATCTACCCACTTCATAAGCTTGGAGGTTTCGTTTGCAAGCAGACCATAGCCTCTGGGATCATTCTGGTAAGAACCAATCTGCCAGTAACCGTCCACTTCGTTACCCAGATACCAGATTTTTACATCATAGGGTTTCTCGTGTCCATATTCTTTTCGAAGGTCGGACCAATAGGTGCCTCCTTCGTGGTTTGTGTATTCGATAATACGTACTGCATCATTTATATCTCCGGTACCAAGGTTGATTGTATACATGGGCTCGGTTTCCGTAAGCTCGGACCATTGTAAATATTCATCATGTCCTACTTCGTTGGTATAATACTGATGCCATGCCAGATCCAGATGAGCCTTGCGGTTTTCCTTGGGACCGATGGAATCTTTCCAATCCCAACCGGATACAAAGTTGCCGCCGGGAAGGCGTACGGCCGGAAGGTCAGTGGATTTGATGGCATCGATGAAGTCGTGACGAAGTCCCTTCTCGTCTGCGGTGGGATGTTTGGGATTAAACATGCTGCCGTTTACCATATTACCGATGGGCTCCAAAAAGGCAGAATAAATTCTGGGTGATATTTCTCCGATTTCATATGCCGGATGTATAGTGACTTTTGCTTTCTTAGGCATAATTATTTCCTCCGTTTTTTCATTCTGAAAAAATTATATCAATTTTAAAGGTTGTGTGCAATATCGTGAAATATGGCATAGTTACCAAAAAAATATAATAAAAATATAAATAATTCAAAAAAAACAAAAAAAACACTCAGTTTACTTGACAATAATTTTAAGTAACTTATAATAGAATTACAAGATGGGCTATTTGTCTGCAAGTAATGTTATTTGAGCATGTCTTAAATGGTCGAATATTTATATATAAAGGCAAATTGAATCTTGATAAAAACATAATATTTTGGTATTATGTAACTAGGAAGATTGCTCGCATTTTTTGCTTCCTTTTCCAGAGGGAGTGAAGGTGTGGAGTGGTTATTATGCATTTTTTGAGAAAATATCAAACTATTGCGAAATAGCTTTGAAATAAGAGGAGGTCAACTTTATGGAGGGAGCTCGCGTATTTACTTGTATTGACAACAACTCGCTTAGAAACATGTTGTTAAGAAAAGAAGGAAAGGTTTTCCTAAAGGTAGACGGAGATCGTATTTCCGGAAAAGGACAAATTTGTAATGCTGAAGGTAGAAATGGTTATTTGGACGATTTTGAATTTTCGGCATCAGAAATCAGCAACATAAAGTCTGAAGAATATAATTATGTGGATGCGATTTCTTTTGATGCAAGCTTAAAGGGGTTGTATGGAAATAAGAGGATTAAAGTTTTTCTTCCTCAATTAAAAGAGGCGGATGCGGCGTTGGCTTTACTGAAGAGCCTGAAGCAGAGCAGCGGTGATGTATCTATGTCTCAGAAACAGGTAGTTACTGCGCCTAGACCGATTTCGCGTGATGAAATGAAGGAAGAAGAAGGAAAGAAATTTAAGACTTCTCATGAGCCTATTCCAAGAAGTCGTCAAGAGGAAAAGAAGCCTGTTGCAGAAGAAAAAGATGCACAGAAACCTGCGCCTGCACCGATACCGGAACCCAAATTTGAGGAGCCGGTTAAGGAAGAACCCAAGGTTGCGGAACCTGTTAAAGCAGAACCTAAGTTTGAAGAACCCACACCTGCACCTGCGCCTGCACCTGCACCTAAGCAGGAGGTGGTTGAGGAAAGCACCAGTGCGGCAGGAATTTCAGAAGAAGAATTTGCAAAACGTATGGATAAGCTTGAAGTATTGAAGGATTGCGGTTTGATTGCTGATAGCGAATATACTGCAAAGAAATTTGAACTTTTGGGTCAGTTCTACGGTTTGGGTAAATTCTACGAGAGAATTCAGAAGCTGGTTGCATTAAAAGATTGTGGATTATTGTCTGAAAAAGAGTTTGAAGAGAATAGAAAAGATGTACTTAAGGAATGTTGCGATGTTAACGTAACAGATATCAATGAGTATCGTAACAATGTACAGAAGCTTGCATTCCTGGAATTGGGTGAAGTTATTTCTGATGAAGAGTACAAACAGAGCAGAGCTACTTTGGTAGATAATGTTGAATTTAAGTTGCAAGATACCAAAGAACAGTTCACATTGAAATTAAAACGTTTGCCGGTATTAAAAGAGTGTCATTTGATTGATGACGAGGATTATGAGGCAAAGGTTGCAGGTCTCTTTAAGATGCTCGAAGTAGAAGAGAAAGATACCAAGGATGAATTGGTTTGCAAGATTAGCAAGTGGCCACTTCTTGTTTGGGAAAAATATATGGATACCGCCGAGCTTAAGAGTAAGCAGGATGCATTAATCTCCAAGTATTTGGATTCTAAATGGAGCACTCCGGACGAACTTAAGGTTGTTATCAATAACATGATGGCATTGCGTGAAGGTGAATGTTTGACAGGTAAGGAATTCCAGGCGCGTCGTCAGCAGTTGTTGTCTGATATTGATAATATCGAAGAGTATTCTAATAGGGTTGCTATGTACAGAATGCTTCCGGAAGTGGAATTTATCAGTGCTTCAGAATATGAAGAAATCAAGCAGAGATGTATTGATAAGATCTTTGTTAAGACTAATTCAGTCACTGACTTTAAGGAAAGAGCTAATAACCTTGTAGAACTTCAGAAGATTGGAATGTTATCAGATGATGAGTTCTCTGCATATAAGAATAAGTTGATGAGTGAATTATAATTAGGAAACATTCGTTTTTACCATAAATTTGATAATTGGAGAGATGTGAAGTGAAAGAGTTAATGATAATGTATCATCCGGTTAAAAAAGAGGTACGTTTTCTGGCTAAGGTAAAGGGTAAATTTTTAGATGTTCCGTTTAAAATGTGTCCTAACCTGCAGAAGTACTCACCGGAAAATGGAGAGTTTTTATTACAGAACCAAGGAAATCAGTTTTTCACAGATATTTGGGAACAGTTTTCTCATGATGTTATCAGTCTTGTATTTAAAGGTACAAAAGTTGATTATGATGATTTTGTAGAAAAAATTGATGAATACAACAAATGTGCCGGAGAAGACAGGATTATTGTTAAAGATTTCGTGGAACTTCCTCCGGTTAGTGAGATTTTCACGCAAATCAGTGAGTTTTGTGATGAAACCATTTCCGTATTTGAGTCTGAATTGATGGATTCGGATGTAAGAAGTCTTTTCCAGAAAAGAAAAGAGGAGTTTGAAAACAAGCGTAAGAAATTAAATTGCAATGATATTAATTTATGCTTGGTTGGTACATACAGTTCCGGTAAGTCAACCTTTATAAATACCTTGATTGGTAAGAGAATCTTGCCGGAAAGCATTAATTCGGAAACTGCAAAGATGTTCAGAATTCAGAATGATGAAAATCCGGGCATTGTTTTTACGGTTAAGAAAAAAGACTCAGAGGAATTGATAACTGCAAAAATCACATGGGATGATGCTATGGGTAGATATACCTTTAGTTCAACCGGAGAATGTGAGAAAATCCGCAAGGTAATTCAGAATGAAATTAATAGTGCGGTTGTATTCCATATGCAACAGCATGAGCAGTTGTATCAGATTTTGAAAGGTTTGAATGATGTACCTAACGAACCGACGGAAGGATTTTCTGAATATGTGGATGGTGTAATTGAAGTACATTTCCCGATTCCCTTGGATCCGAATATCAGCTTTACCTTCTATGATACACCGGGTACGGACAGTAATTCAAACGAGCATCTTTTGGTATTGCGTAAAGCATTACAGCAACAGACGAACTCCATTTTGATTATTCTGTATGAGCCTACCAAGATGGAAGGTACAGGAAACTCTATCCTGTACAAGCTGATTAATTCTTCGAGAAATGATGCAGAAACAAACGGCGATGTACATATTGATTTGAGTCGTTCGTTGCATATCATTAATCAGGCTGATACCAGAAGTCTTCACGACTTGTCAAATCTGAGAAATAAAAAGGTTGAAGTTTCTTTGAAGGAAACGGATAAGATTTATAACGAAGAGAATGAATGCATTGATTTGGCAAACGAAAGATTATTCTTTGTTTCTGCAAAAGCTGCTTATATTTCAAAGGCAATCAGAAATAATGTAGATACGGAAGATGAACGTATTTGGTTGGCAAATCACAGAAATGAAATTAATAATGTGCATATTGATGATCCATTGCTGGTAAAGAGTGATGGTTCGGATGTTGAAACCGGTATGTATTTCAAATTAAACAGACTGGCAAATGCAGAAGATGAAACCAAGCAGATGATTGCGGATTGCGAAAAGGAATTGCGCGAGCTGGACGAAAGTGATGACAAAAGCTTGCAGACCATTTTGCGTCGCGTATACGTCAATTCCGGTATGTATGCAATCGAACGTGAAATTATTAAGTATGCACAGAAATATGCATTAGCGGTAAAGGCAAAGGGCTTGTATGACGGTATTTCAAATGTTGTTAAGTTTGTCCGTGATGACTACGAGGCAATTGAAGCACAGGCAAGCTTGTCTAAACAGCAGATTACAGAAAATATTGAAACCATGAAGACTACCATGGTAAAGGATATCGATACAGCATATGCAGGATATTTGTTCTCTTTAGGACCGGAAGCACTTATGAGTGATTTCCATGAAGTAAGAGCATTAAATGCAGCTGTGGAAACTCGTAAACAACAGGCTGAGAAAATTGCTGATAAGATGAAATGGATTGCTCTCAGACCGGAAGTGTTTGAAGAGAAGAATAATATCATCTGCAGCGAATTGAATCGATATCTGGTAGAGATTGATGATTTCTATAAAGAAAACCGTGCACTTATTTTGAAGCAACAGATTGAAGATTTGCGTAATATCATTGTGAAACAGATTACCGGATATAAAGGAATTGATGAAGGCTTGGTTAAGAGAATTGCGAACGTATCTGATACACAGGTACCGCCTTCAACATTGGAAGCTTTGAAGATGGATGAATACATCAATAAGCAGAAGGCAATCTTTATCTTCTCAACAACCGATAAGAAGTCATATAAGAATGATATTTGTGAAGCTTTTGAAAATACAACTAAGATGCAATACGAATCCTATATTGCTGAAATTTTGGAAGTGGCAAAAGCAAAGAGTGCAGAGTTGATTCGTGAGTTTAAAGAAAATATTGATATTATTTCCAGCAATTTGGAATACCTTATCAATGATGAAAAAGAGGCCATCGCCCAGCATGAAAAGGCAAAGGCTGTACTTGAAATGATTGATAAGCGTGATGCTGAATTGAACCAGAGAATCTGGGGACATGAATAAAAATGGACGTTGTTCTATAGTGATATAGAACAACGTCTTTTAAATTTTTTCGAAATTTGTTCTTGCCATAGGTTTATTTTTAGTGTATAGTGAGTTTCGATTGATGCTTAAAGCTAGAAAAGGAAATGAGTATGGCAAAATATTTAGTTATAGTAGAATCACCGGCGAAGGTGAAGACAATAAAGAAGTTTTTGGGTTCGAATTATGAGGTTTTGGCAAGTAACGGCCATGTTCGGGATTTGCCGAAGAGTTCCTTGGGAATTGATGTAGACGGAGATTATGACCCAAAATATATAACCATTCGCGGAAAAGGAGATTTGCTTGCGAGCTTGCGCAAGGAAGTAAAAAAAGCAGATAAGATTTTTCTGGCAACTGACCCGGACCGAGAAGGAGAAGCAATCTCGTGGCATTTGATACATGCTTTAAAATTAGAAGAAAAGAAGGTGTATCGAATTACATTTAACGAAATCACGAAAAGTGCGGTCAAGGAATCCTTAAAGAATGCCAGAGAAATAGATATGAATCTGGTGGATGCACAGCAGGCGAGACGTGCTTTGGATCGAATGGTGGGATATCGGATTTCACCGCTTTTGTGGGCGAAGGTGAAGAGGGGGCTCAGTGCCGGCCGTGTACAGTCAGTGGCATTGCGAATTATTTGTGACAGAGAGGCGGAAATAGATGCTTTTGTACCCAGTGAGTATTGGAGCCTGGAGGTTGATTTGCTCGCAAAGGGGGAAAAGAAGCCGGTTCGTGCAAAGTATTATGGCGATACCAAGGGAAAGGTATCTATTACTTCAAAGGAGGAGATGGATGCCCTGCTGAACAAAATAAAAGGTGCGGAGTATGTGGTTTCAGAGGTGAAGAAGGGAGAACGTATTAAGAAAGCGCCTTTGCCGTTTACCACGTCAACCTTGCAACAGGAAGCAAGTAAGGTGCTGAATTTTTCTACGTCAAAGACCATGCGCCTTGCACAGCAGTTGTATGAAGGTGTAGATATTAAGGGGGAAGGTACGGTTGGTTTGATTACTTACTTGCGTACCGATTCTATTAGAGTGTCCGCAGAAGCCGAGGAAATTGCAAGTAAATTTATTACTTCGCAATATGGGGAAGAATATGCGGCGGAAGTGATTACGTCCAAAAAGACGAGTCAGAAAATTCAGGATGCGCATGAAGCGATTCGACCTACAGATGTAAATCGTATGCCTATTACAATCAAGGAACAGCTTCCTCGAGATTTGTTCAGACTTTATCAGCTGATTTGGAAACGTTTTGTAGCAAGCAGAATGGCTCCGGCAGCGTATACCACTACCAATGTGAAGGTGGAAGCAAATGAGCAGATATTCACGGCAACGTCATCGAAACAGGTGTTTTCCGGTTTTATGAGCGTATATGTGCAGGAAGAAGAGAAGGAAGCGGACAATGTATTTGCTGCGGAATGGAATAAGGATACTGTTCTGGAATTGCAGGCCTGCGAAGACAAACAGCATTTTACACAGCCGCCGGCACATTATACGGAAGCGTCCCTGGTCAGAGCGCTGGAGGAGCTGGGAATCGGAAGACCGAGTACCTATGCGCCTACGATTACTACGATTTTGGCAAGAAGATATATTATTAAGGAAAATAAAAATTTATATGTAACGGAGCTTGGTGAAGTAGTTAACGATATGATGGTAGAAGCTTTTCCGACCATAGTGGATGTGAATTTTACGGCAAATATGGAAGCACTTCTGGATGGAGTTGAAGAAGGAACGGTGAAGTGGAAGACCATTATTTCAAACTTTTATCCGGATTTGGACGAAGCAGTAAAGAATGCGGAGAAGGAGCTTACGGAAGTAAAGATTGCGGATGAGGTTTCCGAAGAAATATGTGAGGAATGCGGACGGCATATGGTGTTTAAGTATGGTCCTCATGGTAAGTTTCTTGCTTGCCCCGGATTTCCGGAGTGCAGAAATACAAAACCTTACATTGAAAAAATCGGCGTAGCCTGTCCGAAGTGCGGCATGGATGTCATAGTCCGTAAAACAAGAAAAGGACGCAGGTATTTTGGATGTATAAACAATCCGGAATGTGATTATATGGTTTGGAAAAAGCCTACAGAGGAAAAGGAAGCATAAGGATGTAAAGGGGATGCATGCAGAGTGTATCCCCTTTTTCAGTATAATATCAAAATTGTCTCATAAATCAAAAAAATATAAAAAATTAACTATTTTTACGTTGTAATTGTGGAAAAATTGTGTTAATATCAAAATATGATATTGGAAATTTGTTCACAGACGGAGGATGAGCTGATATGAGCAGTGTACAATTGTTGGATAAGACAAGAAAGATAGGGAAATTGTTGCATAATAATAATTCCAGTAAAGTTGTGTTTAATGATATATGTAAGGTAATGCGAGAGATTTTGTGCTCCAATATATTGGTTATCAGTCGTAAGGGAAAGGTTCTCGGAGTCGGAAAGTATGAAGGAATTGAAACCATTACAGAGCTTGTAGAGGAAAAAGTGGGTGGATTTATTGACAATATGTTAAATGAACGTCTGTTGGCAGTTTTGTCCACTAAAGAAAATGTAAATCTTGCCACATTGGGCTTTGAGAAGACGGATGTATCCAAATTTCAGGCAATTATCAATCCTATTGAGATTGCAGGGGAAAGATTGGGAACATTATTTATTTACAAGTGTAATGAACAGTATAATATTGACGATATAATATTATGTGAGTATGGTTCTACTGTGGTTGGTCTTGAAATGCTTCGTGCTGTGAATGAAGAGAGCGCGGAAGAGAGCCGGAAGGTTGCAGTTGTTAAATCTGCAATCGGCACACTTTCTTTTTCTGAGATGGAGGCGATAACACATATATTTGATGAATTGAACGGTATGGAGGGTATTCTGGTTGCCAGTAAAATAGCGGACAGAGTGGGGATTACCCGTTCGGTAATTGTAAATGCACTTCGTAAATTTGAAAGTGCAGGTGTTATAGAATCCCGTTCTTCCGGTATGAAAGGAACTTACATTAAAGTACTGAATGATGTAGTATTTGATGAGATTGAACAATTAAAACATCAAAACGGAAGAAATTAGTTTATTGTAATTTAATAGAGCAAAAGGAACTTGCTCGAGGAAATAAAAGGATTTATTGCCAGACAATAAGTCCTTTTTTGTTTTTGGTGACCGGAAAATAAAAAAAGTTGATTATGTGCGTACAAACCACATTTCGTGTATGAAAAAAATTAACGGTACATGATATTGTGTTTTTTTTGAAAAAAACGTCGAAAAGATATTGTGTTTTTTGGCAAATAAATTATAATAGAATAGAGTAGGTGCATTGTGCCTGCATTTTGCATGCACAGGTTTAGATTGGAGGAAGAAATATGTTAAATACAAATGCCTTTGATTATATAAATGTATTGGATAAAGCGGCAGACGCTTCGTGGATGAGAAATGAAGTGATTGCAAATAACATTGCAAATGCTACGACTCCGGGGTATAAACGTCAGGATGTTGCGTTTGAATCAGAGCTGAGAAAGGCCTTGGGATATGATGGAACAGAAAGTATGGATGAGAAAGTAAGAAAAGCAGGCAGAACTTCTTTGAATCCTGTACCATACATAGATAATGCAGGTTTTTCTTATCGTTTGGATGGGAACAATGTTGATATTGAGAATGAAAACGTAATGATGGCTGAAAACCAGTTGAAATATCAGGGCTTGATGAACGGTATTCAAACAGAATTCGCCAATTTACAGATGGTAATGAAGTAAGTTGTTTGATTGCATAAGACAAAGAAAGGGAAGTAATTATGGGAATGTTTACATCATTTAATATTAATGCATCCGGTATGACTGCACAAAGATATCGTATGGATATTATTTCGGAAAATGTTGCCAATGCTAATACCACACGTACCGCAGACGGTACTCCGTACAGAAGAAAGGTGGCATATTTTGAGGAAAAAGGCGGACAAACTGCATTTGGTGCAGCTCTGAATCAGGCTACCGGTAACTACTGCGGTAAGGGTGTAAAGGTAACCGGAGTCTATGAGGATTACTCTACAGAGATGAAAAAGGTGTATGATCCTTCCCATCCCGATGCGGATGAGGACGGTTATGTATTGTATCCAAATGTTGATATTGTAACGGAAATGACCAATATGATTGATGCAAGCCGCGCATACGAAGCAAATGCAACTGCATTTTCGGCAAGTAAATCAATGGCATTGCAGGGCTTACAGATTGCACAGAAATAATAGTGTTTTTTAGAAAGGTTCGGTATGATGTATGGATATCAGTTCAATCAGAAAGATTACACCGGTTAGTAGTACTGATGGTGTGGGTTCTTTGACAGGCACTCTGTTTCCTAAGACAGAAGAGGCGTCAGGTAATGTCTTTGAGTCTTTTTTGAATACGGCAATTGATAATTTGAATACGACAAACAGTTATCTTTCCGATGCGGAAAATGAAGAAATTAAATTTGCATTGGGGGAAACAGAGAATACACATGATTTGGCCATTGCGCTGCAAAAGGCATCCACAGCGTTGCAGTACACTGTAGCAGTACGTGATAAATTGCTGGAAGCTTACAGAGAAATCATGAATATGCAGATATAAATTCTGTAGCATAGTGGACAATAAATTACAAGGAGAAACACCATGGCGGATAAACTAAAGGAAGTCTGGGACAAAGTGCTCGGATGGTGGAATAAGTTTACTTCTAAACAGAAAACGGTTGTTGTGGCAATTTTTACAGTTGTCGTTTTTTCGTTTGCTATATTGATATATGTATTGTCGCAACCTAAATATGTAAGGTTTCAAAATTGCGAAACGGCAGCGGAAGCTTCACAGATGATGGAGGTTTTGGAAAGCTCGGGTTTTGATGCCAAGATTTCCGGTGACGGTCTTAGAATTGATATTGAGGAGTCACAGGTCGGAGAAGCTATGATGGCTGTGGCAAATGCGGGATTGACTGCTACAGAACCCAATTTGAGTGATTTGTTAAATGGAGGCTTTTCACAAACAGAGGCGGATAAGCAGAAGCTTTATGTGACATATTTGGAACAGTCTATGGAGGCTGATTTTCAAAATTACAATGCAGTAAAAAAAGCCAATGTATCGTTAAATGTACCACATCAGGATGGCACTTTGAACGCAACTAAGGAGGAAGCATCCTGTTACATATTATTGGAATTGAACGGTACTTTTACTGCAGATAATGCGGCGACCATGGCAAGAGCGGCAGCAACACGTTTGGGAAATGCCACAACAGAGAGTGTCGTGATTGTTGATACCAACGGCAAAATGCTCTTTTCGGGAGGGGACGACTATTCGGTTGCAGGACAGGCAGGTACTTTGCTGGAACTGAATGAACAGGCGGAACGCTATATAGAAGCAAAGGTGAGTCAGGCACTTACCATGACCGGTCAGTTTGATGTGGTACAGGTAGCTCCTTATTTGAATTTTGATTATTCAGAGTACGAATACGCTACACATGAATATTATGCACCGGATGGAAGAGAAGAGGGTATGAAGGTAACGGAATCCACCTCTGAATCTAACAATGTAAGCGGTGTGGGTGGCTTTCCCGGAACAGATTCGAACAATGAGAACAGCTATTTATATCAGGACGGCACAAGCAATGAATCTTCTACGGAAACGAAGGATGTTCAATATGTTCCCAATGAGTCCATGATGAAATACACTACCCCTGCAGGTATTATTGATTATGATACTTCGTCCATTACAGTAACTGCGATTTCCTATAATATCGTTAAGGAGGAGGTGGCAAAGAGCCAGGGCCTGCTTGACGGCGGTATTACATGGGATGAGTATAAGGAATTGAACAATACAGCTACAAAGATGACCGTGGATGAGGATTTTTACAGCGCAGTTTCTACGGCAACGGGTATCCCGGTAGAGAAGATTACCATTGTTGCGTATCGTGAGAATTTATTCTACGACGCACAGGTAAAGGAAGTAAACTGGAATAGCGTATTAAGTATTTCTCTAATCGTTATTATTCTGGCGTTATTGGCATTTGTAATTTTGCGTAGCATGAGAGTGGAACGTGAAGTGGAACCGGAAGAAGAACTTTCTGTGGAAAGTCTGATTCAGTCTACGCAGGAAACGGAATTAGAGGATATTGAAGTAGAAACAAAATCAGAGACCCGTAAGATGATTGAGAAATTTGTGGATGATAATCCGGAAGCGGTTGCTAATCTGTTACGCAATTGGTTGAATGAAGATTGGGGGTAAATAGTATGGCAAGAATGAGTGAAGACAGAGTTACCGGTCTGCAAAAAGCTGCGATATTATTGATTGCCCTTGGACCGGAACGCTCCGCAGGTGTATTTAAGCATCTTAAGGAGGAGGAAATTGAAGAATTGACCTTGGAGATTGCCAATACCCGTAGTGTAACACCACAGGTAAAAGAGATGGTAATCAATGAGTTTTATGAAGTGTGCCTGGCGCAACAGTATATTGCAGAGGGCGGTATTTCCTATGCAAAGGAATTGCTGGAAAAAGCGCTTGGTACGGAAAAGGCAATGGATGTTATCAGCAAGCTGACGGCATCTTTGCAGGTAAAGCCTTTCGAATTTATCAGAAAAACAGATGCACAGCAGTTGCTTAACTTTATTCAGGACGAGCATCCGCAGACAATTGCGCTTATTTTGTCCTATTTGCCTGCAAGCCAGGCGGCCTTGTTGATTTCTGCACTGACACCGGATAAGCAGTCGGATGTTGCCAAGAGAATTGCAGTTATGGATCGTACCAGTCCGGAAGTTATTAAGGAAGTGGAACGCGTGCTGGAATCAAAGCTTGCAAGCCTGGTAAATCAGGATTACACCATTATCGGTGGTGTGGATGCTGTGGTAGACATTTTGAATGCAGTAGACCGAGGAACAGAAAAGCATATTTTGGAATCTTTGGAAATCGAAGAACCGGAATTGGCAGACGAAATCCGCAAAAAAATGCTTGTATTCGAAGATATTTTGCTTTTGGACGACAGAGCGATTCAGCGTGTGCTGCGTGATGTTCCTACAGATGATTTGGCACTTGCGCTTAAGAGCACAAATGAACAGGTACAGAATGCAATCTTTAACAATATGTCTAAGCGTCTTGCGGTTATGATAAAGGAAGACATGTAATTCATGGGTCCTGTTCGTATGAAGTATGTAGAAGAAGCACAGCAGAAGGTTGTTAATATTATCCGTAAACTGGAGGATTCGGGAGAAATTATCATTTCCAGAGGCGGAGGTGACGAGATAGTTGTCTAGTGGTTTATATAAATTTAACTCGTTTTATCCCGTGCAAAAGGAAACGTTTGAGAAACGAATTATCGACACGAATGAAATTGCAGCAAAGCGATTAGAGACTCTGGCGGAGATCATGAAAGCATCAGCGGAAAAAGGCGGTGGTCAGGGATTTGTGCAAGGCTTGGATGCAAAGGAAGTGGCGACATTATTAGAGGATGAAACAGAAACCGGAAGCAATGTGATTAAGGCAAACGATCCGAATGCGGCATCTGAAATTGTAGAACAGGCCAGAGAAGAGGCTACAGAAATTCTGAAAAACGCAAGAGAGCAGGCTGATATTATCGTCAAAGAAGCTGTTGAACAGGCGGAGAATTCCAAGAAAAATGTTTTGGAAGAGGCAAGAATGCTTGGTTACAGAGAAGGAATCAATCGAGCTAATAAGGAGATTGACCAATTGAAGGCGGAAATGGCAGAGACTGAAAGACGCATGCGAGAAGAACATGATGCGCAGATGGAGAGCATGGAAGCTGATTTGGTGGAAACGATTACAGGTGTTTATGAGCATATTTTTAATGTTGACCTTAGTTCACAAAGAGAGATATTGGTGCATTTGATTTCTGCAACTATGCGGAAATCAGATAGTAGCAGATCCTTTATTATACATGTGTCTAAGGATGATTATCCTTTTGTCAGCATGCAGAAAAAGCAGTTAATGGCAGGTGTGGCCGGAATTAACAGTAATGTTGAGATTATTGAAGATATGGCTTTGTCCAAAACACAATGCTTAATTGAAGCTGACGGAGGTATATTTGATTGTGGTCTTGGGACGCAATTGGGAGAGCTGAAAAAGAGGTTAAAACTGTTGTCCTATACCCCTAAATAGTTACTGGAGAATGGAATGAGTATCCGTAAAATTAACAAAGATAAATATTTTCGATTAACTGATAAGGTGTATTTTCGCAAAATGGGTAAAGTGGTCAATGTGGTTGGTTTGACTATTGAATCTGCGGGACCGGATGCTAAATTGGGCGATGTATGCAAGATTGTTCCCAATACAGAAGAAATGGAACCCATAATGGCGGAAGTGGTTGGATTTAAAGATAAGAAAACGCTGTTGATGCCTTTTGATGCAGTAGATGGTATCGGTTTGGGAAGTATCGTGGAAAATACCGGTGAAACTCTCATGGTAACCGTAAGTGACCAGCTTTTGGGGAAAATCCTGAATGGTTTAGGAATGCCTATGGATGGAGCTGAAATAAAAGGGACAACATATCCGGTGGAAAACACGGCTCCACATCCTATGAGCCGAGAGATTATTGATGAGGTTTTGCCCCTTGGTGTAAAGGCTGTAGATGGTCTGATTACTATCGGA
>JAZSII010000134.1:0-3108 GCA_045533725.1 Acetatifactor sp. | reverse complement strand
TGTCGTGGGTGCATGTAGTTTCTTTGGTTTTCATTCCGGAATGAATCTTTTTGCAAAGTAAACGAATAAGTTTCAAATGTGCACCATTAAGAAGTGTTAAATAATTCTTGGCCGAGAGTAACTGTTCAGCGAAAGACCTTTTATTACAAAAAACGCAGAGACGCAGAGGCGCAGAGATTCTTTCCATTCGATAGAGAGCATCCTGAGTGCGCAGAGATTTGGCTGACAAGTCAGCCTATGACGCACATCAAAAACGCTCGTAGGTCGTTTTACTCTCCAAGTCTCTATCAAACTCTAAAAAAAGAAATCTCTGTGTCTCTGCGTCTCCGCGTTTGAACTAAAAAAAGAATCGCTGAATAGTTACGGCCGAGAAAGCCCTTAACCACATTTCTACTTTTGCCCAACAGAAAAATCCATTTGCCTTGCTCTTTTTTCTGTTTGCCTTTAGTCAAAACTTTAATCAGCACTGCTAATCATGTAATCAGCAGTGATGATTATGTGATTAGCACTGCTGATTATATAATCAACACTGCTGATTAAACTTTTCTCTTTACTCTGATTAAAAAATGCAAGGGGCAAATTGGTTTTTCTGTCAGGCAAAACCGATTTTCGGCTTAAGATATTTCCGCTTATGCATAAGAGTGATGAAAAAAATGTAGGATTTTCTTTGTCAAATGCTACTGAATCTGTACTTTTGTGTCGCAGATAATGCGAATAAGTATAACAAGTTATTAAGAACAAGAGAGAATATGAAGACGAGAAAACTTTTTTCATGTTTGGCTACAGGCCTGTTGCTGTGTGCCGGCTTGACATCGTGTTACCGTGTGACTCCCAATGCGGGAACGGAAGCTGTGCTGATACACAAGCCTTATTTCTTTGGTAAAGAAGGTGTTGACCCCACACCGGTAGAGACGGGTTCGGAATGGGTGTGGTTCTCAACCGAAAACGTATATGTGTCGATGGTGCCCCAGAAGTACGATGAGAATCTGGAGGATGTGACATCGAACGACAACACCCTGCTGGACTTCAACACCCAGATACAGTTGCAGGTGATTGACAACAAATCGCCCCTGCTGATAGAGTTGTATGGTTCCGACTGGTACACCAATGTGATACAGGAGACCTACCGTAACACGGTGCGTAGCTATATTTCGCGCTATAGTCCGTTTGACTTGATGTCGAACCGTGAGGTATTGGACAGTATCAATTTGATGGTGAAGCAATACATGGTGAATCATATTGCAGAGTTGTCCAAGGAACGTGAACTGCCCATCAAGGTGGTGAATGTGATTGTGGGTCGTGCCATCCCCAACGGGCCTCAGAAGGAGGAGATGGACCGTACGGCTGCTGCTACACAGGCCAAGCGTACCGAGGAGTCGCGCAAAGAAATGCTTGTGGCCCGCGAAGCCGCAGAGCGCCAACGCGCCATTGCCGATAAGGCGTATCAGAAGGAACTTGGCTTGAGCACCGACCAGTTCATCCAGTTGCGTGCTTGGGAAATCATTGAAAAGAAGGAGGGGGCCAACATTGATGTGCTTGTAGGCTCAACAGGCACTTCCAGTATGTGGAATGTGAGACGATAAATACTTATTATATAATAATTGCTTTCAGCCAACACGTCAATCCCTTTTGTCATTGATGTGTTGGCTGAAATCTTTCTACGTGCAGTTGTAGTCGGTATCTGATTCTTACTTGAACATCTGCCTCAGCTCCTTCGCCTTTGTGTGGAGCGATTCGAGCTTTTGTGCATCGTGGTTGCGGACGGCTTCGCGCAGTTCGATGGTGAGGTTGATGAGGTCACCTACTTTGCCCTTGCCTCCTTTGTCGTCACCTTGTATCTTGGCACGCTTCCCGTTGATGAAGTATTCCCAACCGGTGCCGTCGAGGATGACGTTCTCTATCGTCATAATTAAAACTTTACCATCTTCTGTTACCACTTTTTTCTTTTCCGGCTTTGGAGTCTTGGCATCCTTGATGGCAACTTTCCACAGTTTTTTCATGTCTTGTGCCATTTCATCGGGGATGGCTTGAATATATATGTGTGTGCCGGGGGCATGATAAAGTGTTAGCTTCTTGCTGCGCCAGACGTAATTCTCTTCGTATTTGGTTGCGTGGAGGAAGCGGCTCCAGATGGAGGTGTCGGCCACGATATAGACCAATGCATGTTCCTTAGGGTTGTAGGTCAGTGACGATTCGACGCTGAAAGAGGGTTGGCAAAGTATTCCGAACTCAGTATCCGTGGGAATCAGCAGGCGCGAAATCTCCTTGTCGTAAAATCCCTGCTTGTTTGCTTTGGCTTTCTTCACGGGAATCAATGAATCTTGCGCCTGTGCGCTGAATGCGGATAGCAGAAGGGCGACAATTGCCGTTAGACTGAACTTTTTCATACGGGTTTGTGATTAAATGGTTAATATTCTTTTACAAAGGTAACGGAAAAGATTCAATTCCGCACCATTAAAAGGTGTTAAAGTTTGGGGGAAATCAGAGAATAGTTACTCTCCGTGGAAAAATTAAATACCTGTTAAATACTCGAGCAAAAGCGGGCTGATTTTTGTTATATTAGAAAATAATGACTAATTTTGTGCCGAAAATATTTTGTGATAGGAGTGAAACATTGGCTCACACATTTGATTCTTGTCCTATTTGCGGTGGTCTTCTTTGATGGCACGGCCAAGGCTGATGCAACCGTTTGGGAAGAGGGCGCTGAGGCCTTTTTTGCCAATGTGGAGGCTGGTGATGCAGCATGTTTTCTCTCCGATTCGGATTGGGATTTCCCTCCCCGCCAACTCTCTTTGGCCCATTCGTCACGTGTGAAGCATGTGGGGCAAAGGACCACCAACACACAACGCTATCAAGGGGGATTCTACAGATTCTGTAAACTGGCCGATGCCGGCTACTGTAAATTCATTTCTAACAAATCATTCATTTCTTATTCCTTTTTTATCAAGCCTGCTCATCGGTTGATCAGTCTTGGTAAACTTATCATTTAGTGGATTTCTGCCTTGAACCGTAACTAACAGAAACACATTATATATAAACTAAATGATAAGAAACTTTATATGGAAAAGAATTTCGTCAGAGTACGCTCTGGCAGAGACATTGCGATAT
>JAZSII010000184.1:0-28304 GCA_045533725.1 Acetatifactor sp. | reverse complement strand
TCTTAATTGCTGCCAAAGAGAAAGCACCCGAGAAACCACCTAAGCCTCCCATAACTTCAGGACGCATGGTTTCCTTTACATGCTTCTTCATCAGTTCTACCGATTTGTAACCGGCTTCAATATCCACACCTGCGTTCTTGTAATCCATAATTTCCTCCATTTGCCCTTGGGCCTGTAATTTATTTTCTTATTTATTCATTCATATCGTAACCATTCAGCCGCACCATTCGCAAAATAGTTACTTCATGTAAGCTTTATAGCCAACTTCCTGTAACTTGGCATCCTTTGCCTGTACCTGTTCCTTCAGGTTCTTGCTGTAATCCTTTAACTTTGCAAGCAATTCTGCATCTGAGGTCGCCAGAATTTTTGCTGCCAAAAGGCCTGCATTTGCACCGCCGTTAATTGCTACGGTAGCTACCGGGATACCGGAAGGCATCTGTACGATAGAATACAGGGAATCTCTACCGCCCAAAGAAGTAGTATGCATGGGAATACCGATTACCGGCATGGGAAAAATCGCCGCACACATACCGGGCAGATGTGCTGCCATACCTGCTCCTGCGATGATTACCTTGAAGCCCTTGTCCTCAGCAGACTTTGCATATTCAAAAAACACATCCGGCTCTCTGTGAGCGGAAATAATAGTCATTTCATAGGAAATGCCCAACTCCTCTAAAATATCTGCAGCCTTCGCCATTACAGGCATATCTGAATCGCTGCCCATCACAATACCAACTTTTGCCATGGTATCTTCCTCCTCGACATAAAAATCTTTTTTATTACACAAATACTCATGTTTAGTTTACTAGACTTAGTGCCACTATGCAAGAATTTTTTCTATATTTTGTGTTATAATCATAAAATCTTAAGAAATCCACACCACATATGGCTTATCAAGTCCGAATCAAGTCCCCTTCTATATCTGCGAACCGGCGAACAAAACCGCGCTGACGCTGATGAGACCCACTGCATTCAGTACAATTCCTGCAATGGCAAAGCCTTTAAATTTTTCCCGTTCTTTCATGGCAACCACACTCAAAACCATACCGATTCCCGAAAAAATTAATATTAAAATTACGGCTATTCCGTAATTGACCGGCACCTCACCTGCACGCAGATAGGACAAATAAATCAATACTATCATGGAAATCACACTTAATGCTCCAAAGAATGCACCCATGACCGATTTTTGCGAATGATTCTTATTTGTAAATTTATATCCTTTCTTCGCCATTTTGTCCCCTTTCTCTGAAAATAGGCATACCCACGCAAAACGGGTATGCCTATGCTTTAGAACAATATTTTACTTTTTCCTGCTAACAGTTTTGCACCGGTAATAATTAACAATACTCCTGATGTAACACCTGTCACTATAGCAATTGCTCCCAATACAATATTGAGTGCTCCTGCACCGTTCATGGTTTTATAAGTTTTTTCTTCCATACTTACACTCTCCTTTTCTTCTATAACTTCTTTATGCACCATACTCTTCATAATAAGCATCAATTGCTGCCTTTAACGTATCATCAATCAAAACCTGTCCCTTGTAAGGCTTGTTATACAGATGCTCAATGACATCCGTCATACTTACGATGGCATTTGCTTTGAAGCCATACTTCTCCTGCACCTCTTCCAGTGCACGCTTCTCGCCGCCAAGACCTTTCTCACAACGATCCAAGGATACCATAAGTCCTACTATTTCCACATCTGCAGCACCCTTTACCTTGGGAACAGTCTCTTCCATAGACTTACCGGAGGTGGTAACGTCCTCAATCATAATTACCCTGTCTCCATCTTTTAACTTGCTGCCTAAGAAGCTTCCCTTATCTGCACCATGGTCTTTTTCTTCCTTACGGTCTGAGCAGTAGCGTACTTCCTTGCCATATAATTTGCTGTAAGCAATCGCGGTTACAACACTGATGGGAATACCCTTGTAAGCAGGTCCGAACAATACGTCAAAATCATCACCATAAGTATTGTGAATCGCCTTTGCATAATACTCTCCCAGTCCCATCAACTGGCTACCGGTCACGTAACCGCCCGCATTCATAAAGAAAGGGGACTTACGTCCGCTCTTTAATGTAAACTCGCCAAATTTAAGCACCTGGCAATCCACCATAAATTCAATAAATTCCTGCTTGTATGCTTCCATCTTCTCTCTCCTCCGCTTTTCCTATGCTCACACGCATCTCACATCGCACCTATACTACCATAAATTAGGACATTTTTCAATTGCTTTTCACAAAAAACGGGGACAGCCACGCTGTCCCCGCTCACTACAAATCAATGTTTTCAATTGCACCTTTCAGCACTCAGCTATACTCTTACGCAATATCCTCCATCTGTGCTGTATAAAGTCTGTAATAATAACCCTTCTTGGCAATCAGTTCGTCGTGACTTCCGCACTCTACGATACCACCTTGATCCACATACATAATCTTGTCACAATTCTTGATGGTAGAAAGTCTATGGGCAATGATGAAGGAGGTTCTGCCCTGAAGCATTGCATTTAAGCCCTGTTGCAATGCCTTTTCTGTCTGTACGTCAATACTTGAGGTTGCCTCATCCAAAACCAAGATTGCGGGATCGGAAAGCAAGGTTCTTGCAAAAGAAATCAACTGCTTCTGTCCCTGTGAAAGTAAAGAACCTCTTTCCTTTACTTCTGTCTGATAACCATCCTGGAAGCGGTTAATAAACTCATCCGCGCAAACGGTTTTACTTGCTTTCATGATTTCCTCAGTGGTTGCATCTAACTTACCGTATCGGATATTATCTTCAATAGTACCCGAGAAAATAAAACTATCCTGCAACATTATACCCATCTGGGAACGCAGTGAATGCAAAGTTACATTTGCAATATCCTGACCGTCTATTAAGACTCTTCCCTGTCCCACATTATAGAATCTGGAAATCAGATTTACAATGGTACTCTTTCCGGCACCGGTGGGTCCTACCAACGCTACACTCTCGCCCGCTTTTACGGTAAAGGATACATTCTTCAAAACATCCTTACCCTCTTCATATGCAAAGGTTACATTTTCAAAAGTAACATCTCCCTTGATTTCAGGCATTTCTACTGCGCCCTCTGCGTCACACACGGTAACAGGCTCATCCAAGGTTTCAAAAATACGCTCCAAGTAAGCAATGTTGTTGATAAAATTATTGAAAATATTTCCAAGGTTCATAATCGGTTGCCAGAAACGTGAAGCATAGGATGTAATTGCTACGATAACACCCAGGCTCACTTCGCCGGCGCCCATAAAAATCAAACCTACCACAAATACTGCCGATCTTACCCAAACAGAAATATTGTCAATACCGGGCCATACCAGGTTACTGTACATAACCGCCTTAAACCAAGTGGTTCTGCAACGGTCGGAAAGCTCTGCAAAGGTTTCTGCATTCTCTTCTTCTCTGGCAAACATCTGTGTAATTCTGGCACCCACAATATTCTCCTGCAAATATGCATTTAAGTTGGAGTTTTTGTTGGATACCTGCTGCCATGCTTTTCTCTGCTTATTCTTAATCCAGAACATAAAGATGGCCAAAATCGGAACACCGGCCATTACCACCAGAGATAACTTCACATCAACCAAGAACATGAAAATGACGATGAATATCAGGTTCATGATTTCCAATATTACGTTAATCAAACCATTTGAAAGCATATCCGAAACGGAGTTTACATAGTTAACCACTCGAATCAGAATCTTGCCGTGGGGTCTGTCATCATAATACTGGAACGGTAATTTCTGCAAATGTTCAAATATATCCTTACGAATGTCATAAATAATATTCTGGCTCACATTAATCATAATTCTGGAGCGGATAGTGGTAAAAATAATACTCAACACAAACGAGAAACACAACAATCCCACCAAGGTAAACAACATTGTCATTTTCTTGTTTGGAATCGCATCATCCAACGCCATTTGCGTAATCATGGGACCAAACAAACCGGTGATGCCGCCGATAGCACTTAAAATCAAGGCTATGGTCATCTTGCCCCAGTAATTTTTTATATATACCGATGCTCGCAGGAGGTGGTGGTAGTCAAAAGGTGTTTCCAGAACTTCGTCTTCTCTGTACGTATTTCTTCTAGCCATAACTATACCCCCTCTCCGGTCTGTAACTGAACCAGACTGTGATAATATCCCCGTTTCGCCACCAGCTCATCGTGGGTACCTTCCTCGGTAATTCTTCCATCCCGGATAATCAGTATTTTATCCGCAAATTTTGTCGTGGAAATTCTCTGTGCAATAATAATCTTCGTACAAGGGAAATCCAATTCATTTAAGCTATGCTGAATCTGCTTTTCTGTTTCCATATCTACCGCAGAAGTAGTGTCATCCAATATGAGAATCGCAGGTTTTACTGCAAGTGCTCTTGCCAGGGAAATACGTTGCTTCTGTCCTCCTGACAAACCAACACCACGTTCACCTACAATGGTATCGTAACCCTCCGGCATTCTGGTAATAAACTTAGCCGCTGCTGAGTACTTTGCAAACTTCTCCACTTCTTCTTTTGTCAAACTACTGTCACCGTAAGCAATATTACCATCAATAGTATCGGAATATAAAAGTACGTCCTGTGTCGCTAAACCGATGTTCTTTCGAAGCTGGGTTAGTTTCATATCATTGACATTGATACCATCCACCAGAACCTCACCTTCCGTAGGTTCGTAGAATCGGGGAATCAACTGTATCAAAGATGTCTTACCGCAACCGGTCTCTCCCATAATTGCAATAGTTTCTCCCGGATTTGCCACAAAAGAAATATTGTGTAATACCGGTAAGATACCATCATCATATTTAAAACTAACATTTTTAAATTCCACTTTACCCTGAAAACGCTCCGGCAAATCCAGTGCATCTTCTTTATCGATAATGTGAGGCTCTGAATAATAAATCTCCATAACCTTTTCCGAAGCTGCAGAGAATCTCTGAAATTCATTCATAATATTACCCAGCATACGCATGGGGTTCTGCACTGCCCAAATAAGTCCTGAAAATGCAACATATTCACCCATTGTAAGCTGGTCGTTCATAATAAACAGACCACCCACTACTAAAAGTACAATGGGCATTAAGTTTGCAAAGGTTTCAATATAAGGGAAATAAGTCAACCAGGTCATGGCCGTTTTCTTATTTGTTTGTGAAAACTCTACGCTACACTCGTCAAACTTTTTGATTTCGTAATCTTCTCTGGCAAATGCTTTTACCACACGGTTACCGGAAATGTTTTCCTGTGCCGCAGTGTTTAAATGCGACAACTTTTCACGCAGTGCCTTATGTCTGGGTGCTACCTGATTTCTGAATCGTACAATAACAATCATGATAAAAGGCGCAATGGACAAAACCGCCAATGCCAGACGCCAATCCATATAAAAGAAATACGCTGCCGTTGCTAATAATAACGAAAAGGATTCCACAATACTTCTCAGTACCCATGCAATCATATGACGAACCGCATCCAAGTCACCGGTTACACGAGTCATTAAATCACCGGTACGATATGTATTATAAAATGACATATCCTGACGTTCAATTTTATCAAAGAGATGTGTTCTGACACGATACAACACCTTCTGGGATACATGTTCCACATCCATACATACCAGATAAACAATCAATGTTCTCAACAAAGTGAAAACAATCATGGCAATAATTAACTGAAAGAACCAATCTCTTTTATTTATCAGATTTGCCTCAGCATCATCACCTGTCAGGAACGTATCGACAATCGTCTGTGTAATGTACGGAACGATTAATTGCATCACATTATAGGCAATAGTTCCTAAAATACCGAATAAATAAATCACACGATAGCCCTTCATATTTTCCCAGAGCCATGCCATTTTCGAATGCTTCTGTGTTTCCATTTGCATCCTCCTCATCCTTTTCCTAGTCTTTCCAATTTACGTCTTTTTTACATCACTATTCTAATCCCGCAAGTGTACAGAGTAAATGTAGTATATTAACCTTTTCATGTCTTTTCTTGTATTACTTACTGCAAAAAATTCCCCTTCCGCAAATGCAGAAAGGGAAATCAAAAACTTACACTATTTCCAAAACACTATACCTTTTCCAGCAGGCAAATCAAGCTGTCGTATTCCTGCAAATTACTTATCCTTAAGCACTCCTCAATCAGCTCTGTGCTTACTCCGTTACGTGCAAATACGTCCTTTACCTGCCAGTTTCCGCCTGCAATCTCCCGCAGGGAAATCCTTTGCTCGCTCTCACTTTCCTCAAAAGTATGTAATACCACCAGCATTTGCTTTTCATCAGCACTCTTTCTGCAAACAGCCTGCCATCCTTTTAAATGATTGTAACTCTTCACATGAGGACCCATGCGGTAGTTGCGTCCTTCTTTAATCACAGGTGCGCATACCTTGTAAAAATCAATTGCTTTTTGCACAATTTCCCACTGCCATTCCTGCAAATCATAAATATCTCCGGACAAACACATTCTGCCTAAGAAAGTACATGCCAGAGAATAATGCAGACGTTTCTCATCATCATCCTTACGCAGCACTGCCCAAATCTGACTCTGTGCCGGCAAAATAGCTCTGGTTACATTTGCCGCAATCACCGGAATTGCCTTCCACTCATGGGCATCCGAAAAGGACGCCATACTTGCCAATGCCTGCATGGAGGGTTCCAGACGATGGCCACCGGAAGAACAGTTCTCAATAACAAGGTTTGGTAATCGCTCACCCAGCTTCCTCCAGAATGCCTGACCTGCTTCCATATTCTGACGCAGTCCCTCACCCAGAGATTCCGCTCCGTCACAGCCGATACCGATATTATCGTTGTAATCCACCTTTAAATAATTAAAGCCCCACTCTTCCAACTGGTCGATAACACGTTCTTCCAAATATTCCTGTACAATTTCTTCCCGCATATCCAGAAAACGTCTGAAGCAGGTCTGCAAAGGATAGCCGTCCCTTTTTAACAGGTACTCCGGCTTTTTAAATACATCGGCATCTTTTCCTACCACTTCCATCTCATACCAGATACCCGGAAGCATACCGGCTTCTTTGATTTTGTCTGCTACATATTTAAGGCCTCCGGGAAACAGTTTTTCATTGGTAATCCAGTCTCCGATATCCGACCAGTCATTGCCATCCTTCACATGCCAGCCTGCATCGATGACACAATACTGAATGCCTCGTCCTTTAATGGCATCTACGATTTTTAACATGTTTTCCTCGGAAGGATTGCCCCAGGTAGTACAGTACTCATTAAAGATAACGGGCAAACTTTTCTCAACTTCCGGCACCTTCTCTAAATTCCCCCATTGGGCAGAGGTCAAACGGTAACTGATTCCTTCCACATCCTCTTTTGCCACTGTCAGATAGGCCTTGGGCGACTCAAACAATTCTTCTTTTTGCAGATTTTTGGTCCAATGACCGAATTCCCGGTCTGCCAGTCCGCCTGAAAGAGCCACTCTTTCGTCTTTGTTATATACTTCCATCTGCCAGGATGCCGGGTGCGCCAGCTGTGCACCTATACTGTAGCCAAATCTCTTATCTTCTGCCACCATCCATGGGAAATAGCGACGCACAGGCATGGAGCCCACCTGTCCGAACCTCACACTGTTCGCACCGATTCGAAGCCATGCCGGTTCCATATGCAAATCCAGAAATTCATTACTTTCCAACTTGCCTTCCATGCTCCACTTACTCTGCATACGGTGAAGCACATAGTCTTCCATACGAAGTCCGCCCCCCAGACTTGAAAAGGCACACAAATTAAAAGAGGTAAACAATTCCAATGCAGCAATCTCCTCTCTGTGAGAAACCACCTGGGAATACATGGTCATATATAAACTGTCCGATACGTACTCCAGCACATGTCTGGTCTCCATACCATTCCCTTCTGAAACGGTAATAATCTTTAACGGATTTTCCCCCTCTGTCTTTTGTTCTTTGAACTTAATTTCTCCCAAGCCCAGACTGTTTTTCATGGAATGTCCGTGAATAAAACCATCCGGATAGGGCTCTCCTATCAGTTTCATCTGTACTGTCGGCTCTACATTCCACCAGCCATCCAAATCCAGCTGCTTTTCATATCCCGCAGGCACCAAGGTCAGGCCACAAACCTGACTGTCGGTATCCAATATATAAACTGCACACATATCACCTAACTGAAATGTACTGTATATCTGTTTCATAATACCTCTCTCCTCTACTGAAAGCCATTTGCAAGAAATCTGTAACGTTCTATTCTATGCCGAAAAATGCATCTATTCCGTTTGCCATTCCAATTGCCAGCTTTTCCTGATACTCCTCCGTAGCCATCAGTGCATCCTCTTCCGGATTGGTCATATAGCCCATTTCCACGATAGTCACCGGCACCTGACACCAGTTAATACCGCTCATAGTGTCCGTTTCCCAAACATACTGCCTGTTACAACCGGTTGCACTTACCAATTCATCCAACACCAGCGTGGACAAGTTCTTGCTATCCTGGTAAAAAGCGCTGTTATAGGGATTGGACGCAGTTTGACAAATAGTCATTGCACCGTTTACGGACGAATTTTCCGAACCGTTGGCATGAATACGTATAAATACATCTGCTCCCGCTTCATTTGCCACCTGAGCCCGCTCACTGTTGCTCATATTTACATCATGAGAAGTGCGCACCATAATAACTTCATAGCCTCTATCCAAAAGCTCCTGCTCTAATTTTAAAGCCACTGCCAGATTCAGCTCATACTCTGCCCAACCGCTGACACATCCGGTAGTTCCGCTTGAGACCTTTGCCTTCATTTCGGAAGCTCCGGGACCAACCGGTTCCTTTTCACTATTTCCTTTTGCCTGATGACCTGCATCAATAACTACCAGATAACCATTCGCACTATCCGATTTTTCTCTCAAATACTGACTTGCCACATAGTATATGCTGCCATCTAATAGAATGGTTGTCCACTCTCCGTCTTCGGAAACCACCCCCACTTCGGTTCGGCGTTCCAACACCTTATAGATTTCCGCTTCTGTAGACGGCTCCGTTCTGACGCGCAGCCTATCCGTAGTATACTTTAGCATCTGTACCTGCGGTAAAGGTGTTGGCTCGGGTATAGGTTCCGGTGTTGGTTCCGACGCAGGTGCAGGTGTTATGGCCGGTACATCCTCTTCCTTCTGCTCCTGCATTTCTTCCTCCGCCGTATCTCCATCCACAATCACGGGTTTCCGTTCCGGCACACTACATCCCCCACACACAATACAAAGACATAGCAGTACACATATTCTGCTGATTTTTTTCATAATTCTTCACTCATTTCTTGTATTTTTCTATACAAATTTCTACCATAGTTCTTCAAAATCGTCAAGAAAGCCCCAACCTGAGGTCGGGGCTTATTTGATTCACTCTTATCTGTTTGCAAGCGCACCTGCAATATCTTCCTTCATATCAAGCACTGCTGCTCTGGAAGCATCCGCATAACCTGCGTCGCCGTAGGAAGCATACTTCTCCTGCTGATATGCTGCAATAATACCTCTGGAGGAGTTTACGATAGCACCCAAACCATCCTCATCAAAGAAGTGCACCAAATCAGCGCCCTTACCTCCCTGCGCTCCATAACCGGGCACAAGGATAAATGATTTCGGCATTACCTTACGAAGGATTTTGCCCTGTTCAGGATAGGTAGCACCTACTACCGCACCGATATAGCTGTAGGAATCGCCCATATGGTCGGCACCCCACTGAGCCACCTTTTCTCCTACATGCTCGTAAAGAGGCTTTCCGTCAATCAAACGATCCTGGAAATCGCCACTGCTGGGATTAGAGGTCTTAACCAGGATAAAGAGACCTTTCTTCTCTTCCTTACAAACCTTTACAAAAGGAAGTACACTGTCCGCACCCATATAAGGATTAATGGTCAGGAAATCCTCATCAAAACCGTAGAACGAATTACTTCCCACCTGTACCTTACCGAGATGACCCACTGCATATGCCTCTGAAGTAGAACCGATATCGCCTCGCTTTGCATCTCCGATTACTACCAACCCTTTACTCTTGCAGTAGTCTACAGTCTTTTTGAAGGCTACCAAACCGGGAATACCAAACTGCTCATACATAGCAATCTGAGGCTTTACTGCCGGAATCAAATCATAAATCGCATCTACGATACCTTTATTGTACTGCCAAATCGCTTCTGCTGCACCTTCCAAAGTTTCACCAAACTCTGAGAATGCTGCTTTCTTAATATGCTCCGGAATAAATTTCATCATAGGGTCAAGACCAACTACAATAGGAGCGTTTGTCTGCTTAATTTTTGCAATCAGTTTGTTAATCATAATTTTTTCTCCATCCTTTTGCTTTTTCATCGTAAACTATAGCTGAATCAATACATAAAGTCAATCATCGTTTCAGCGAATTTTTTCCAACCGTATGTTGACTCCGGTGCCTATCGTGTAGACAAAAAATCCATCTCTCTGCCAGCCACTGCATCATCCGGATATGCCTCCAGATATTTTTTCATTAACACCGACGCCTTGTCAAAATCACCTAAGTGCTCATATGCTACTATTTCATTAAACATCAGCACCTGCTTCATGGTAAGCTCTTCTAATTCCAACCCTGCCTGAAAAGATTCCAAGGCATCCGCATATTCGCCCTTGCGTGCTTCACACAATCCCAACTGATTGTATATACGTGCATCTTCGCCAACCTTTGTCAGATACGAATTATACACACTCTCCGCATAGTTATAGTCCCCGGTTGCTTCATATGCTTTGCCAAGATATAAGTAAGCTTCCACACCACCTTCGTTTTTGGCCTCTTCCAATGCAAGGTACGCCTTCTTATATTCCCCCATATAAAAGAACATTCTGCCTTTTTCAAAATAACTCATTTCGCTTTCATAGGTCTGCAACGCATCCGTCAGATATCCCTGTCCTGCGTCCTTATATCCGCCGGCAGCCATGAGCTCATAAATCTGAATGATCCGTTCAAAATTTTTGCCATCCAACTCTACTACCTTGTCCATGTCTTCTTTTGCTTCCGCATATTTGCCCATATTCATTCTGGCACTTCCTCGCAAAAACAACACTTCCACATCCTTCGGGCGCATAGCCAGTACTGCATTATAAATTTGTTCTGCCTTGGAATATTGCGCCATTTTGGTATATACTGCCGCCAGATACAAATTGATATCATAATCAACAGCTTCTACAATACCGTTGCTATAGCTGAGTGCCTCCAAAAAGCAGGCTTCTGCCTCTGCATACTGGGTCAGGCCCATATATGCGATGCCTTTCCCTCTGGCCAAAAGCTTCTCGTCCTCTCCCTCTTCTTCCGCTAAGGCAAAACTCTCTAACGCACTCTTATAATCCTGTTCCTGAATAAACATCATTCCGTCTGCAATATAAATATCTTCACTTGCGCACCCGGTCATAATTGCCGCCGCTAACAGTCCGCACAATACTACTGACAGTCTCTTTCGCCTCTTCATATCTGTATCCTTATCACATATTTTTACACTATTAAAATCACTACTATTTCAGTATAACTGTTATCTCCCTACAGCGCAATCAAAAATTTACTTATAAAAACTTACCAAGTCTTTAATAACCTCAGAAGCAATAATCAAGCCTGCCACAGAGGGCACAAACGATACAGAGCCCGGGGTAGCTCTTCTGCTCCCTTCCGGCTTTGCATCTTCTGTTTCCGTAGGCTTTAAAGGAATTTCCTTTGAATATAGGACCTTTAGTGATTTGATTCCCCTGTCCTTTAATTCCTTACGCATCACCTTTGCCAGAGGGCAAACCGAGGTTTTGTAAATATCAGCAATCTCCAATCGGGTGGGGTCCAATTTATTTCCCGTACCCATACAACTGATAATGGGTACCCCCGCTTCCTTCGCCTGCATAACCAGTTGTATCTTGCCGGTTACCGTATCAATGGCATCCACCACATAAGAGTATTGTGTAAAATCAAATTCCTTGGCCGTTTCAGGCAGATAAAAACACTTTTTCGCATTTACCCTGCACTGTGGATTAATATCTGCAATCCGTTCAGACATCACCTGTACCTTTGAATGTCCTATGGTACTTCTCAGCGCAATAATTTGACGATTCAGATTTGACTCACTTACCACATCATTATCAATTAAATCCAAAGCGCCTACACCGGCCCGTGCCAATGCCTCTGCCACATAGCCGCCCACACCGCCGATTCCGAACACAGCAACACGACTTTTTCCCAAAGTGTTCACGGCCTCTTCTCCCAATAACATAGCCGTTCTGGTCAACATTTCCTGCATCTTTATTTCCTCTTAACACTTTCCCTGAAAATATTATTGAACAGAAATCACTTTATAGTCCTGCGCTTCTACAGTTTCTTTCAAAAAAGCATCCTCTACCTCTGCGTTCAGGATAACCACTGCGGTTCCTTCTGCATGACTTACCATTGCCTGCTCTACCTGCGGCAATGCTTCCAGTACCTTCTTTACTCTCGCCTCACAATGAGGGCACATCATTCCTTCAATTCTTAGAACCTTCTCCATAGTCTTCTCCTCCTTACTCCAACCTTTTTCTATCTCTGCTATTTCCGCGGTTTTCCTCTTCTTATCCTTTGAAGTTTCAAATATCTTTAGCATATTTAATCTTAACGCATTACTTACCACACAAAAACTGGACAGACTCATGGCCGCCGCCCCAAACATAGGGTTCAGTTCCCAGCCAAACACCGGAATCCAAACACCTGCCGCCAACGGAATACCGATAACATTGTAAATAAATGCCCAAAACAGATTTTCATGAATATTACGCAAGGTTGCTCTGCCCAAACGCATAGCTGCAGGTACATCCTTCATACGGCTTTTCATCAATACCACATCCGCCGCATCTATGGCGACATCTGTTCCTGCACCAATGGCAATTCCCAAATCCGCTCTACCCAGAGCCGGAGCATCATTGATTCCGTCGCCGACCATAGCTACTTTGCCATATTCCTGCAATTTACGGATTACACTTTCTTTTCCTTCGGGAAGTACTTCTGCAACTACCCTGTTTACTCCCGCCTGTGCTCCGATGGCATCTGCCGTCTTCTGATTATCCCCCGTAAGCATGACTACCTGCATTCCCATGTTTTGCAATTGTCTTATTGCTTCCGAAGCATCCTCCTTTATCACATCCGCCACAGCAATAATGCCGAGCAGCGTATCGTCTTTTGCAAAAAACAGCGGTGTTTTTCCTTCACCGGCCAAAGCCTCTGCTCTTTTCTTTATTTCCCTGGAAACCCTCGCTTTGTCAGATATAAAGGAGAGCTTTCCTCCATTCAACACAGCTTTTCCATACTTCGCACAAACCCCATTGCCCGGCAATGCCTGAAAATCCTGCACAGCAAAGGCTTCTATACCAGCCTGTTGCGCATACGCCAAAACTGCCTTGGCCAAAGGATGCTCGCTTCCCTTTTCCAAGGATGCAGCCACCTGCAAAAGTACATCTCGCTCCGTTCCTTCTGCATTGACTATATCGGTCACTTGCGGTTCGCCCTTGGTAATGGTACCTGTTTTATCCAGTACCACAATATCAATACGTCCGCTATTTTCAAGGGCTGTAGCCGTTTTAAACAAAATGCCGTTTCTTGCTCCCACACCGCTTCCCACCATAATAGCTACCGGTGTAGCAAGTCCCAGAGCACAGGGGCAGCTGATTACCAAAACCGAAATTCCCCTGGCCAGAGCATAGCCTGCAGAAGCTCCGGTTAACAGCCATACCAAAATGGTCAACAAGCCTATTCCCATTACTATGGGTACAAAAACACCAGATACCCTGTCTGCAACCTTCGCAATGGGTGCTTTGGTGGCAGACACATCGCTAACCATCTGTACAATCTTGGAAAAGGCGGTATCGTCTCCTACCTTTTGTGCTTCACATTTCAAATATCCTGACTGATTCAAAGTAGCCGCACTCACAGTATCCCCTGCTGCTTTATCACTGGGAATACTCTCTCCCGTAAGCAATGACTCATTGACTGCACCGATTCCTTCCAAAACCACACCGTCCACTGGAATACTTTCCCCGGGTCTTACCACAAATACATCTCCCGGCTTAACCTGTGCTACAGGAACCACCACCTCATTCTTCCCCTTTAACAAAGTAGCCGTTCGGGGTGCCAGCTTCATAAGTCCCTTCAATGCATCCGTAGTTTTTCCTTTAGCTCTTGCTTCCAACAGCTTTCCTACAGTAATTAATGTCAAAATCATAGCAGCCGCTTCAAAGTAAAACTCATGCAAATAATGTCCCTCTTCTACGACTCCCTTGTCACCTGACACCTTTGTCATAACAATAAATATACATGCACTGTACAGAAATGCCGCTGCAGAGCCCAATGCCACAAGGGTATCCATATTAGGTGCCCTATGCCAAAGTCCGCGAAAACCATTTATAAAAAATTTCCGGTTCAGTACCATTACCGCTCCGGCTAACAGCATCTGCAAAAAGCCTTGCACTACCGGATTATCTTTCAAAAATACCGGAACCGGCCAGTTCCACATCACATGTCCCATAGAAAAATACATCAGTATGCAGGTAAGTACTACGGAAATTAACAACCGGCGCATAAGCCTCTTTGTTTCATCATCCGCAGTCTCCCCGGTTGTTTCTGCCAAAGTATCTTCTGCTGAAGAGGTCTTTTCCGCAGCATGATATCCGGCTGCTTCCACGGCACGAATAATTTCTTCCGCCGAAACTCCACCCTCCACGCTCATGGAATTGGTTAAAAGACTTACCGAAACATTTGTCACGCCATCTATCCTTGCAACTGCCTTTTCCACACGTATACTACATGCCGCACAACTCATTCCGGTTACTGAAAACTGTTTCATTCGTCCTCCTTCTCATGAAACCATTACTATCTTCCTATATCTTAATATGCATCCATTTTCCTTTTTTAAATCGTATAGATGCCAAAACAAGTCTTGATACCTGATCTGCCACAATTCCCATCCAAATACCAATTATTCCCCAATGCATCACGTAACAGAAGAAAAATGAACCTGCCGTACGCATAATTGTTACGCTAATTGTAGAAACCACCGCTGTATACAAGGTATCTCCCGCGCCTCGCAAGCATCCCATGTAGATTACCTGCGAAATCTGCAGTACTACAATCAACGCAATAACCCGCATAATACCCACACCAATATCTACTATTTCCTGTTCTTCAAAGAACATTCGATACAGCCAGCCGCCGCCCAACAAGTAAAGGCCTGCAAGCACAACAGAAATTCCGCCGCCTATCATACGGCAAATACTTCCGTACTTCTTTGCCAGCTGTGCATCTCCCGCTCCCAAGCTGTAACCGATTAACGCCACCGCAGTCGCCTGTAATCCGTCTCCGAAGGAGAAGGACAAACCCATAATATTCATACCAACCTGATGTGCCGCCATGGCTTGCGTCCCCTGGGCTGCCGCCATCAGAGAAGTTGCCATAAACCCTACTCGAAGAAGAAGCTGTTCAGCAAACACACTATATCCCACTTTCACAATATTTCCGAATGCGGCAAAAGAAGGTACTATTTTCTCCCTGAAAATGTATTGCAAACTTACAAACGTGTCCTTTCCGCATACAGACCACACACTCATCATACTTGCCACAACCGTACCAAGCACTGTAGCCAAAGCCGCTCCGCGTATACCAAGTGCAGGGAATCCGAAATTACCCTGTATTAACAAATAGTTTAAAATTACATTTACGGTATTTGCCACCAGATTGGTTCGCATGGTGATTTTCGTATTTCCGCATCCTCTTTGTGCCGCATTAACCCCCATTTGGATACAATTGAAAATCATACCACCCATAATAATTTTGAAATACGCCACTGCACCATCGTGAGTCTCCCACTCAGAACCGCACAACTCGATAATCGGATCTGCAAACACCACCAGCAGTATACTGATAATTACCGCCATAATAATGACGAATGTAAGCGCAGTCACAAAAATGCGATTGGCACCTTCTCTGTTGGCTTCGCCCTTTCGTCTTGCTACCAATGCAGATATGGAAACATTTACTGCAAAAAACAGAGCCAGTCCCACAAACTTAGGTTGTGTAGTCAGTCCCACCGATGCAACGGCCTCAGAGCCCAAAGAACTGACCATAAAAGAATCCACCAAGCCTACAAAGGCAATAAAAAAGGACTCCAGCATGGCAGGCCAAGCAATCTTCAAAACATCTTTTATTTGTTGTTTCTCATACTTCATCGTCTTCTAACTTCCTATTTATTCTTCTGATATTTCACACGTGTCAGCCCCAAGAGCATCACTACCGGAAACACTATAGCTACCAGCACTCCTGTTTTCAAATTACCTCCCGCTGCATTTGCCACGAAACCCACCACACTGGGTCCTGAAGAACATCCAAGATCCCCCGCCAGTGCCATTAACGCATACATGGCAGTACCTCCTCCGGGCAATCTGACAGCAGCCACACTAAAGGTACCCGGCCAGAAAATACCCACGCTGAAACCGCATAACGCACAGCCCATCAGACTTAAAACCGGATTCCCTACCAACGCTGCCGTTAAATAACAGACAATGCACAGTAATGCACTCCCCTTCATCATTTTAACAAGTGGTAATTTGTCACTGTATTTTCCATAGACAGCACGGGCAGTTCCCATGAATATGGCAAAGGCACAGGGTCCGGCCATGTCTCCTATCGTTTTTGATACCTTCAACGCCGATTCTGCAAAGGCGGACGCCCATTGACTCATGGCCTGTTCCGAGGCTCCGGCACATATCATCAATACAATAAGCAGCCAAAAGGATTTTTGTCCAAGCAATCCCCTTAACGGCAGCTTCTCTTCTTCTGATACAATAGGATAAATGGGTACCAGAGCAAAGTAAAAACAATTGATAAGCGGCACGATAGCCCATATACACGCCAACAATTTCCAATTGCCGATTCCAAACATTTGAAAAAACAAAGTGGATAACAGAACTACTCCAACATGTCCCCAACAATAAAAGGAATGTAACAAGCTCATGGCCGCTTCCTTCTTTTGCGTGGGACAGGCCTCCACCACTGGACTGATTAATACCTCCATCAGACCGCCGCCGATGGCATACAGCACCACAGAAATCATTACTCCCAAATAAGCATTTCCCAGCATATGCGGCAGGAAGGCAAGTCCCACCAGACCAGCCGCCGCGCAAACATGTCCAAAAATCAGGCAGGGACGGTATCCTATTCCATCTACAACCTTTACAGCCAGTAAATCCACCAAAAGCTGTACAAGAAAATTAACCGTAGTAATCAAAGTAATCCGGTCCAGACTCAATTGATAGTCCGTTACAAAGGTCAAAAACAGCAAAGGCACAAAATTATTCACTATCGCCTGGGTAATATAACCTATATAGCAGGCATATATAGTATGATTATAATTTCTTTTAACAGCAAAAACCATAGCTCTTTCCTTTTAATTTTCTATAGTACTCAACACATTTTCTTCAAAATAAGTGATGATCTGATTGCCCAGCACATATCTTCCCCATTCATTCAAATGAGTACCATCTGCCAAAAGCGTAGTATGTGTATGGATATCCAAGGGCATGTCCGCATAATTATCCTTATACCAAACGCCCATCTCTTCTGCAACGGAACGGGCCGCATCCCGATATTCCATCAGTTCTGAACCTCTACCGCTCATAATCTGAGTGCCCTCGTCATACAAAATGGTGTATGTGGGAAGCATTACAATAATTACCGCATCAGGATACGCCTGCTTAAGCTGCCCGATACCGGTGCGCAATGCTCCCGCAAAAGTTTCCCTGTTATATGCATCTTTATCATCCTCTACCGGGTATCCCATAAAATAATCATTTAATCCGTAATTCAGCACAAAACATAATCTTTCGGTATCATATTCTTCCCCAAACGAACAAATTGCCTGGGAAAGCTCCTCATTCACAATTCTGTTTGTATCTCCCGATAAGATAGCCTGTGTCACATCCAAAAACGAGACCTCGGCCTCCGTATCATAGGTTGCTGCCGCTCCGTTTTTGCCGCAATTATATACATCCGCTCCAGAAAATGCCGAAACCACACTCGGAACAGAGCAGGTACTCCTGTCATTCCCGATAATACTGTCACCCAGAAAAACAAAGCTCCAAGCACTCAAATCCGGATATTCCGCCACCCTGCAAAAACCAAGCAGCTCATCTAATTCCATAAACGCAATCTGCATTTCCGTAGGTGTAACTACATATTTTCTGTCACAAAAAGTAGATAGAATAATATTTTTTTCAACCATCCGGTTCACCATAAAATCATTTTCGTAATTTAATGGATTTCGGTTCAGCCACTCCTTATGACCTAAATAATAAACAAATACATTTTCCAAACCGCTTATGGCTTCCACGAACTCAAAATGCACCCGCTTATATAGCTCCCACTCTTCCTCCGTATATGCTGCAAGATAAGAAAGCTTAGGATAAGAAATCAAAATCTCATAAGTAACTTCTTCATTCTCTTGAATAGGGGTTACCACATAGGATTCCAACATTTCCTGCCACTGCATTCCTTCTCCCAGGCTACGATACAGCTGCATGGGATTAATCTGCAAATATACTGTATTTAAACACTCACTCTTCTCATTGACCATTTCAGTCATTTGGCTTATATGCGCGAGATTTTCCAGTCTTTTGGCAGGTTTTGCCACCTTCAGACCTCTATACTCCAAAAACTCCTGCTCTGAAAAATAAAAATCCCCATCCATTGTACAAAAAACCGCTTCATAGCCACCTTCATCCAATACAGAATCCGTCCACGGCTCTGTCTGCAGTAATTCGGGCTCCTGCTTTGAACGGTTCTGATACACCAGAAAAGCAATGAATCCCGCTACTATCAATATTCCTATTATCATTATCCAAATGCGTTTATTCTTCACTGAATGCTTCCTCTTCTCTCTTGATTTCCGGCTTCTCTATAACCAAATATGTATATTTGTAAAAAGGCAGATATATTTCACGAATATTCCAGTATTTCATAAACTCTTCCCACGGAAGTCTCCGATTAAAAAATTCTTCATCGCAATTAATGGTTTCATCCAGGGAATCCGCAATAAATACCTCTTTTTCATTATATCCTACCACGGATACGTAATGCAGCCATTTTCTGCCCAATCTGGTTCTGACAAAAGCTATAACTCTATTCCCCTTGCACAGCTCTGCTTTCAGCGTTTCCTTGTTTCCCGAACGGTATGAAACTTTAAAGCCCATCTGTTCCAAAGCCTTTTTTAGGTTTCGCGGCAAAACTGCTCCGTTACTCCATTTGCCGGGCATATTTTTATACAATTCCTTTCCGCTTGCTTCAATACCGAAGCTACGCAGTACATGGGCAGAAGAATATCCGGAACATTCTGTATTTTTTTGTATGTCCATACGGTTTTTCGCCTTGATTAAATACTCTTTCTCTGCGGGTTCACTCCGAAACGCAGGTTTTGCAAAGCCCACAATAATCCAATCCCCGATATTGATTAGAAGAAATGTATTTACAACAAAAAGGATAACACCTAAAATAATCCAACCAATCATGCAAATCTCCTCTGTATTACCTCATTCCGATATACCTTTGCGTTTATCCGCTAATTTTATATTATAACACATTTCTAATTATTTGACAGCATTTGGTTACAATATTATAATATTATAATGATTTCAAATAATACGCTATATAGTAGAGGAACCAAACATGATCGAATTTAAACCTGTCACCATTCAGGACAAGCCTGTTTACGAAAAGTATTTATTTGATGGAAGTGAACGGGGTTGTGAATATACTTTTGCTAATATATACCTTTGGGGACGACAGCAGGCCACCATTCTTCATGACCATATGGTGCGTTTTTCCCAGTTTAACCGTCGCAGTATATATCCCTATCCCGTGGGACAGGGCGACAAAAAAATCGTTTTGGATGCTATTATCGCAGATTCCAAAGAACGTGGTATTCCCTGTCGTCTGACCGGGTTATATGCACACGAAAAACAGATTCTGGAAGAACTCTACCCCGGAAGGTTCCGTTTTCATTGTGACAGAGACGCTTATGATTATGTCTATGATATCAACAATCTGGCAGATTTGCCGGGCAGCAAATATCACAAAAAACGTAACCATTTCAACCGGTTCCGGGATACCTATCCCCAATACACGGCAGAGCCCATTACTCCGGATAATATTTCGCTGGCCATGGAAATGACAGAAAGCTGGTACGAAGCCAAGCTTGCCGAAAACCCGGACAGCGACTTTCACATGGAGAGAGTGGCGCTGGACAAAGCACTGAGACATTTTGAAGAACTGGAAATGGAAGGTCTCCTTCTCTTAAACGAAGGTCGCGTATTTGCGTTAACCTTGGGTAGCCGTATGTCCCATGATACCTTCGATGTACATTTTGAAAAAGCTACGGCTGATGTAAACGGTGCTTATGCAGCTATCAACTGTGAATTTGCCCGTTACATCCGGGATAAGTATCCTGAAATACAGTTTTTAAACCGGGAAGAGGATATGGGCATAGAAGGGCTCCGCATCGCCAAGCAACGTTATTATCCTCACCATATGGTAGAAAAATGCTGGGCCTGCCTTTTGGAGGACGACTATGAATATTAGTACACCAGACCTTCACCACATTCCTGCACTTCGGCAACTTTGGGCCGAAGCATTCGGCGATTCTGAAGAGTTTTTGGATGATTTCTTCCATACTGCTTTTCACCCAAGTCGTTGTAGAATAGCCTTAAAGGATGATATCCCCGTTGCAGCATTATACTGGTTTGACTGCTCCCTGGAGGACAATAGATATGCATATCTGTATGCCATTGCAACAGCCTCTTCCTTGAGACATCAGGGAATCTGCCATAACCTCATGGAAGATGCCCATAAGGTACTCGCCGACTTAGGATACCGCGGTGCCCTTTTGGTTCCCGGTTCTCCCGAACTGTTTACCTTTTACAAAACTCTGGGATATGAAACCACTTGTTTTATTAAGGAATTCTCCTGTGAAGCATCCGGAGCGAAAATCTCTGTGAACCGGATAACCAAAGACGAATTCAGCCAATTACGCAAAACCTATTTACCTGCTCGTGGTATTTTGCAGGAAAATACAAATCTTGACTTTTTGGAAAAACAGGCAAACTTCTATACCGGAGAAAACTTTTTATTAACTGCCCGTGCAGAAAAGGGCACTCTCCTTGGCTTGGAATTATTGGGCGATACTACCATTGCTCCGGCTTTAGTTCATTCCCTGGGTTTTCAAAAGGGATACTTCCGCACCCCCGGAACGGACAAGCCCTTTGCCATGTATCGTTCTTTGGACAATTCCGGAGCCATACCCACTTACTTTAGCTTTGCCTTTGACTAAAAAAAAGACCCCTGAGGGGTCTTTTTAAATATATCGCACCGTAACCTTATACGCTTTTTCCAAGCCTTTGCAATCCAATTTATTATCTTTATCGCAATATGTCAGTTCAAACAGCTCGTACTCTCCCTGTTCATAAGCATATCCGTCTCCGGCATCATTATAATATGCAAACTTTCCGTCCGCACCGGTATATACACAGATCTCCAATTCCTTCTTCAACCGTGCAGTAGCCGATACAAACTCCGTCTTCGGAATAATTCCTCCCGCTTTAACAAATAACGGCATCCTGTCAAGAGGCGCATTCGCAGTAATATATCTGCCACCTGCAAAACACTCTTCCGTATAATAATCGTACCATTTTCCCTCGGGCAAATACACCCTTACGGATGTATCCGGATTCTCGATTCTTTCAGACTCTGCCTTATAATACATCGGTCTTGTAACGGGACATACCATAATATTATCCCCGAAGATATACTGATTGGTAATACCACAGGCAATTTCATCCTCCGGATAATCAAATGCCAGAAAATGCATCATAGATTCATCTGCGTGCCAGCAGCTGCCTGCCACGGAGTAAATATAAGGCATTAATTCATAACGAAGCCTGTTCGCTTTTACCAACGCATCATAAAAAGGCTCCCCTTCTTTACCGAAATGCCAGAACTCTCTGTTACAATCAGTCCCGTGCCCTCTAAAAACAGGCAGAAAACCACCCCACTGATGCCATCTGACAAACAACTCCCGATATCCCATATCCTCCGTAGTCTTGTCATAATCGCCCTTCCAATACCATATTTCGCCCCTTTTTACAAAGAAAGCTCCGATATCCACTGTCCAATAGGGATGTCCCGATGCGCAGAAGCCCAATCCGGCTGCAATCTGTCTGCGTAAGGTATCCCATGTCGCCGCAATATCTCCGCTCCAAAGAATAGTACCATGTCTTTGGGAGCCGATATACCCGCTACGTGTAAGAATGGTTACCCGCTTATCCTCACAATCCCTTCTCTGCCCCTCATAAATACCCTGCGCATGTACAAATCCGAATGCATTGGTCTTGACAGCCTCAAAACGTTGTGCCGACTCTTCTTGATATCGTCTGTAGCTTTCTGCAGGTTCCGGACGTCTGATACTGTTCCATTCAGGTGTAAAGGGCTCACAATTATCACACCACCATGCATCTGTACCATGTGAGAAAAGCCCCTCCCTGACCTGCTTCCAATATAGCTTGCGTGCCTCATTGCAAAAGGCATTGTAAATATTGGTAGCAGGCAAAATATAACCTTTATCAGCATGCTCCTGATAATTATCACAGCTTTCGTCCATACTGGGCCAAATTGAAATCATAAAATGATAATCCTGCTCATGCAAAGCCGTTATCATGGCAGTCGGATCCGGAAATCTCGACCTATCAAAGGTCTTCTGACCCCATTTACTCTCCTCCCAGGAAAACCAGTCCAAAATAATACCATCGATACCTATACCACGCCTTCGATATTCCTTTGCCACACTTTCAATTTCTTCCTGTGTCTCAAAGCGCTCCTTAGACTGCAAATAACCAAATGCCCACTTAGGTAACATACTTGCCTTTCCGGTCAGATTACGATACTCTTTAATCACCTGCTTCATACCGCCTGCCAAAAAGTAAAAATCCATTTCTTTATCAGCTTCCGTGTATATATAGGACTCCAGTCCCGCATCATTAAAAATATACGGACTGTATGTATCTGTCAAAATACCATAACCTTTGGTTGAAACCAGTAAGGGCAATGCTATCTTACGATTGGCCTGATGGCAATATACCGTCTGTCCGCGCAAAGAACCATATCCCTCTTCATGCTGTCCCAATCCGAACAACCTCTCCTGCTCATCAAACAAAAGACGGAGTTTGGTATGATACGCATACCCGCTTTCACTAAGCTTCGCTTCTTTTACGACTCTTTTTACTCCATCGGCTGTTTGGATTTTTTCTACCGCCTGCTCTTTTGCTGCAAGAATTGTAGTAGCAAACTTATCAAGCTCCCTACTCTCCTGTTCTGCCTCTTTTAACAAAAGAACTCCTTTGGCATCATAATACTCGTAGCATGCAGTCTCCTTGCACACCTTAACAGTCAATGCTTCCGTTCTTACAAACACTGACTCCGCAGTTTCTTCAAACTCCCAATTCACCTGCGGTCCGGCTACCACTCCCGGCTTTTCATCCTCGGAAAATGTCTCCTCGTACGTATAGCTCAGTCGTATACAACATTGTGTATAAGGTTGAATACGATGCATTGCTCTCTCGGAATAGAGTAACAATGCTCCGCCTTTTCTTTCCACCGAAATAATCCTTCTTGATTTTTCTTTCATAACAAAAAGCATGGAAACTCTCCTTTTCTTTTCCCTACATTTCGCAAATTGAAAAACAGTACTACCTTAAACGACAGTACTGCACTTCATTATTCTCAATAAATCACATATTTATCTTTTCCCGTACGCTTTGCCTGATACAATGCCTGATCCGCCTTGCTGTACAACTCGTCTAAAGTTTTACCATCCTTAGGATACATACTGATACCAATACTACCGGACATATTCATGCCTTCATAGTTTGCACATACCTTACAAATGACCTGACGCATTTCCTTTGCCTTCTTTTCTACCGAAGCTCTGTCCGGCACCTTTCTCATAAAGGCAAAAAATTCATCTCCTCCGATTCTTCCTACAACATCCGTCTCACGGAAACAATTCTTAAGAACCTTTGCCAAAGCCATCAGGAAATCATCTCCCTTCTGATGACCCAAGGTATCGTTCAGATTCTTAAAATTATCAATGTCAATCATAAACAGTACATGCTCTGCCGACTTTTCATTTTCCAAAATGTCACGGATATACTCCATACTGGTCTCTCGATTCAAAACCATGGTCATTTTATCCATTTTAGCCGCAAAAATCAGTTCCTGCTCTTCCCGTTTCTTTTCTTCGATATCCTTCGCAGTAAGCATAGCACACAGATGACCGCTATCCATATCCGTCATGAATTTCAAATCAGTCTGAACCCAGCGCAAGGAACCATCCGGCATATGTCGCTTATACTCAAAAGTAAATATTTTTCTGCCGCTTGCGTAAATTTCCTGCAGATTCTCCTTCGTAAAATTACTAAAGAATCCAACCGCTTCATTTTCTTTGTCTGCAATTGCCTTCACAGCTGCTTCTGCAAGCTCCTCAACGGTATAACAGGACTCAAGTGTACTCTTTTCAATCTCCTGACGACGTTGGGTAATAATACGCCAATCGTCAATATCGACATAAGACACAGCAAAGGTATCCTCCGGTAATTCAAACAAATATTTCAATTCCTGATGATATCTTTGACGGGCGATATAAAATTGAGTAATATCTTTCGTTACACCAACCAAACCGATTGCATTTCCCTCTGCATCTCTTAAAATATACTTGGAGGTAGATGCATAACGAGCCTTTCCGTTATCTCCCAAAATAGGCTCATTATAATCAATCAGGTTCTTACCGCCCTCCAAAAGCTTTTTATCATCCGAAACATATCTTTTTGCAAGAGTGGGTTCAAAAATTTCGGCATCTATTTTCCCGATAATTTCATCAGCACTTTTCTTTCCCGCCATCTTTGCAAAAGACTGGGATGCTGCAACATATCGTAAATCTGTATCTTTTACAAATACCATATCTTTGGTATTCTCAATCATAGTTTGAAATGCAGCTGTTAAAATCTCATTATGAAATAATTTCTCGCTCATTTCACACCTTTCCCCCTACATATCCATTTAACCATCAACCGTTTCCGTTTACCTTCTCAAATAACTCCTATTTAAGTATATCCGAAGCTTTGTCAAAAATCAACAGCATATATTTCCCTTATTCGTCAAATCCTGCATATTCCTTCATCTGTAATGCACCATAAAATGCATACTTAGGCTTATATACTATATTATACAACATAGGGTTACGCTCTTTTCTCCAGGAAAGCTGATCTGAAAATCCCCAGAAAGTCAATGAATCCATCTTTACAGTACCTGCTTCCACTCTCTCGAATATACCATTAATCAAATTGTAGTAGAACTGTCCCTGCACTTTGAAGTTTTCTTCCGTTCCGGGCTTAATAACAGGATAAGTACCCAAACATACATCCAGCTCCGTCAAACTGATTTTGAGTCCCAATGTTGCCAGCTTATCCATAGTCGCAAAATAATCTTCCAGACTGTCCTCAGTATACAAATGTGCCTGGAATCCGATACCGTCGATTAAGTAGTTGCCCTCTTCATCCACCAGGGTCTGTGCGAAATCATAAAGTGCATCCGTCTTAAACTGCTCGTTAAAATCGTTGTAATACAAATCAATATATTCCGGCGCATACATATCAGCATAGTAAAATGCATACCACAAATAATCCTCACCAATGGTCTGCATCCACAAACAGTCACGCTTTGTTCCGTCATCCAACCATGCTTCGTTTACTACATCGTATGCGTAAAACATGTCTATGTAACCCAATTCTTCTAATTCTTCAAACACCTGTTTGATATAACTTTCCATACGTGCAAGCATGACATCTCTGCTTACCAAGGATGCACCGGTATCAAAATTTTCATAGAAAATCCAACTGGGAGTCTGGCTATACCAAATGAGTGTATGACCACGCAATACCTTGTCATTTTCCTTGCACCACTGTAACAGTTCCACTGTCTTGTCGCTAAATTTAACCACCAAGTCACCGGTTGCAATACTTTCATTTTTGTCTAAAATATAATCCGGCTTTAAGTGATTTTCAAATGTAATACTGTTAAATTGCTCATTAATAATCTGAGTGCATACTTTCTTGGTAATCATACTGTCAGAAAGACAGGTTCCTACTTTCATACCATATTTTGCATACAGACTCTGAAGGGTCTCCGTTACCACAATCCCCTCCTCTTCAGGCTCTGGAGTAGCTGTAGGCTCTGCGGTGGGTTCCGCAGTAGGCTCCGGTGTCGCCTCTGCTTCCTGTGCAGGTGTAGGTGTAGGCTCTGCACTTCCTTCCTCTTTCGCCGAACATGCTGTCACTGCTATTGCCAAAATAACAGTTAACAGACTCAATTTCCATTTTTTCATAACGCTTCTTCTCCTTAAAAATATTATTTCATCAAAATTAATTATACATATCTGCACTTATATGTGCTTTGCATTTCTTGTGAATCACTTGCCATTTCTTGCTATAAACTCACTCCGTTCATCTTTTTATAGACTTTAAAATGCATCGTCAAATAACAGGCTATACCGCCTAATACATTGGATATGGGCTCTGCCATAAATACGCCCTTTACCCCCGAACCCATTCTCGGTAACAGCAACGTAAGGGGAACCACAATAAAAGCTTTTCTCAGCAGGGAAAAGAAAATGGCATGTCTGGCATCTCCCACCGCTTGAAATGCGGATTGCCCTGCAAATTGTAATGCCATAAATACAAATCCGAAAAAATATATCTGAAGCATTTCAATACCCATTTCCATCATCTGCGTATCATCCGAAAAAATCCCGAACCAAAGCTTCGGAAACAAAATCACCGCCAACCACGCTACTGCTGTATATACTGAACCGATCAATGTATTGAACCGTATTCCCGCCCGGGTTCTATCATACTCCTTTGCTCCGTAATTGAAGCTGATAACCGGCTGGGCACCATTCACGATTCCGGTCACGGGTAAGGCAAAAATCTCTCTGATGGAATTCGTTACCGTCATAATTCCCACGTAAATATCTCCACCGTAAATCTGCAAGGTAGAATTGCATGCCACCTGCACCGCACATGTAGTTCCCTGCATGATAAAATTTGAAGTACCCAATCGCAGAATATCCTTTGTAATTCCTTTGCGAATTCGTATATTTGGCAAGGTAATGGGAACAATCGCCTGTTTCCCGAACAAAAATTTAAGTACCCACACGGCCGAAACAGCCTGACTGATAATCGTGGCAAGGGCAGCCCCCTTTACCCCCATATCCAATCCAAAAATAAAGATAGGGTCCAATACAATGTTAATAACGGCACCGATTATAATGGATAACATACCGATTTTGGGAAAACCCTGGGCGTTAATGTATCCGTTCATTCCCGTAGTAATCATGGAAAAAACCGTACCTGCCAAATAGATATCCAAATATTCTTTCGCATATAAATAGGACTCATCTCCGGCACCGAACGCATACAATATCGGCTCCTTAAACACATAGCCGCATATAGTCAGTACCACGGAGGCAAACAACAAAAGTGCAAACGAGTTGCCCATTATCCTTCCGGCTTTTTCTTCATCACCGCTCCCCCGTTCCATGGAAAAAAGCGGTACCCCTCCCATTCCGAGCAAAGCTGTAAACGCCATAATCAGCGTAACTATCGGAAAGGTTAAACCCACACCGGTTAATGCAATACTATTACCATCGCCCAAATGGCCCAGATAAATTCTGTCTACTACGTTGTACAAAAGATTTACCAATTGTGCAATAGTCAACGGCACTGCCTGAACAATAATACATTTCCAAACAGGCCCCCTGGCAAAATCATTTTTTTGTAAACCTGCGTTTTTCTTCCCGACCGTCATACTCATATCTGTCTCCCGCTCAATTCAAAAAATAAAATAAAATTCCTACACTCAATACCGTACCGGCAGTCAATCCCAATGTACATGTCACAACCGCAAATCGGTCAAATACTTTTCCCAACCTTTTATGTAACAAGACGTGGTAGGTTTGATCGGTTCTGTATAATTTATGTTCCAATACGGCTTCCTTAGGGAAAATGCAGGGATACTCCTGACCTTCCACCATGTAATAAGCCACTTTGAACTTGCTATTCTTCCCTTGATCAATACGCACAAATACAGCCTCTTTTCTTTCGGCTCCGAACAGGCACATGACACATCCCAAAAAGGCCAGTGCAAACAGGCCTGATACAATCC